>JBFHVZ010000151.1:0-9976 GCA_041589295.1 Pseudomonadales bacterium
TGTGGAGCGCGAAGAAGCAATGTGGAAGTGGGCGTTGCATAAGAAACATTGAAAAAGAAGCGTGACAGGCCTAAATCCCCGTTACCTTACTGTTACCCAACTAGACTTAAGCTCATGTCTTTCACTCAAACCCAGCGTGGGAGAGACAGCATGCAGACTCGCAAACCGCCATTCCAATTTCTAGGCCATCTTCTGGCGACTACCGTCTTAACTGGCGCATTCGCCAGTTCAATGGTTGGCTGCGTTGCGCAATCGGCCAACGAATCATCGCAAAAAGAGCGTGATTATCAGCGTTTGATCTTGACCCACGGGCAAGTCTACACCGTCAATCCACAACAACCTTGGGCACAAGCCGTGGTGGTGGAAGGGGATGAAATTCTCTACGTGGGGACAAATCAAGCGGCGCTAGCCTATGAAAACGAGCAAAGCTACATCTTAAATTTAGCAGGGCAAATGGTACTGCCGGGTATTCACGATACCCATTTGCATCCATTGGAAGCAGCGGTGGAAAACTTTACCTGTGTGCTCGACGAAACAGGCAGCATTAACCAGTGGTTAAACCAATTAGAAACCTATTTGAAACAAGACGCAGGCACAAGTGACGAATGGTTGCTGGCGTGGGGTCATAGTTTACTGACGCTGACCGAATCACAGCGCGCACCGAAAACGCTTTTGGATTCGCTGCCCACAGATCGCCCCATTGCCATTATGGAGGCCACTTCCCATTCCGCGTGGGTCAATACGAAAGCGTTGCAACTATTGGGCATTCACGCCGATAGCAAACAGCCTGTCGGCGGCGCTATTTTAAAATGGGATGACGGCCAACCCAGCGGTATCTTGCTCGATAACGCAGGCGACCAAGCATTTCATTTAGCGCTTACGCCAACCGCACACACCATCAACGAAGCTTACGACAGTTTGCTTATGGGGTTAGAATCTGTAGCCGCCAATGGCATTACCTCCATTGTGGATGCACGGGTGTATTGGCAACGGGGTTATCAACAAGCATGGCTGCGCGCCGAAGCGGAAGGCACCCTGACCGCACGCACGGTTTTAAGTTTGTGGGCGTACCCAGATTTAAACGACGAAGAACAAATCGCAACGTTAACGAGTTTTTACAGCAACGACACCAATCGCATGTTGCGCATGAATCAAATTAAACTGTATAGCGACGGCATCACACACAATACAACGGCGGCTTTGTTAGCGCCTTATCAAGAATACTTTACCGAAGTGGGTCCCCGCGGCTTAAACTATTTTAGTGAATCCCGTTTAGGCAAATACGTAAAAGCGCTGGGCGATGTGGGCTTTAATATGCACATTCACACCATAGGTGATCGTGGTGTGCGCGAAGCGTTAAACGCCATCGAACACAATCAAAAGTCCGCTGCACGACATCGTTTAACCCATGTGGAAATGGTCAGCGAACAAGATAAACCGAGATTCAAACAATTAAACGTCATTGCCGATTTTCAATTGGCGGGCGATTTCACCAAGCCTGAACATCATCACGAAATGGAACCGTTAATTGGTCAGCGGGCTTATCAACAATTGCCGGTAAAAGACATTTACGACACGGGCGCCACCATCACCTTGAGCAGTGACTGGGATGTCAGTACGCTGTCGCCATTTGTTGGTATGCAAAACTCGTTAACCCGAGGCCACCAAAGTTTGCCCAGTTTAGATGCGGTGATTCGCGCGTACACCATTAACGGTGCTTACACCATGGGACAAGACGATGTGACAGGCTCCATTGAGGTCGGTAAAAAAGGCGACTTCACCGTCATCGACCGCAACCTGTTTGAAATTCCCGTTACCGACATAAAAAACACACTAGTGACGTTCACCATAGTCGGTGGCGACATAGTGTTTGAACAAAAAGAATAGCGCAGGCTTATGCTGGTTTTATTAGTTGAAGATGAACATGATTTAGCCGAGTTGGTAATGGAATACCTTCTCACCTGCAATATCGAGTGCGATTACTTTGATAATGCCGAAGCGGCTTGGTCGCAGCTGCAAAAACAATCCTACGACGCGCTTATTTTAGACGTGAATTTAGCGGGCAAAAGCGGCGTTGAATTATGTCGTATGGTGCGTCAACAAGGGTTAAGCACGCCCTGTATCATGTTGACCGCCATGCACACCCTCGAAGATAAAATCATCGGTTTCGAGGCCGGCGCAGACGACTATTTAGTTAAACCCTTTGCAATGCAGGAACTGGTGTTGCGTTTACAGTCGCTGCAAACCACAGGGAAAAAGGGTCATGCTCTGAATGTTGGTGATTTACACATTCAAGTTGCCAACAGACATGCACAACGCGCAGACAGAGTACTCAAGCTGAGTCCTGACGAATGGACGCTATTGTTGTTGCTGGCGCGACACAGTCCCAACGTGGTGAGCAAAGAAAAAATAGAAGAAACCTTGTGGCCGGACGGCATGCCGTCGAACGATGCTCTGAAAATGCTCACCTATCGTTTACGCAAAACATTGGATTCAGAATCTGAACAGCCTTTGTTGCATACCGAGCGCGGTGTCGGCCTGGTTTTAAAGTGGCTTTGAAAGCGATTTAGAAAGCAGTTTAGAAAGCGGTTTAGAAAGCGATTTAGAAAGCGATTTAGAAAGCGATTTAGAAAGCGGTTTAGAAATAGAATACGAGATAGAAATGAAAGAAAGCCCTGCATTTCATTCTACAACTCAAAGCAAATTAACATTAGCTCGTTTTTTTGCATGGACACTCATGGCCTCCGCCATTGTGTTCGCCGCTGCGTTATCGCTGTTAATTCCCTATTTATATAATCACGGCATGGATGACGCTGCGCAATACTATTTGTGGGAAGACGCTCAGCGCATTCAGCAACAAGTAGAAAAAACCAAGACTTTGCCCGAAATCGAACATTTTCGGCAGGTGTATTTTAGCGATCAGTTTTTGCCGTCCAATCTTGCAACCTCTTTTTCCACGGTTGAGCAATGGCAAGAGCAGAACATGTATTACTACGGTGTGCGTTTACTCTTGCAATGTTGTAACAACGATTTGATTGTTTTACATGCCTTTGATCTTGATGCCGACCAACAATTACCCGGTCTGGATGTTCAACAACTTGTGCTTTTGATCATTCTGCTCACGCTGGGCTTTATGCTGATCATTGCTTTGTGGTTGTACAAAGTGACCTTGCAACCCGTGAAAACCTTAGTGATGTTAGTGCAACAGCCGGACGCTGAGCATTCTGACATCCACAATGCTGACATTAGATTTGAAGAGTTCAAATGGATCGCACAAGAATGGCAAAACGCTAAGCGCTTGCTGGAAGAAAAAAATCAGCAAGAACGTTTATTAATGAAAAGTTTGAATCACGAATTACGCACCCCCATGGCGGTGGTGAGAGCAGCACTGGATGTGTTGGATGCGCAGGCTGCGCAAAATGAAAAACAATTTTCGGATGCCATCACTGGAAAATTAGCGGTCATTCGCAAAGCCAATACGCACATGCTGGAGCTAACCCAAACGCTATTGGCGATTTGGCAAAATGAAGCAGCCGCTGAATCGCCAGATTCGCTGGCGCTAAAAGCGCTTGTGGCCGAGTTAGTCACGCAACAACAAACCGCTCTAAATAGCGACACGCAATCGACAGGCGTGAAACTTGATATTGCTGATGAATTAAAAATTTTCGCGCCGCAAACGGTCATTAAAATCGTATTGAACAACTTAATTCGCAATGGCCTGTTTCATGGGCAGGGAAACTTGATCATTCAGGCGACGGCCCGCGCCGATGGCTTGAGTATTCGGCTAACCAATTGTTTAGGCAATCCCGTATCAAATGTGCCGCAGGCAAGCTCAAAGGTACCGTTCATAGCAGCATCGAGAACCGACGGTCTCGGCTTGGGACTGATCATTGCGCAGCAAGCATGTTTGGTGATGGGCTGGCAGCTTAGCCTTGGCTATCAGCAGGGCCACGGACTAGATCAACCGCAAGATGCGTTTGTCGCGGAGCTGTTGATCAAATCTCAGCCAGATTAACATTCAGCCTCAGTTTGCCGCAGTCGCTTTCGTCCGGCCCGACCTTGCTATATCATCGGGTGCAATTTTTCTCTTAAATCAGGGTGTTAGGGCAACCTAGCGAGCAAACGCATGAGTTATCAGGTACTGGCGCGTAAATGGCGTCCGCAATTCTTCAAGGACATGGTAGGGCAGGAGCATGTGCTGCGCGCCCTCATCAACGCCTTAGATAACCAGCGCTTGCACCACGCCTATTTATTCACCGGCACCCGTGGCGTCGGTAAAACCACCATCGCCCGTATTCTGGCCAAGTGCCTGAACTGCGACGAAGGCATCAGCTCTGAGCCGTGTGGCGTGTGTAACAGCTGCCGCGAGATCAGCGAAGGCCGCTTTGTTGATTTGATCGAAGTGGATGCGGCGTCCCGCACCAAGGTCGAAGACACCCGCGAAATTCTAGACAACGTGCAGTATGCGCCCACCCGTGGCCGCTACAAGGTCTACCTAATAGACGAAGTGCACATGCTGTCGAACCACTCGTTTAATGCCCTGTTAAAAACCCTAGAAGAGCCACCACCGCACGTTAAATTCCTGCTGGCGACGACCGATCCGCAAAAGCTGCCCGTAACCATTTTGTCGCGCTGCTTGCAGTTCAGCCTGAAAAACATGACGCCCGAGCGCATCGTCAGCTACCTCAAAACCGTGTTGGCCGAAGAACAAGTCAGTTTCGAAGAACCCGGCTTATGGCTGCTAGGTCGCGCCGCCGAAGGCAGTATGCGCGACGCCCTGTCATTGACCGACCAATCCATTGCGTTCGGCGAAGGACAAATCAAAGAACAAGACGTGGCTACCATGCTGGGCACAGTGGACCGTGGTCGCGTATTCCAACTGGCCATTGCCTTGGCCGAAACCGATGCGCCGCAAGCCATGGCGTTAATTGCACAAATGGCCGAACACGCGGTGGACTTTAACAATTTGCTGGCGGATTTAATCGGCTTGCTGCACCGCATCGCCGTGGCTCAAGCCGTGCCCGATGCTGTGGACAACAGCCAAGGCGACAAAGAACAAGTCATGACGCTGGCACAGGCCATGAGCCCAGCCCACGTCCAACTGCTGTATCAAATTGCCCTAACCGGTAAGCGCGATTTACCTTTGGCACCAGACCCACGCAGCGGCATGGAAATGACCCTGCTGCGCATGATCAACTTTGCCCCCGTTGGCGAAGGTGTGCCGCTACCGCAAGCGCGACAAGGTGCTGCTCAGGAACCCATAAAAAAGCCTGAGCTGGCGCAGCTAAAACGCAGCGTAGTAGCCAATGAATCTGTTGCCGCCGCACCGGTTGAGGCTTCTCCGGTAGGAGCTCACCCTGTGAGCGAAATCCCCGCGCCCGCGAACGAGCCACCTGTGGAAGAACCACTTGTAGGAGCTTCGCCTCGAAGCGATGAACTCCCCCCATGGGACGATGAGCCCAGCGAATTTGTTTCCGAGCCTGGTTCGGCTCGGGGCGAGCCTCTTACAGTAGATCCTAATCAGACCGAACCCCAAGTAGCACCTCAGCCAGAACCAGCACCCCAGTCAGAACCAGCACCTCAGCCCGATTATTCCGAGCTGCTGGCTATGCCGCTATCGCCGGACTCTTGGCCATTGATTTTTCCGGCCATTCCCGTGGAAGGCATGCTGCGCAACTTGGCAGCCAACAGTTGTTTGGTGAAAGTGAATGGCGATGAGCTGCTATTCCACAGTGATGCGGGCCACATGCGTTTGTTCGGCGAACAGCATCAGCAAAAATTTGCGCACATTCTAAGTGAAGCCCTTGGGCAGCGTTACCGTGTCCAAGTCATCGAAGGTCCCATACAGCACGAGACTCCGGCCCAGCGCGTCCAGCGCCAACAGGCCGAGCGTCAGGCGCAAGCCGTACAGGCCATCGAGCAAGACCCGAATGTGTTAGCCCTGCGACAAGCGTTTAATGCGCAGGTTATAATCGATTCCATCACACCAATTGATTGAGGCTGTTAAAAACTATCTACATCGCCAGCTCTGCGTTAAAAATTCCTTCAGAATGCTCATTTACTACCTGTAAACTCCGCTTCTTCAGTAATTTTTGCCTTGATCTGGCAGCTTCGAATACGTTTTTATTCAGCCTCAACACTAATTCTTAGATAAGGAGCACAGCCATGATGAAAGGCGGCATGGGCAACATCATGAAACAAGCCCAAAAAATGCAAGAAAAAATGCAAAAGGCCCAAGAAGAACTGGCCAATGCAGAAGTGACCGGCGAATCCGGCGCGGGCATGGTGAAGGTGGTTATGAACGGTCGTCACGATGTAAAAAGCGTGACCCTAGACGACAGCCTGATGGAAGAAGACAAAGAGCTGATCGAAGACCTGCTGGCAGCCGCGGTAAACGATGCTGTGCGTAAGATCGAAGCGAATACTCAGGATAAGATGGGGGCTTTAACTCAAGGGATGGGGTTGCCAGGTGGTATGAAGTTTCCTTTTTAGTAAGAAGCTAGTTGCGTTGCCAGAGCTTTGTTAAAAATTTTCTCAAGATCCTCATTTAGCGGAGCTAAACTCCGGTCTTTCGATAATTTTTGCCTCGCTCTGACTGCCTCACTTACGCTTCTGCAGGTGTGATGGTTCGAGCCTTGTATGGCTTCGTCAGCGACGCTTTTAGCCAAGTCGCAGCATGTTTGAAGCTATTTGTAGGAGCGTGCCATGCACGCGATGCATGTAGGAGGCCGCTCAGTGTGCCCCGCTCGCGAAGCGAGTGTTTTGGGTACGTGGGCGACCGCATGTCGGTTGAGCTCAGCGTGCGATCTTATGTAGGTTGGGCTTTAGCCCAACAAAGACTGAAAATATAAAAATGGCATCTCTAAGTCCTTTAATTGCTCAGTTAGTCGAGTCCCTGACGATTCTGCCCGGTGTAGGGCCTAAGTCGGCGCAGCGCTTGGCTTTGTACCTGCTCGAAAAAGACAAAGCAGGTGCACAGACGCTGGTCAGTA
Organism: Pseudomonadales bacterium; assembly: GCA_041589295.1. GTDB lineage: Bacteria > Pseudomonadota > Gammaproteobacteria > Pseudomonadales > Oceanobacteraceae > Bermanella. Next base: position 6,993 of record JBFHVZ010000151.1, read on the forward strand.
GTTTGTCCGAGGCTCTCGATAAAGTGGGTCACTGCCAACAGTGCCGTAACCTGACCGAAAACCCGCTATGCCCTGTGTGTACCGATGCCAAGCGCAATGACGAGCAGATCTGTGTGGTAGAAACACCAGCCGAGGTATTGGCACTAGAGCAAGCCGGTTTCCGCGGGCGGTATTTCGTTTTGTTTGGCCGTTTATCACCCATCGAAGGCATTGGCCCAGACCAATTGGGGCTGGATTTGCTGAAAACCCTTGTGGTGGAAAAGGGCACTCAGGAAGTCATTCTGGCGACGAACCCCACGGTGGAAGGCGAGGCTACGGCGCAGTTCATTCAGCAGCTGTTATCCCGTGTAGAAGGAGTCAAGGTCAGCCGTATCGCCCATGGGGTTCCCCTTGGTGGCGAGCTGGAATATGTGGATGGCGGCACATTGGCCCATGCACTGGCAGGCCGAACTCCTGTATAATCCGCCGCTTTTACGGCCCAGTAGCTTGTTTATCAGGCTGCTCTGATGAATCCGCCGAGCGACGGTAAGTACCACAAACCATGAATTACACCCTAATCGAGTCAAACCAGGCCTTAGCCGATGCCGCTGCAAACTGGCTAACGGTGCCCCGCATCGCCCTGGATAGCGAATTCATGCGTGTGGACACCTTCTATCCTAAGCTGGCCCTGATTCAAATTAACGATGGCCAGACCACCTACCTAATTGACCCCTTGAGCATCACCCAGTGGCAGCCGTTAAAAGACGTCTTTACCTCTGCTCAAGTGGTGAAAGTGCTGCACAGTTGCAGCGAAGACCTAGACGCTTTCTTCTCTAATTTGGGTGTTTTACCCCGCCCGATTTTTGATACCCAATTAGCCGCCTCCTTTGCCAGTGTCGGCGGTGCCATGGGCTATCAGCGTTTGGTTAAAGCACTGCTGGACATCGACCTTGAAAAAGGCGAAACCCGCAGCGACTGGCTACAACGCCCGTTAACCGACAGTCAAAAACACTATGCCGCTGACGACGTGCACTACTTATTGCCTATGGTGGACATATTAGAAGCCCGCCTGCGTGAGCTAGACCGTTTGCATTGGCTCACCACAGACTGCGACACCTTGCTGGACGACTGGCTAGTCAGTCAGGCCGAAGGCTACAGTCACGAACGCGTGAAAAAAGCGTGGATGCTCAAAGGCCATCAGCTGAATGTATTGGCTCAGCTAGTAAAATGGCGCGAAGAGCGCTGTCATGTGTTGGATAAGCCCAGAAGCCATATCATCAACGACGCCTTGTTAATCGAAGTAGCCATGCGTTTGCCGCAAACGGTTGCCCAATTGTCTAAAATAAAAGGCATTAAAGGGCCTACCTTACGCAAAGAAGGCGAGGCCATGGTGGCATTGGTGCAAGCCTGTAAAGACACGCCCAAAGAACAATGGCCACCACGCATGGACCGCCCGTTGTCGCAAGCGGCTGGGGAGTGGTTTAAAGACGTGCGCAAATTAGTGAATCAAATTGCCGAAAGGCTCGACGTGCCGCCCGAACTGTTGGCACGCAAAAAACAGCTAGAATGGATGCTGCGACAAGGCTATCCCTACGGGCCGTTCCCGTTGCACGACGCCCTAAGCGGTTGGCGTGAAGACGTGGTAGGTCAACCCGTTTTGGATAAACTCAATAAACTGGCGAAGCAGTAAGCGAGTAAACAAATGAAACGACTATGCACAGTTTATAAAAGCACCAAAAAAGACGAGACCTATCTATACACAGATCGTCTTGAAGGCTTAAAGCGTGTTCCTAAAGAACTGTTAGAAATCTTTGGTACACCGAAAGAAGTCATGGCATTGATGTTGACCGAAGATAAAGTGTTAGGCCGCGCCGATGCGAAAACCGTTCTTGAAGACATCGAGAACAAAGGGTTTTTTCTGCAAATGCCACCGCCACGCGAAGACTATCTGCTGGATCTAGATCGAGACACGTCGGCGCGTTATCTCGACATTTCTTAATATCAGATATGCAGACAATTGTGGGCGCCTGCTAGCAGGCGAATAAATATCCAGCTAATTTCGCTTGCGTACCCAATGGCCAAAACACTACGTGGGCCACTCTGAGCAAGCTCGTATAGTAGGTTTGGCTTCAGCCCAACAAATAAAGATTTATGGTCAAAAAAGAAAAACCATTCTGGGAAACCAAAGCGCTCACGGACATGAGCAAAGAAGAATGGGAAAGCCTGTGTGACGGCTGTGCCAAGTGCTGTTTGCAAAAGTTAGAAGACGAAGACACAGGCGAAGTGTTTTATACCGAAATTGTGTGCCGTTATTTGGATCGCGAAACTTGTTCCTGTACTGAATACAAACAACGTCACGAGTTGGTGCCCAATTGTGTCTGGCTAAAACCAGAAGACGTCGAAGCGTTTCATTGGTTGCCAGAAACCTGCGCCTACCGTCGCATTAGCGAAGGTAAAAAACTGCCCAAGTGGCATTACTTGGTCAGTGGCGATAAAAACATGATTCACAAGCGCAACCATTCCATGCGCAGAAAAGGCATTCCCGATGACAAAATCCCAGAAGACCAATGGGAAGATCACATCATCTGGATTGAATAAATATAAGGATTTCACCATTCATGGCGTACTTTGAGTTTTACCAAGCCGCTTGGGCCATTTATCTTGTTTGTGCAGTATTGTTGATGTGGACTTGGTTTAAACTGACCGATCCCATGGAACCCGGTGACTTAAAACAATACGTACGTTTGATTCCTGCCGTTTTGCTATTCACCCCTGCGGCAAATGGCGAGAGCTTGGCACCTGCTGTGATCGTCACATTGGGTGAATTACTTACTCAAGGTGTAAAAGCCGCCATGATGGGCATTGTCCCTTTGTTGGGTGCACTTCTGTTAGGGGCGATTATCCTAGCTTTATATGCGTTGTTTAAACCCAGACCGCGTTTAAAAAAGACCGATCATTAAAAACAAATCCAAAGAACAACCCAAAGAACAACCCAAAGAAACCAA
>JBFHVZ010000152.1:0-9921 GCA_041589295.1 Pseudomonadales bacterium
GCCGGTGCCGCTAAAGAAATCAAAGACCTGATTCGCGACAGTGTTGAAAAAGTCGATAACGGTACGGACTTGGTCAACGAGTCGGGGCAAACCTTAAGCGAAATTGTCGAAGCCGTTGAAAAAGTCAACACCATGATTAAAGAAATCAGCTCAGCGGCGGAAGAACAAGCATCTGGTATTGAGCAGGTGAATAAAGCTATTTCGCAAATGGATGAAATGACACAGCAAAACGCGGCCTTGGTTGAAGAGGCCAGCGCCGCCAGCGAAACCATGACGGACCAAGCGAAAGGCATGTTAGACCAAATGCAATTCTTTCAATTTAGTCATGCCGTCGGCGGTCACACACAAGTAGCCGGTTTGGCCCACCGATCAACGCAGGCCGTTGGTAACGCCCCGGGCCAAAAGCCGTCAGCGGGACAAAAAGCCAGTGTCAGTAAGATGCCAACAGCCTCCCAAAGTCAGCCGCAACGCCCAGTGGTGGAAGACTCCGACGACGATTGGCAAGAGTTTTAATTAAAGGCAGTTCGCAATGTCGGCGTTAGAACGAGAGTTTTTAATGCGTCAGGAAGACTTCGACTTTCTGGCGGCGTTGGCGTATGACACCAGTGGCATCGTGCTAGGTGAGCATAAAATGCAGCTATTATATAGCCGCATTGCCCGTCGTATTCGTGCGTTAAAACTTAAGACATTTGCCGAGTACTGTGCCTACTTGCAGGCTCACCAAGCGCAAGAGCTTACGCATTTTTTAAATGCGATTACCACCAATCTGACATCGTTCTTTCGCGAATCTCATCATTTCGAATTTTTAGCCAAAGAACTCATACCAGAATTTAAACGGCGACCCCAAAACCAGCCAATTCGCATTTGGTCATCGGCGGCATCAACAGGGCAAGAGCCCTACTCAATCGCCATCACCCTTTATAAGCATTTGGACCTTAAGCAACATGACGTGAAAATTCTCGCCACCGACTTGGATTCCGAAGTATTAAAGAAAGGGCGCAGCGGCGAATACTCATTGGATGAAATTGAACAAATGCCTAGGGATTACCACAAATATTTCGAACGTAATCCCAGTGCGGGTCTTGGCCGTGTGAAAAGTGAGATCCGCGATCTAATACAGTTTAATCGCTTAAACTTATTGGGCCCTTGGCCAATTAAAGTTCAGTTTGATGTGGTGTTTTGCCGCAATGTGGTGATTTATTTTAACAAAGAAACACAACGACAATTGTTTTCCCGCTTGGCCGATCAAATTGTATCGGGTGGATATTTAATCATCGGTCATTCAGAGCACTTAACGGGTATGGAACATAGGTTTAAATCCTGCGGTCGAACCATTTATCAAAAAATAGGGTAAGCATGACGGTCACGACAACGCCCCCATTGCCGCAGCCTAAGCCGCAAAAAGGGTTTGAACATATTAACCGCTATTACGATAAACGTATGGCGTTGTGGGCGGCCAAAATATTACCTGGTGAGTTTTATATAAGCGCCGACGGCGAGATGATCGCCACCGTATTAGGCAGTTGTATTTCTGCTTGTGTGCGAGATGTTAAGTTAGGCGTGGGCGGCATGAATCATTTTATGCTGCCTGTACAGGGCCAATTTAATACCGAGCAGTGGGGCTCTGACTCTAACAGTGCAGCCACTCGCTATGGTAACTGGGCCATGGAGTATTTATTGAATAGTTTGTATGCCCTAGGTGCGCGTAAAGAAAACTTAGAGGTAAAGCTCTTTGGTGGTGGGCAAGTATTAGCCAATATGACGGATGTGGGGCAACGTAACATTTTATTTGCTTATGACTATTTGCGTAAAGAAGGTTTAACGGTCAAGGCCGCAGATGTGGGCGACATTTATTCGCGCAAGGTTTTGTACTTTCCAGACACGGGTTCGGTGAAAGTTAGACGTATTATTAATACACGCAATGATGTCATCGTTAATCGCGAACGCGGTTACATGGATAAAGTTAATCGTGATTCCTCTAGCGGAGGATCAGACATTGAATTATTTGATTAAGATGAATTCAAAAGCGTTTTTAAATATCGATCAGGAGCTGTTCAATGATTAAGGTCTTAATCGTCGATGATTCAGCGCTGATTCGAAAAGTGCTGAGTAAAATTTTTGAAGAAGCACCTAATATTCAAGTGGTGGGTACCGCATCGGACCCTTATATCGCGCGGGATAAAATTAAACTGCTGAATCCAGATGTCATCACGTTAGACATCGAAATGCCCCGCATGGACGGGCTGACCTTTTTACGCAATCTCATGCGCTTACGGCCTTTGCCTGTGGTGATGATTTCAACACTGACACAAAAAGGCGCCCCCGCCACGTTAGAAGCCATGGAAAATGGTGCCGTGGACTATGTCGGCAAACCCAGCGCAGATAACCCAGAACAATTAATGGAGTACGCGGACGAAATTGTCGCCAAGGTTAAAATGGCGGCGGTTGCCAATATTAGTCGCTTAGAGCATCAAGCGGCTCGCCAACCGTTAACGGTTCGACAAGTTGAACGTGTGGGCACGCGTACCGACAAACTCATAGCTATTGGTGCTTCGACAGGCGGTACAGAAGCCATTCGCGAACTGTTAATGATGATGCCGGTGGATTCACCGCCCATGGTCATTACACAACACATACCGCCCATGTTCAGTACGTCATTTGCTAAACGCATGAATGAAACCCTACCCCTTGAGGTACACGAGGCCGAGGACGGTGACAAGATTTTACCCGGTCATGTTTATATTGCGCCGGGTGGTTTGCACATGTCGTTATACAGCAAGGCCGGTGCGTACTATTGCAAAGTATTTGACGGTGAGCGTGTTAATCTTCACAAGCCGTCGGTGGAGGTGTTGTTTGATTCGGTGGCCAAAGAGGTCGGCAATAAGGCCATTGGCGTCATGTTGACGGGTATGGGTGCCGACGGTGCACAAGCTATGCTAAGAATGAAGCAGGCCGGTAGCTATAATATTGTGCAAGATGAGGCGTCCAGCGTGGTTTGGGGGATGCCGGGGGCTGTAGTGGACGTGTTTGGACACGATACAATCCTACCCCTCGATAAAATTGCACAAGAGTTGGTGAAACGGTCTAAATTAAAGTAAGTAGGATGTGATTTAAGGCGCCAAATAGGCTATTTACGCGGCTTTTTTTACATCATTGGGTTAATTTGATCTATTCTGAAATTAACAAGTTTTGCAGGGAGCCTGATAAGGGGAAGCAGAATGGCAATAGGAACTTCAACAAACGGCAACGAGCTGAAAATACAGGTGGAAGGCCGTTTCGATTTTAGCGCGCATCAGGAATTTCGCGATGCCTACGAAAAAGCTGACGCTGGCGTCAGTATGTATGTCATCGACATGGCAAATGCCACCTACTTGGACAGTTCGGCATTGGGTATGCTATTGCTGCTGCGCGACCACGCAGGCGGTGATAATTCCAATGTGAAAATTGTGAACTGCAATCCAGATGTTCGCAAAATTTTAACCATATCGAATTTTGAGCAACTGTTTGCCATTGAATAATGGATACCCCAGCACCGGCGTCGTCTGAGGCTCCGCTCAAGATTCTCATTGCGGATGACAATCAGACCGACCGTATGATTCTGTCGGCCATTGTCAAAAAAATGGGGCACACCGTCTGTACCGCCGAAGACGGTGCCATAGCGGTTGAGCAGTTTAAGGCCGAACAACCTGACATCATTCTGCTTGATGTCATGATGCCGAATATGAACGGTCAAGAAGCGGCCGTTATTATCAAGCAGCTTGCTGGCGAAGACATGGTTCCCATCATCTTCCTCACTTCCCTGCAAGATGCGTCAGATCTCGCCGCCTGTCTCGACAGTGGCGGCGACGATTTTCTCACCAAGCCCTACAACAAAGTTATCCTGCAAGCCAAAATCAACGCCTTCAGTCGCATGCGTCGTATGAACAGCACGTTGACCAAACAGCGTGATGTGATTCGTGCTAACAACGAACACCTAATGCACGAACAAGAAGTGGCGAAAGCGGTTTACGACAATGTCGCTCACTCGGGTTGTTTAGACTCCCCCAACTTAAAATACATGCTGTCACCGTTCTCGGTTTTTAATGGTGATGTGCTGCTGGCCGCACGCAAACCGTCGGGTAGCATGCACCTGCTGCTGGGGGACTTTACTGGCCATGGTCTACCCGCCGCCATTGGCGCTATGCCATTGGCCGAAATCTTTTATGGTATGACCGCCAAAGGCTTCAACATGGCGGATATCATTCGCGAAATAAACATGAAGCTGAAAAACGTGTTACCCGTGGGCATTTTTTGTTGTGCCTGTATGGTGAACCTCAGCTTTCGTAAGCAAGAAATTGAAGTTTGGATGGGTGGTTTGCCCGACTACTATTTGTACCGCAGCAAAACTGGCGAACTGGAAAATGTTGCCTCTAGTCACTTGCCATTGGGCGTATTAAGCAGCAGTGCTTTCGACGCTAGCACACAGAAATTTAAGTTGGATTTGGGCGATAAGTTTTACATGTGGTCCGACGGTATTATCGAAGCGCGCAGCCCAGAGGGGGACCTTTACGGCGAGCCCAGATTGCAGTCGGTCTTTAAACAAAATAAAGACCCTGAACAGCTGTTCGACGAGATCGTTCACGATGTGAATCAATTTGTCGGCGAAAGTGGCAAAGACGATGACACCACATTGTTAGAAGTCACCATGATTGACGAAGCCAGCCTCGGTAAAGCCGCCATTGATCTGAGTTCAGGTGCGGTGAACGGCCCAACCGATTGGCGTATGGCCTATGCGCTGCGTGGGGAAACCTTAAAAACATTTAACCCATTGCCCGTGATGCTAAATATTTTGCATGACGTACCTACGCTTAGATCAAAAAGTGGCGAGCTATACACGCTTATGGCTGAGCTGTTTTCTAACGCACTTGAACACGGTGTGTTGGGCTTAAGCAGTGAACTGAAAAAGGGGCCCGATGGCTTTGCCCGTTATTATGGTGAGCGCGCCAAGGCCATGGCCGAAATGACAGATGGCCAAGTGGAATTTGTGTTTGATCATAGACCCACCGATAAAGGCGGCAGCTTGATGATTCGTGTCATCGACAGTGGCAAAGGCTTCGATTATAAAAGTAATATCAATAACGAATTTAAATCTGAAGGCTATTCAGGCCGCGGCATCCCGCTCATTCGCAATATTTGTGAGTCCATCGAATATAAGGGTGATGGCAATATCGTAGAAGTTGTGATTAAGTGGCAATCCGACCATAGCTGAACAACGAGCTTTAACTCATGTCCCATTTGAATCTGAACGAAATTAACGAATTAAAAGACATCATGGAAGATGGATTCGCTGATTTAGTCGAAGCCTTTGTTGCCGATTCAGAAGAAAAACTGGCGGCATTACACGGTGCCATTGCTGAAGGCAATGCCACTCGCATTGGTGAGTTGGGTCATAGCTTAAAAGGCGCAAGCAGCAATATTTGTGCGGCGGCACTGGCTGATATTTATAAAAAGATTGAAGCCGCAGGACGCGATGAAAATCTCGATGGCGTCGAAGATATGTTGAGCCAAGCCGAGACGGCTTTTCAAGAAGTTAAAGCCGAACTACAAGCACTTTAGTGGCGGTTCTATTAGATAGAGCGACTTTCTATTAGCTAGCCCTCAGTTAAATAGCTCTCAGTTAAATAGCTCTCAGTTAAATAGTCTCGCCTCGACCTAATTCCAATCCTCTCATGCCAGTTGGCCTACCCATTGCAATTTCCTCATCACCAAGGAATCAGCAATGGGTTTACACATGACATCTGCCACACTTTTTTCGGTACAAGGCGCAACCCCGGCAGCCGCCGGCACACAAGCTCAAGTGGCTAGCCAAACGGCTAAACCCACTCAGTCCAATGAGCAGACGCCGCCTGCACAAGGGTTTAAGCGGGTTATGGATGAAGAAGGGCAAAAACTGCAAGAGCCTCAAACTGCCGAAAGCAGCCCATCCGGTGATGCTCGCGAAGTCGTCGAAAGTGTGTCCGAAGAGTCCAGTACGTTGGTACAAGTGGTTGACCAAGCTGTTAGCAGTGAACAACAAGCGGCAGCTGCTGCCTTGGCCTTGCCGCTATTAGGGCAAATCTCTGCCGCAGAAAATAATAGCCTAACCCCAAGTATGCTAAATGCTGACACGGCCCAAACTACGCCTTTGCAACAAGCTCTGTCATTGTCGTCGCAAATTCAATTAGCGAACGGCACAGGTTATTCAGATGGCGCGTTGTCTCAACAAACGCCTTTACCCATGATGACCGTCGCTAACGCCAATCAAATGGGAGAAGGGGAGTTCAATGAATTTGATCACTTGATGCAGCAGCGTTTAATGACGCCTGTGTTGCAGCCGTTGGCGCAAAACGCTCAACAAGGTACTCATGATTTGCAGGCACAATTGCAACAGGCGACGGCGAATTTAACCAAAGGGCAGGGCGTACCTAGCGCCACTTCAGCAGAAGCAGCCACCTTGACGGCCACCAACATGAATGGACTGCGGCCGCAGGTGCAAGGGCTGAACGATATGGCGACCCAAGCTGAGGTCGATGCCACGGCCGAATTGCAAACCGAGTTGCTTACTGAACAGTCGCAAACCCAATTAGAGCAAAACCGGTTAACTAGTAGTAGCCAGCAAACCGCTGCCACCTTGTTGGATGAATCGGCAGGGATGATGGAACCCATGATGGACGGTCTCGATAGCTTTGAGTCACAAAGCGATTTAAACCAAGACCTAAAAGCCATGTTAGGTGACACCAAAGCCGAAGCTGCACAAGCCAAAAACCTAAAAGCCGAACAAGCGGTGAATCAGGCACAAATGCAACCCGGTTTTAAAATAGATGTTTCGCCTAAAGACAATCGCTGGGGGGAAATCATTGCCGAACGTATAGCGATTATGAACGCCGATAATGTACAGCATGCACGTATTCAATTAGACCCGCCAGAAATGGGTGTCTTGGAAATTCGCATTCGCGTACTGCAAGACCAAGTCAGCGTTGCTTTTAACTCCGGCCATCAAATGGTTCGCGACGCGCTCGACAGTCAATCGGCTCGGTTACGTGACATGTTAGAACAACAAGGCATTCAGTTAGCCGATGTTAGTGTTAGTGATCAGGGCCAGCAATCTTTTGCGCAACAAGGCGAAGGCGAGCAAGGGCAGGCTGGCAGTGGTGAAGAAGGTGACTTTGTGGGTGGCGAAAGCGATACCGAGCTGACACTCACCCAACAAAAGGTACGGGTAAATACCAACCTAGTGGATGAACGAGCTTAGCTCTTCGTTTTGGTCGCAGTCACAGCCTTAGTCACAGCTAAACCGGACGGAAAATAAAAATCCAAAAGCTGGAATCTAAACCCATAAACAGAGATGCCAGCTAGTTTGTCAACAATCCGCGCCTGACGACCGTTCAGGCCAGCTTAACCTACCTAACCGTCAATTTTTTTGCTGACTGCTACACTTTTACTGAACGTAAACAGTGAGCAGTCCGCAGCTGTTTGCCTTTAAACCACTGTGATAGCGCCTAGTGTTTGTCGTGGATGCCTGATATTGGCGTTATAAAAAAATCCGTGGCATAGGCATTGCTAAATCACAGTTTAAGAGCCAAATATCAATCGAAAGGTACGTTATGGCCACCGAAAAGGAACTGCAGCTCGAAGATGCGGAAGAAGCGCCAAAAGGCAAAAGCAAACTTATTCTTATCATCATCATTGCATTAGTGGTGGTGGGTGTTGGTGTTGGCGCAGCATTATTTTTACTTAGTGGTGATGACGAGGCGCCCGCCGAAGAAGAAGCCGCAGCCGAAGAAAGTGCCGAACCCGCAGCACCCGCAGTGGACGCCAAAGCTCCGGCCATCTACATAAAAATGAAACCCGAATTCATCGTTAACTATAACGTCGGCCCTAGACAACGTTACTTACAAATCTACATGGAAGCCATGACGCGCAGTCCTCAAGCGGCCGAAGCGCTAGAAATGCATAGCCCGATGATTCGCAGCAATATTATTCGTATTTTAAGTGAACAAGAATTTGAGTTCTTGCGCACACCAGACGGTCGCGCAAACTTACGCCAACTCGTCACCGAAGAAGTTCGACGCATAGTGGAACAAGAAAGTGGGATCGAAGGCGCAATAGAAGAAGTATTGTTTACTAACTTTGTTATGCAGTAATGACAAAAAAACAGCGTAAGCAGACAGTAGCAGGTAGCTGACGTGCAGGATTTATTAAGCCAAGACGAAATCGACGCGCTCTTACATGGCGTCGATGACGGGGACATAGAGCCGGAGGATACCGGCGACGCCGAAGGCGTCAAATCCTATGACTTATCCAGTCAGGACCGTATTGTCCGTGGGCGTATGCCCACGCTGGAAATGATCAACGAACGTTTCGCACGTTACACCCGCATCAGCATGTTTAACTTTTTGCGACGCAGTGCAGATGTGGCGTCGGGTGGTATCCAAATTATGAAATTTGGTGAGTATATCCACACCCTGTATGTACCCACCTCATTAAATATGGTGAAAGCACGACCTTTGCGCGGAACAGCGCTGTTTATTTTTGACGCCAAATTGGTTTTTAAATTAGTGGATAACTTTTTTGGTGGTGATGGTCGTCACGCCAAAATCGAAGGTCGTGAATTTACTCCCACCGAACTGCGAGTTGTGCAATTGGTGTTGGGTCAAGTGTTTGTCGACATGAAAGAAGCTTGGCACGCCATTCTAGATTTAGACTTTGAATACTATGGCTCTGAAGTAAACCCTGCCATGGCCAACATCGTCAGCCCCAGTGAAGTAGTGGTGATCTCAACCTTTCACATCGAATTGGACGGCGGCGGTGGTGATCTGCACTTAGCCATGCCGTATTCCATGATCGAACCCATACGTGAAGTACTCGACGCCGGTGTACAAAGTGACATCGACGAAGTAGATGAACGCTGGGTGCAATCATTAAGAGAAGATATTCAAAACGCCAAAGTGCCCGTGCATGGCACTGTGGTCAGCCGTGAAATTTCTTTACGTGAAGTGGCCGCGTTTAAAACCGGTGACGTGATTCCGGTAGAGTTACCGGAACACTTTATATTGCAGGCCAATGAAACTCCGATTTTCAAAGGTCAGCTTGGGGTTTCAGGTGAAAACCTAGCGGTGAAAATCGTCGAACCCGTCAATCGTAAAGCACCTGGTACAGAAGGGTCGATCTTATGAGCGATGAAGAAAACAACGAAAACGAAACCCCAGAAACTAACGAAGGCGCGGATGCTGGTGACGACAGTGCCATCGACGCGGATTCATTAGCGGATGAAGTCGCCGGCGGCGTGGACGAAGCATCAGGCGAAGATGAAGCACTGGCTGACGAATGGGCTGCGGCCATGGAAGAAGCCGGTGAAGGCGAAGACGATGACGACGTTCAGCCCGCACCCCTAGACGAGTTGGAAGACGAAAGCACACCTAAGCCGTCGGGCGAAGGTCCAGAGCTGGATGTCATTCTCGATATTCCTGTTACCATTTCAATGGAAGTAGGTAATACCAAAATACCCATTCGTAACCTGCTGCAACTTAACCAAGGTTCAGTTATTGAATTGGACCGCCTAGCCGGTGAGCCCCTAGATGTATTGGTAAATGGCACCTTGATCGCCCACGGGGAAGTGGTCATGGTGAATGATAAATTTGGTATTCGCTTAACTGATGTCATCAGTCAAAGCGAGCGTATACAGCGGCTGAAATAACAGCCCATAGCGGGCTGAACCTTCAACCTGTCATTCAACCCATGATAATTATAAGAAGTGAATAGAATGGTGAATGTACTTGAACAGGGCTTCATGTACGTGGCGCGCCACTTAGGCAGCCAAGTCATTGAACAGGTTGAACAAACCCGCCAACACCTTGCGACCCAAGCCGCGTTACCCTCACCACCCACACTCATGAGTGGCGA
>JBFHVZ010000153.1:0-9788 GCA_041589295.1 Pseudomonadales bacterium
GCGACACCGCCGTGGACAAGGCAATGGTGTCTCGACTAAACAGAGACAACTCCATACCTGTTTGTCCTTGAGTCACACCATCGCACATAGCCGGCACGCCACCGGCCACCTGCGCACTTAAACCATGGCGATACAGTTCGCCTTTGAGTAGTTCGGGGTAACGATAATAAGGTTGATGGGCCGACAACATGTCGTTGTAAGCGGTGACGATGCCCACGTTAAAACCACGTTGGCTGTCTTTTAAAATGAGTTTTTCGTCATCGCTGGACGCCGCAAATACGTGAGCCAAATTGGTACAACTGATTTGTCCACGGGCAGGTTGTTGTGATGAGGCTTGATCTAATAAATCTAAATAATGTTGACGAGAGCGCGCACTGCGACTGCGAATGCGCTCGGTCACTTCAACCACTTTGGGATGCATGGTGACACTTTTCCCTTTGGGTTGACTCATGCAGGACTCCAATAAATGTGCAATTGCGTATCGGTTAAATTGGCTTCACATTTTTTTGCCAATTCTTGTAACGGAAAGGCGCTGCCTGTTTTCGCCAACACCGAATCAATGATCTGTTTTTTCTTTTCGCCACTACATAAAAGATAAATGGTTTTTGCACTGACTAAATACGGCAAGGTTAGGGTCATACGTTCGCTGATGACATCGGCCGCTAACCCTTTTGGATGCGTCGCTGCGCATAACGCACTGCTTTCGATATGTGTCACCTCGGCGAGGTTATCCATATCAGGAAAAATAGAAGCATAGTGACCATCGTCCCCCATGCCTAAAATAACCGCATCTAATGTGGGCATTTGCGTGACCAGTTGGGTCTCGCAGTATTGTTGCCCTTCTTTAGCGGATTTTTCTTTATTTTTTAATGGTAAAAAATACGCTTTCGCGGCCTCGTTTTTTAAAAGGCTCGCGCGAATCATAGCCGCATTACTTTGTGGATGATCTTCGTTTACCCAGCGTTCATCGGTTAGCGTCACTTGCACGTTTTTCCATGGCCAAGCTTGCTGGCTTAAATGTTCATACAAAGGCTTTGGTGTGTTGCCTCCTGCTAGCGCCAATGAAAACGGCTCGCTGGCTTGCTTGATTTTTTTGCCGAGCGACGCCGTGATGTCTTCAATGCTTTCTTGCAGGGAATCGTTTTCGTGCAATGTAATCATAAATTTACTTCCTTTGTAGATCGTACCATGTGTGGATCGAACGACATTTCTGTAGGCCAGCTTTTAAGCTGACGGTATTTGTTGGGCTGAAGCCCAACCTACAAGCTCCTGCGCACTGAGGCCGTTAGCGAGGAAGTTAGTACAAGGCGAAAACTTTTTCCAAGACCGGAGTCATCGTGCCCTTCAGGGGATTAGCCTGCTAAATGAGGATCTTGGAAAAATGTTTTCAACGCAGTAATAACGACGCAGGTAGGCCTCAGGCATTTTCCTCCCATAACCTTCCATCTTTTGCCAACAACAATGTAGAAGCCGCCGGCCCCCAAGTTCCCGCATTATAAGACTCTGGCCTTTGGTCGGTTTCTTCCCACGCTTGTAAAATTGGGTCGGCCCATTTCCATGCTGTCATAAGTTCGTCTTCGCGTAAAAACAGCGTCGCGTTATTGTTAATGGCATCCGCCAGCAAACGTTCGTAAGCATCGGGTACGCGTTTTTTTGATGCGTCATTCGGGTTCAAACTTAGCGTCATGGGCTGCACTCGCATGTGGTTACCAATGCGCTTTTCACATAACTGCAATTTCACGCCTTCATCCGGTTGTAAACGGAAGATCAACTTATTGGCCATGGTTTTTTTGTGCTGCATTTCAAAAATGCTGTGGGGCACTTCTTTAAATTGCACCACGATTTCACAAGCCCGTTCGGCTAAGCGTTTACCTGTGCGCAAATAAAACGGTACTTGTGCCCAGCGCCAGTTATCAATCTCGGCTTTGATGGCCACAAAGGTTTCGGTACAAGATTTAGGGCTGACACCTTCTTCGTCTTTGTAGCGCGGCACCATGTTAGTGGTTTCACCCTTGGTGATGACGCCGCTTTCGTATTGGCCGCGCACAACTTTTTCGGCAATGTCGGCTCCGACTATGGGTTTAAGCGCTTTCAGTACTTTGACTTTTTCGTCGCGCACGGCTTCGGGATGCATGCTGGCAGGCGGTTCCATGGCGGTCATACATAACAGTTGCAGCAAGTGATTTTGCAACATGTCGCGCAATGCGCCTGTACCTTCGTAAAAACCCGCACGTTTTTCGACGCCCACGGTTTCGGAAATGGTGATTTGAATATGGTCGATGTAACGTTGATTCCACTGGTGCTCAAAGATGGAGTTGGCAAAACGCAGCGCTAACAGGTTTTGTACGGTTTCTTTACCTAAATAGTGGTCGATACGAAATATTTGTGACTCTTGAAAAAACTCAGCCACACGACGGTTAATGGCAAACGCACTCTTCCCGTCATTGCCTATGGGTTTTTCTAGCACGATGCGACTGTTTTCTGTGATCAAATCATGACCAAAAAGCTGTTCAGAGATCACAGGGTACAAACTGGAATGCACGGCGGTGTAAAACACGCGCTGGCGTTTTGGGTCTTTTAAGCGCTTTGCCAATTTGGCGTAGCCGGTGGCACGGTCCAGTTCCATGGCAACATGCTGGATGCGTCGTTCAAAAACTGCCCACTCTTTTTCATCTGTGTAATTATGATTGTGCCCTTTGAGTGCCTCTTTAAGGTGCGTTAAGTAGGCTTCTTGACTCTTTTCCTTTCGGGTAATGGCCCAAATCTGCCCTTCTTCGTTTAAGCGACCGTCTTTATGTAGGTTAAATAAGGCGGGGAGGAGTTTACGTAACGCTAGATCGCCCGCAGCCCCAAATAAGATTAAATCAAAGGGTTCGGTGGTGTCTGGCATTCGCATAATAGGCGGGATCTCCTTATTCAGCGTTGGCTGTAGCTGGCTTGCTTAACAGGCTACGACCTTTAGCTGGCATGTGCGTGGGGTGATTAACACTTGCCCTGATATCAGGCACAATACGCGCCAATTCTTTTAGCTTAGCAGCTGGCGCGCCAAAAAAGCGCGAACAGTTCTTGCAGCGGGCAAGATGTCCGTTGTTATCGGACGGTAAAATTTATCCGGTAATCTGCGCCCAATTGCACGCCGGTTCAAGCCCGATTTAGTAAAAATAAAACGGCCCTGCCGTATTGAAGGACCTAGCTCATATGATTAAAAAATGCCTCTTCCCCGTTGCCGGTTACGGCACCCGCTTTTTGCCCGCCACCAAAGCCATGCCCAAAGAAATGTTACCTGTGGTGAACAAACCCTTGGTGCAATACGGGGTGGAAGAAGCCGTTGAAGCTGGCATGCGCAGCATTGGCTTCATTACCGGTCGCGGTAAGCGCGCCATCGCCGACCACTTCGATGTGAGTTATGAACTTGAAACCGAAATCAAAGGCAGTGGTAAAGAAGAGCTATTAGCCGACGTCAACAACCTCATAAACAACAACAAATTTGCGTTTACCCGCCAAAACCACATGAAGGGTTTGGGGCACGCCATTCTGTCTGGCCAAAACCTGATGGGCGATGACCCATTCGGTGTGGTTCTGGCGGACGACCTGTGTGTGGCTGATGACGGCGACATCGGCGTACTGGCGCAAATGGAAAAAATTTACGAGCAGTTCCGTTGTACCATTGTTGCCATCCAAGAAGTGCCCATGGACGAAGTCCACAAGTACGGTGTCATCGCCGGCGAAGACATGGGCAACGGCATGTACCGCGTGAACGACATGGTAGAAAAACCTGCCAAAGAAGATGCGCCATCCAACTTGGCCATCATCGGTCGCTACATTTTGACCCCAGACATTTTCGATAAAATCCGCAACACCCCACCAGGCAAGAACGGCGAAGTGCAAATCACCGACGCCATTTTGCAACAAGCCAAAGAAGGCTGTGTCATCGCCTATAAATTCCGTGGCAAGCGTTTTGATTGCGGCTCCATCGACGGCTTTGTTGAAGCCACCAACTATGTATACGAAAACATCTACAAAAAAGGACGTAAGTAAGCTCCATGACCACCTTAACCTGTTTTAAAGCCTATGACGTACGTGGCCGTCTGCCGGATGAATTAAACGAAGACATCGCATACCGCATTGGCCGCGCTTACGCCGAATTTTTGCAACCAAAAACCGTGGTTGTGGGTTACGACATTCGTTTAACCAGTTTTGAAATTAGCCGCGCATTGATCCAAGGCTTAACCGACGGCGCAGCAGATGTCATCGACATCGGTCAGTGCGGCACCGAAGAAGTGTATTTCGCCACCTCACATTTAGGCACCGACGGCGGCATTTGTGTCACTGCCAGCCACAACCCAAAAGATTACAACGGCATGAAGTTTGTGCGTGAAGGTTCCAAGCCTATTTCTGGCGACACGGGCCTGAAAGACATTCAGCGCATGGCCGAAGAAAACAACTTTGGTGAGGTGACCCGAAAAGGTCTGTTGACCGAGCAAGACACTCGCCCTGACTACATCGAGCACCTGCTGACCTATGTAAAAGCAGACAAGCTAAAACCTCTGAAAATCGTTTGTACCGCAGGTAACGGCGGCGCAGGCGCAGTCATCGACGCCATCGAATCTCACCTGCCATTTGAGTGGGTAAAAGTGCATCACGAAGCCGACGGCAACTTCCCTAATGGTGTGCCCAACCCACTGCTAGAAGAAAACCGCCCTGCCACCATCGACGCCATTAAAGCCAGCGGTGCTGACATTGGTATCGCATGGGACGGCGACTTTGACCGTTGTTTCTTCTTTGATGAAAAAGGCAACTTCATCGAGGGTTACTACATTGTGGGCTTGCTGGCCGAAGCCTTCTTGAAAAAAGACGGCAACAGCAAAATCGTTCACGACCCACGCCTAACTTGGAACACCATCGACATTGCTGAATCGTTCGGCGGCGAAGCCATTCAAAGCAAAACTGGCCACGCCTTCATTAAAGAGCGTATGCGCAAAGAAGACGCGGTATACGGCGGTGAAATGAGTGCCCACCACTACTTCCGTGACTTCGCCTACTGCGACAGCGGTATGATTCCTTGGTTACTGGTGGCCGAGCTAATCAGCACCACGGGCAAGCCATTGTCTCAACTGGTTGAAGAGCGTATGGCAGCCTACCCATGCAGCGGCGAAATCAACAACCGCTTGGACGACCCGAAAGCGGTTATCGCCAAAATCGAAGCCACTTATGCGCCGGATGCGAAAAACGTCGACACCACAGACGGCATCAGCATTGAGTTTGACGACTGGCGCTTTAACCTGCGTTCTTCAAACACAGAACCTGTGGTGCGCTTGAACGTCGAATCAAAAGGCGATGCTGCCTTGATGAAAGCCAAAACAGAAGAACTGTTGGCGTTGATGAAAGGTTAAATGCCTAGTCGGGGGTCTGAGGTCAAACGTCCGACGCAACCCCAATAAACTAAAAGGGCAATATTCATTGTGAATATTGCCCTTTTTGTTTTGCCTCCGACGTCCGACTCCTGACGCCTGACT
Source organism: Pseudomonadales bacterium (assembly GCA_041589295.1). GTDB lineage: Bacteria > Pseudomonadota > Gammaproteobacteria > Pseudomonadales > Oceanobacteraceae > Bermanella. Next base: position 5,517 of record JBFHVZ010000153.1, read on the forward strand.
CAACCTAATAAAACTTCGGTTCGCCCTCTGGGCGTTTCTTAAAGCGCTTGTGTACCCAAAAATACTGAGCTGGGTAGTGCATGATGGCTTTTTCTAATTCTTTGTTCCACGCTTCACAGTCGGCTTGTGGGTTCTCGCCAAACGGAGGCAGTTCTTCGGTGAACTCAAATTCGTGGTTGCCGTCTGGTAAACGGTGCATACGCATGAAGACCACGGCAGCGCCGCTTTCTTTCACGATCCAGCTTGGGGTTGAAATGTTCGCGGCTTGTACACCGAAGAAGGGAACAAATAAATCAGAGCTGCGACTGAAATTTTGGTCGCAGCCGTACCACACCATACCGCCGTCTTTTAGATATTGGATCATGTCTTTGATTTGGCGTTTGGTGAAGCCACTGACGTGGTGACGGTTACGGCCATTCACGATCATGCGATCAATAACAGGGTTGTCGTGGGGACGGTACATGTAACCCAGTTCGTAGTTCTCGACGACTTTGGCGGCGAACAACGGGATAATAAAGTCCACCGCCGCAAAGTGGCCACCCATGATCAACACACCGTTGCCTTTGGCTTGCGCCGCCAGTAAACGATCTAGTCCGATGACGTTGGCTTTGGCCGCATAGGGTGCCATGTCACGCCACCATGCATGAGGCGCTTCGAGCGCGCCCATGGTCATTTGCTCCATGTTTTCTTGCAACATGGCTTCAACTTCATCTGGGGTCTTTTGCGGGAAACAAGCTTGAATATTCTTGCGACCCACACGGGTACGGCTTTTCATTTTGCGGTACAACACGCCGCCCAACTTTTTACCCAAGGCTTGTTTGGTGCTTAAAGGCAGCCAAGCCAGCAACCACATGACCAGCACAACTAGCCAAGCGCCCCAATACTTGGGCTTGAGCATTCGGGCACTTACGGGAATTAGGTCGGGCTTTTTCATCGGTCTAGGCTTCTTATTCTGTACAACGAACACGGGTAACAGGCCGCGCAGCATAGCGTACTTTGCTAAGGCTGCCTGCGACCAATTGTTTCAGAAGCGCTATTTAAAGGGATACACAGCAAATTTCAAGGTAAACATGTGTTTGCTGAATGCCGTCGGGGACGACGGCTTTAAAGATGGCTAAATTTTACTTGCTCTAGTTTTACTTGCCTTTGCTTAACCCCCAAGGGTCATTCCAAATGGCACTGTAGGTGGCCCAACCATGCTGCATCCAACCGTTCATTGAGCCGTAATAGGCTTTGTAAGCATCACTGGCCAGTGTCAGGCTCTCCTGAATGGCTTGTTGCAATGCACGTTGATTTTCGACATTCAGTTGCATTAGCTCGTAGGCATTTTTTGCAAACTGCGCCTGAATGTCTGGCAATAAGGTCACACCATCCACAACTTGACTGTTAACCGTGTCGGTTTTCATCGACTCCTTACTCAGATTTTCCGTTTTAGATTTTGCCATGAGGCTCCCCTATTTTTACGGCGAATTTAGAATTGACTGTTGCGCATTTTTGCGGGCTCACCACGGTTTACGGGTGCTCAAAACCGTGAGTGCTTTTTGGTCGTTCAGTACAAAGGTATAGACGTTTCTGGATAAGATGCGAATTTCAAAAGTCAACTCTACACATTTTATTTTTTGCCATTAAAATGCGCGACCTTTTGCGCCAGACAGCAAGCTCATTGATATAGCAATTTGTCTGTTTGGATGCACATGTAGTCAACACTTTGTTTGTAATCAGTAAGAGGTCCCAATGATTGTTTTCACACTCACAAATCAAATTAACGATGATGTTTGGGTGGGAACCACAAGGGAAAGCAGTGCCGAACGCTTTGAGGCCTACAAAGAAGCGCTGTATCACGGCATCAAACATCAATTTTATAAAGACCTGCGCGACTTTGGCGTCGACAATTTTGTTTTAGACGACTTTGCCGTGGCAGAAGACCGCGACGAGTTGAAAGACTTGTTCGACGAAGCCATGGAAACCTATGACGGCAAAAGTTTAATCGGTGTTAAAACCGTTAAAACCAGCATTGTCGAATCCAAGGCACCGGCACCGAAAAAAGTTGCCACACGCAAAACCGCCAGCGGTAATGACAGCGATTTAGCCACCACCATCAGCGTTGCAGCAAGTGCACCGGTTGCAGCCAAAACCAGCAGTAAAAAGTTGGGTGCTAACGGTCGCCCGATTGCGCAAAAAGCCAGCCGCGAAAAAATGTCCACGGGCAGTACTGGCAGTGCCAAGCGTGAAAAAGCCATCAAAGAAGCCATCATGGCCGAGAAGGCAGAACGTGAAGCGGCAAAAGCTAAAAAAGTGATGGAAGAAGCCGATGCGATGAAAGCCATATTGGCACGCTTAGACAGCCGTGGTTCGCCGCTGCGCAAGCGCTAGAAGCTGGAAGCTGGAAGCTGGAAGCTGGAAGCTGGAAGCTGGAAGCTGGAAGCTGGAAGCTGGACAGATGGTTTTGCTTTGAGCTTCTGGCGTCAAGCTTCACGCCAAACTTGTCGCCCTGAAGGGCGACCTACAAGGTTCGACTACCGTAGGTTGCGGCTTTAGCCCGACACCCGACTCCAACATCAGCCTTGTAGGCCGGACAAACGAGGAACGAGTGCCATCCGGCGATGGAACCTCTCAACGCCATTGATATCATCAATTGCCCGATGGCGTCGCAAGCTCCTTATCGGACCTACATCTGGTAGAGTTCTGGCCTACACAAACTTGTCGCCCTAAAGGGCGACCTACAAGATTCGACTACCGTAGGTCGCGGCTTTAGCCCGACACCCAACAACCAACGCAAAACAACTATCGCGGTGGATCAATGCGATCCGCCGTTGAGGTATTCACGCGATACCAGCCCGCAATGGCGTAACGGTCGCGTTTGGCGGGCAACACTTCGTGAGGGAACTCTTCACTTAAAAACACGGCGAGCGTGCCCATTAGCGGCGTCACCTTAATGCCTTCTTGATCGTCTGCATCTTTGTACAGCACCAGTTCACCACCGTCTGCGCTGTCCCAGCCAGAATTCAAATACGCTACCACGGTTAAAACACGATTGGCCTGACCACGGAACGCATCCACATGGCGCTTGTAAAAGTCACCGGGGGCATAGTGTGAAAAGTGGCTCTCGAACGAAAACAGCCCCAACAGCAAGCGTCGGTTTAAATACTGCTTTAGGGCGTCGGTCCAATCTAACCAGCGCTGACCTACTTCAGACTCGCCGTTGATCCACAAAATTTCATCCGTGCGCACGAATTCGTTTTTCAAAAACCCCTGACCACGACCAATGCCCGCAGCATCAAACTTGTCGTGACCTGCTTGTTGCACATGCGCAAACAAATCCTGAGCCAGCTCAGGCGGCAGCGCCAATGGGTGAATACTGTAGCCCTGCGTATAAATGTCATCTGCGATAGTGGCAAACACATCTTCGTTAATCGCAGCATCAGAGGGCGCAAGTGAATGCAATTGAGCCAAAGCGGTCATGGGCGCGTCCTTAAAATTGTGTGGATGTTTGCCACTGACCGGCAAAACAACAAAGGCGCGGTTTTTAGAGGAAGGAAGGCGTCAGGGCAAACGAGAAATATTTGCCTTGACGATAAGCTGGTTGAAAGTCGGACGTCTGGAGTCAGACGTCGGACGCGGTTTTAGCTCCCGACGTCCGACACCCGACTTGCTTTCAAGCAATCAAGACCTAATCAAATAATCAAACGCTCCTAAGCTGGCTTTAGCACCTTCGCCCATGGCGATGATGATTTGTTTGTACGGCACTGTGCTGACGTCACCGGCAGCGAATACGCCTTTCATGGAGGTTTCGCCACGCGCTCCGATTTCAATCTCGCCGCGGGGTGACAATTCAATACCTGAGTCTTTCAAGAACTCGGTATTGGGCACCAAGCCGATTTGCACAAAGATGCCCGCTAAGTCCAACTGTTTGGTTTCGCCTGTGGTGCGGTCTTCGTACACCAAACCATTCACTTTTTGGCCGTCACCCAGTACTTCTTTGGTTAGGGCCATTTTAATGATGTCGACGTTTTTCAAACTGTTGGCTTTATCCACCAGCACTTTGTCAGCCCGTAAGGTATCGGCAAATTCCAACACGGTAACGTGTTCGACGATGCCCGCTAGGTCGATGGCCGCTTCGATGCCCGAGTTACCGCCACCGATCACCGCCACCTTTTTGCCTTTAAACAATGGGCCGTCACAGTGTGGACAGTAAGCCACGCCTTTGCCGCGGTATTCTTGTTCGCCGGGCACGTTCATTTCTCTCCAGCGTGCGCCTGTGGCCATAATCAC
>JBFHVZ010000154.1:0-9701 GCA_041589295.1 Pseudomonadales bacterium
AACCTGTGCCCCTTAGGTGCGCTGCCTTGAGCTTGGGTTGTACTAGCCAAGCCTGAGTGACGGTGCCATCCGGTTCGCGAATGGATAACCAGTCTTTGCACAAGTCTCCTTGTCCGTGCCCGCCTTTAATGAGCACACCCTCGGCTCCCATTGCATGAAATTGTTCCGCCGCAGCTTGAATTTCATTGTCCGTGTTTACGGCTTGGCCCAACAGAGCTTGGGCTTCGGTCAGATTGGGGGTGAAAAGTGTGGTGCATGGCAGCAATGCTGTCAGTTCGTCTTTGCCTAATTGCGCAAATGTACCGCCTGTTGAGGTTCCTAACACTGGGTCCCAAATCACGGGGAGTCGTGCGTGCTGTAAGAATTCTGTTATGGATGCTAACTGAAATGCCGAAGCTAAAAGTCCAATTTTGATGGCTTTGGGCAGGACGTCATCTGACAGAGCTTTTAGCTGATCGCTAAATGCTGCGTCCGAAACGGGATTCACACTGACTAAAGATTGGCTGTTTTGTGCGGTGGTCGCGCAGATTAAGGTTGCGCCGTGGCACTGTAATGACGACAAGGTGTTGAGGTCCGCCTGACTGCCCGCGTGGCCAGAGCAATCTGAGGACGCCACACTCCAAACCAGAGGGTATTGAACAGCTTGAGTGGGGGTTGGGGTGTCTGAAGGGCTGTGTGCGTAGTACTTCAAAAACAAATCCTTGGCACATTTGGAAATTTAAGGCCGCAATAGTAGGGCATTTCATTCAATTTTCGAAGGCGATTCTATACTCATTAAATGCTGTTTCTTTAATCGACCTCAAAAACCCAATGCTCATGACGCGACATGGCCAATTATCCACCACATCACTGCCGCTAGACCAATTGGTGCAATCGGCTAAAACCTACTCACTTGCACAAAGCGAGCAGAGTGTGGATTTAAACCGAGTGGAGGCCAAATTTATTGTGCCATCTCATTTAGCAGCTGAACTGTGCAGGTCGTTGTCTGAGCGTCTTTTGTGTCTGTCTGTGGCGGATAAACGCGTCTTAAATTATCGGACGGATTATCTGGATACCCCAGACTTTCGCTATTTTCACCAGCATCAGCAAAAACGCCCCCGCAGAATGAAAGTGCGCGTAAGACACTATGTTGACACGCAAACATGCTACCTAGAGGTCAAGAAAAAAGACAAAACTGGGTTAACCCATAAGTTTCGTCGGCCGCTTCGTCATGCAGAGGAGTGGCAACAACAAGAGGCGTTCTTGCAAGCAAATGGGAGTATTGGTTGCACAGAACTCGTGCCCAGTTTGCGAGTGGATTACCAGCGAATCTGTTTTAAGGATTTGTCCTTGGGTGAGCGCATCAGTTTTGATTTTGGTGTTACGTTTTCGGCTTTATACCTTGGCGCTGCAGAGCGTCGTTGGAGTTTGAACCATATCGCGATTGTGGAGCTGAAAGTGCCTGAGCATGTGCATCAATCGTATGGTTTTTTCTGTCTTAAAAATCTGGGTTGCCGTGAAACGTCGGTGAGCAAATATTGTGTTGGTTTGGCCGCGCTGTGCCCAGAACATGTTAAATACAATGGCTTCAAACCGGCGCTGCTTAAATTGGGGTTAACGGCTAGTCAAATAGGTGTGCCCTATAAACAACCGCTTCAGCAAGGATCGCTGTTATGTTGAGCATCACCCAGCTGGACACTGAATTAGTCGCCCGTCTATCCGTCAATATGCTTGTGCTGGCGGTTTTTTTATTTTGGATATATGCCCGCCGTAAAGGCGAAGAACAGCATAAGGCTGCGTTCTTTTTATTTGGCACGGGTGTCTTTTTGGTTACGCGGTTATTGCACAATGTCGACATGACCATGGGCTTTGCATTTGGTTTATTTGCCGTGTTCTCCATGCTGCGATATCGAACTGAGTCGCTTACCGTTAGAGATATGACCTATTTATTCATGGTCATTGCTATTTCGCTTATCACGGCCGTTTCAGCGTTATCGGTTGTCGAACTATTAATCGTGCATCTTGGTATTTGCATTCTGTCGTTGGTCTTAGAGCAAAGAAACTCGGTTGAAACGGCGCAAAGTAAAGTGTTGGTTTACGAAAAAATCGACAACATTAAGCCTGAAAACTATGCCCAATTGGTAGACGACTTACGGCAAAGAACTGGACTGGATATAACCCGCGCGCAAGTACTTGATATTGATTTTTTAAAAGACACAGCACAGGTAAAAATCTTTTATAAATCCGCAAGGCAGGTGCAATGAACACCTTTGCTTTCTGTCACTTGCCATTCTGTTTATGTCGGGCTTTTCATTTACGATTGCGGTTTTGCCGATTGTTAGCTAAGCCGTTAAGAGTGAGCTCAATACGATCACCTACTATTGCGCTGTTTGCTATAGGATTGTCAGTGGCATGGAGTAGTCTGGTGATTGCTAAAGAAGCTCCAGTGCGATTGCCCGAGATAAGCGCAACACCCGACGCCAAAGCATACCCGTTTGAATGGGGCTTGGATGGCTATGCCATGGTGGATGCCGATCACACTTATGATGAGCAAGAGCAATACTATTTGCGACGCTTAAGCCTAGAAGCCTCTGCCGAACAACAACACTGGACGGGTGAAGTTCAAGTTAGGCTCGAAGAAACCCCAGAAATTCAAGACCTAAACCTAACCTATTCAGGCTTGGGAGGCGTAGCCCTCAGTGTCGGCCGCATGAAAATTCCCTCTGGACTTGAAGCCGATGTCAGTAGTCGTCATCTGGTTTTGATTGAGCGTTCCATTGCCACAGAACAAACAGCTTTAGGACGGGGCAATGGCATAGCGTTAGCCCATGATGCTAAGGATTTTGGATTTAAGGTGGGTGTGTTTGATACCAGTGATTGGAATGATCAAGTACAAGAAAGTGTACTGCGACTTTATACGAGCCCAATTAATCGCAAACGCCAGCAACTGCACTTGGGGCTTCATGTTGCAGTTAGGGACTGGAAAAAAGGTCGATATAGACTGCGTTCGCAACGGGAAGTTGAAGCGCTTGACGATGTGCGCTTAACCGCAGCCCTTAACCCTAAAAAGATCCACCATGCCGGCATCGAACTGGCTTATCAGCATGCGGGTTGGCTCGCACAATTGGAATACACCCAGCAGGATATTCAGGTTTTCCCAAACGCTAACCAAACCAATGTCCAATATCAGTTTGTGTACTACCAAGTGTCTTGGTTGCCTTTTGGTCACTATCGACGTTATCGCGACGGTGTCTTCAAACGGGTGTCAGGCAAATCGTCGCTTACAAAATGGGAGTTGGTTGTGCGTCAAAGTGAAGTTGATGCTTTTGATCAAAACTCTGGCACCTTAATGCAAACCACAACACTAGGTGTTAATTGGTATTGTTTTGATGATATTAAATTAATGCTTAATCACGGCACCTTTGAGTGGGAGCAACCCGCAAACAACCAAACACAATCAGGCGAAAGTTGGTCCGCCCGTTTGCAATGGGAGTTTGAATTATGATTGCGCTAAAACCTGTGCGATGGGTGTGTTACTCGATATTCAGCGTGCTGATTTCAGGCTGCTTATTTGATGAAAAAGTGGATGATGCACTTGTAAAAGGCACCGGATTATTCGACATCAACTCTGTGCTGACATACGACATAAACTTAAACGAACTCGACTGGGCTGCGCTCAGTTATCAAGGAAAAACCTTGTCCATTTTGGCCGAAGGCTGTAATGAATTTACCGGCTACAGCCAATATCGCGGTCGTGTTTCGGTGGATGGTGCAACCCTATACGATGTTCAAATTCGTAAAAAGGGTGGTTTAGGCTCGCTTTCTTCCGTGCGGCCGTCACTCAAAATAGATGTTGGCAGTGGCAAAATTAATGATGGTCGCACCTTACGTGGTGAACGTTATGTCACGCTCAATAATAATCACCAGTCCCCTGCAATTATCGAACAGTGTTTGTCTTATCATGTATTTCGACAAGCGGGCATTAAAGCCCCTAAATGCAACTTTGCTCGGGTAAAAGCGCAGGGGAAAGATAAGGGTATCTACACCCACGTGGAAGACATTAAAAATCCATTTCTTGAGCGGGAGTTTGGAATAGCTGGAGGGAATTTGTTTGAAGCCAACGAGGCAGATTTTACCAGCGTCATGGCTGCGCGATTCGAAAAGAAATCAACAAACGACAACCTAGATAGAAGCATTTTGCAATCTGTGGTCGATGTTTTAGCATCTACAAGCACAAACCTTTACGCCGACTTAGACCAATACATTGATATGGAATCCTTCGTGACGTTTGCGGCGGTTGAAGCACTAATTGGTCATAGTGACAGTTATACCGGTGGCCAATCCAATCTTTACCTGTATCAAAACCCCAGCGACAACCGTTTGCATTTTATTCCGTGGGGGACAGACCAAACCTTTAAAGACCGTTTAGGCTCGGGCTATCCCGAATCGGTATATTTAGGCAATCATTTAATGAAAGCATTATGGGCAGATGCAGATTTTCGTCAGCGTTATGATACGCAAATGCAGACCTTGCTAGATGACGTATGGAACGAAACAGAGCTGAAAGCACTGGCTGATCAATACGCCAGTTTGGTTAATGCCCCTAGTCAATTTGTCACGGATGTTAAAAATTTTATTGACCAGCAGCGATCAAAAATTGTTGCTGAATTGGGTGACGACACCCGCAGCTGGCCCAAGCCTGTGCCCAATATTATTCCCGTTTACGACACATCTGAATGCCAAACACTAGACACCATTAGCGGCACATTTGAAGGTACTGTGTTGGGTTATCAGGCGTTTGATTTTGATGCCGAGTTTTCGTTTGACTACACGGTAGACGATGAAGAAGTGACGCTGGCCAGCGCGGTAGGCACGTTCCAAACCAATCTTTGGGCAGGGCGGGACGATACCTTGACCGAACAGCACTACTCAGTTGGCAAGATCAGCTTTTCACAAACACTAGAAGACGGTGATGTGAGGTGGATTACCCTAGTGGTGCCATTTGATGTCTTTACAATGGGCGAGCACCCTTTGCATGCGTTTGATACCTTTGGCGTCTACGGCACTAACAATTTGGGCTTTCAAGGTTTTATTGGTGACGGGGTCCTGCGGCTTGAGCGAGCCTCACTACAAACCGGCAGCGCCTTAAAAGGCACGTTAAACGCTAAGCTTGTGCCGCAGTAACTAACTGTGTTTTAAACAGGTACAGGAGAGTTTGATACGCGATTGAAAAATAAGCGAATTTAGCCCATTATCTGCGCCTGTTTCCCTCCCTAAATCACACGAATTAAGCAACTAAGGGTGAGCCATGGGCTTTCTTGTTCGCGTCAAAAAGAACCCGATGCACTTCATTTTGATTGGTGTTACCGCGCCCGCTATCTACGGTTTGATCATACCCGTTGTCATTACAGATCTATTTGTATCGCTTTATCAGGCTATCTGTTTTCCGGTGTATAAAATTCCAAAAGTCCAACGTAGCCAATACCTTGCTCTGGATCGACGTAAACTTAAGTACTTAACACTCGTGCAAAAACTAAACTGTCTCTACTGTGATTATGCCAACGGTGTATTTGCTTACGCAGCCGAAATCGCAGGTCGCACTGAATGGTATTGGTGCCCGATTAAACACCCGAAAAACGCAGAACGAGCCCATGACTATTACGAAAAGTTCATCGACTATGATGACGGTGAAGACTTTCCTAAAAAACACAAAGCACGCCGTACCGAATGTCGTGCTTGTGAAAACCCTTGTGATTCGTAAAAACTAGGAGTTAATACAAACATGGATGCTAAACCCAGTTCACCCTTGTTTGTTCTAGTGGAGCTAACTGTTCGTAACTTCGAAAAGCTAGAGGAATTCGAACGCAAAGCTGTATCTATTATGTCGCATTATGGAGGCGCTTTAATATCAGCGTTTGAAATACCATATGAAGGGATGGAAGCTGGGGCAGAAATCCATGTCCTGCAGTTTCCCAGTTTGCAGGCTTTCCATCGGTATCGAGAAGACGGTCAATTAAAAGACCTATCTCAATTAAGGTCAGAAGCAATTTCTGAAACCAAGGTCACTTTAGGACACAAATCTAAAAGCTACAGCTGAGAAGGCTTTGAAATGATTCGCGAAAGTTTTAAATAACGATCTTAAGCAAAGGGAGTAGTAATGGAATACATAGATAGATTTGTCGCCGCCGTACCCAACCACAACAAGCAAGCTTATATTGAACATGCCACCAAAGCCGCTGCTTTTTTCAAAAAGCACGGCGCGACACAGCTGGTGGAATGCTGGGGCGATGATGTCCCAGACGGTAAACTCACGTCATTTCCCATGGCCGTAAAATGTAAACCTGATGGAACTGTGGTGTTTTCTTGGGTGGTTTGGCCGTCAAAAGACGTGCGTGATCAGGGCATGGCTAAGCTCATGCAGGACGGCGATATGGATGCTGCCATGAATCCTATGCCATTCGATGGCGCGCGGTTAATTTTTGGTGGTTTTCAAATGATCGTGCGTGAATAGATAAAGGAATTTTAAAAATGATAAAAGGCAGTTGTCTCTGTCAGCAGGTAGAGTATCAGTTTGACGGACAAATCGAAGAAGTTGCAATCTGCCATTGCAATCAATGTAAACGGGCGCAAGGAACACCCTTCGTGACGAATGCACCAGTTTCGGCTGAATTTTTTGCATTTACCAAGGGGAAAGAACTCGTCAAAGAGTACTTTTCAAGCCCGAATAAAAAACGAGTTTTTGTAGTAACTGCGGCAGTCCATTTTATAGCCAACGTACCGATATGCCAGAGACAGTCAGGTTACGTCTAGGCACTGTCACCGAAGGCAAAATTCCTGAGCCTCAATACGAAATCTACTGCGAGTCTAAAGCAAAGTGGTTTACGCCTGATTCGCAGCGACCGCAGTTTCTTGAAAATAAGCCTTAATAGTTTTATTTGTTAACTCTGATGCCAAAACGGCATGCCGATGGTCGGTGTGCTGGCACTGGCGGTTTGACGTTTTAACATTAAGCCGCTTTCGTAGGCCATGCGGCCGCCTTCAATAGCATGGCGGAATGCCGTGGCCATACCTACAGGATTTTGTGCTTTTGCAACGGCGGTGTTCAGCAGCACGGCGTCGAACCCCATTTCCATGGCTTCGCATGCTTGTGATGGTGCACCAATGCCCGCGTCGACAATTAAGGGTACATGGGTGATGCGTTCGCGAATGGCGTTTAGGTTGTACTTGTTGAGCAAGCCCTGACCTGTGCCGATTGGTGCTCCCCATGGCATGAGTACTTCGCAACCTGCGTCTAACAAGCGTTGACAAATAACGAGGTCGTCTGTGGTGTAGGGCAATACTTTAAAGCCACGTTTAATTAATTCGGTGGCGGCTTCAACTGTGGTGATAGGGTCGGGCTGCAGGTTGTAGTCGTCGCCGATGACTTCCAATTTTACCCAGTCGGTTTTAAATAATTCGCGGGACATTTCGGCCAGCGTGATGGCTTCTTTGGCGGTTTTGCAGCCCGCCGTGTTGGGCAGTAGTTGCAAGCCCATTTCTTGAATGTATTGCCAAATAGCTTGTTGTTCGGCTTGGCTGTTAATGGATTGCCCGGTGGCGTTGCCGGACGGAGCCATTTGGCGACGCAATGACAGCGTGATGATTTGCGCACCAGAGGCTTGTACCGCTTCTTTCATAATGGCAGGGGATGGGTATAAGGCGGACCCGATTAACAAGCGGTTATCAAATTCTTGGCCGTAAATGGTGAGCTTGCTTGTGTTCATGTGTTTGCCATTGAAAAATTTATAAGGGATTGTGTTGCCGTTTCAATGCGATCTTTTCGCGTCGGGGCGACGCTCTTACTGTAAAAGCGTTGCCCTGAGCCGACTTTTCTTAGTCGAATTTCTTAGCCGCCTGCGATGGGCGCTACAACATCTATTTCATCTCGTTCCGACAATACAAATTCACCGTAACTGGGGCGGGGTACAAATTCGCCATTTACCGCGACGGCAAAACCGTCGTCACTGTAACCTAGTTCAATGAGCGCATCGGCAAGGCATTCGGTTGCGACACTTTTTTTATCGCCGTTAATGCTGATTTCAATTTTAACTTGCACGGGCCACCTCAAATTGTTCTGCGACACGTTCGAGTACTTGGTTCACTACCACAGGGCTTAACAAGTAGCCGTGACGATATAAACCGTTGGCTTGAATAAAACCACTTTCGTTAGTGACAATGGGTAAGTTGTCCATCATGGAAGGGCGGCAGTGTACGCTTTGCTCCACAATGCGTGATTCGGCAAACGCTGGGTTAAGCGTGTATAGCGCGCTGCTTAATTCCAAACTGGATTGCAAGCTCATGGGTGACATATCGCTGCTTTCGATTTCGGTAGCACCAATCACAAATTGATTGTTGGGTTTAGGCACCACGTACAGTTTGTATCTTGGGTGCATTAGGCGAACAGGGCGCTTTAATGTAATGTCGTGACTTTCCACCACAAGCACTTCACCGCGCACACCGCGTAAACCTTTTAATTGCGCTTTAGCACCGTTGCCACGGGTGTCGATGACGAGATCGAATGACCAGTTTTGCTCTTTACCGTGCTCTTTACCAAACTCATCCGTTCGAATGGCGTTGGCTTCGCACTGTACCTTGGTGTTTTCGATTAGGGTAACGCCATGGCTGGCAAGTTCGTTGTGCAGTGCGTGCAAAATACGACGGTTGTTTAAATCCCCTTCGGGTTTTAAAAATAGGCCGTGATTAAAGTGTGAAAGTGCTGGTTCTAACGTGCGAATGCCCACGGAATTTACACTATCGACCCAAGGGTTTTCGTCGTTTAGGTCGTGACACAAATTAAGCTGCGCCAGTTTGTGTTTTAAATCCACATAAAACTGGTTTAGCTCATTTTGATCGCGGCCATGGGCGACAATTAAACTGCCGTCTTGTCGAAAGTGCATGTTGCGCTTTTGAGTTTGTTCCAGTTCGCCGCACCATTGTTTCCACAGCGCGATGCTTTCCATACCCTTTTCGAACACTTGGGCAGGGCAGTGCACTACTTCACTTAAAGGTGACAGCATGCCAGCGGCTACCCAGCAGGCACCTGCTGGTTTGGCAAATTCACCTGCATCAAAAATCGTAATGCATGGCGCGGGTTTGCCCAATGCTTGCGCTTGTTTTACCAAGCGCCAAGCGATGAGGCGGCCTAATAGACCGCCGCCTGCAATACCAATGGTGATAGAAGTTGCCGACACCTTGGGTTAAACCTCGTGGTAGATTTCGCTGCCGTCTTGTTTAAATTTGGCAGACATTTCTTGCATACCTTTTTCTTTTTCCTGTTCATCTGCAAAGTCGCGAACTTCTTGCGAGATTTTCATGGAACAGAATTTTGGTCCGCACATAGAACAGAAGTGCGCCACTTTGGCCGAATCTTTTGGCAAGGTTTCGTCGTGATAAGCGCGTGCCGTGTAAGGGTCAATGGCCAAGTTAAATTGGTCTTCCCAGCGGAATTCAAAACGCGCTTTTGACATGGCGTTGTCGTGGATTTGCGCACCCGGATGACCTTTGGCTAGGTCCGCGGCGTGGGCCGCAATTTTGTACGCGATCAAACCTTGTTGTACGTCGTCTTTATTTGGCAAGCCCAAATGTTCTTTTGGTGTCACGTAACACAACATTGCGCAGCCATACCAACCGATCATGGCGGCACCGATGCCAGAGCTAAAGTGATCGTAGCCCGGGGAAATATC
>JBFHVZ010000155.1:0-9662 GCA_041589295.1 Pseudomonadales bacterium
CGATGGACGCCACAATAGCAAAATCGACCGAGTCACCTTGAAGCAATACTTGAAATCTGCCGCACCATTATTTGTAACTACGGAGGCTGTTTAATGAAATCGGAACAATCATCCTCGCTCTTTATTATCAAGTTAACGGCTGTCGATTGGTTGACTCTTTCTAGTGTTGTAACCACGTGTTTAGCCGTTGGGCTTTCCCTATCCGGTTTCTACTTACTCGCTACCTCTCTGCTGTTTATTGCCATGTGTGCCGATGCGTTTGATGGCATTTTAGCGAGAAAGTATGGTTTGGAACGCAACTTTGGTCGTTACCTAGATGGGTTTATGGATGTGCTTATTTATTTAGTTTCCCCTGCCTTAATTTGGTATCAGATGGGATTCGACGGCCTATACAGTTTGTGTTTAGTTATCATGATCGCCTGCGGGTGTATTCGATTATCGGTGTTTAACGACATCGGCAATATTCAAGAAAGCAATGGTCTCAGTTATTTGGGCATGCCTGTCTTTTGGAGCGTTATCATTTTAGGGGTTAGCCAATGCTTGTTGCAGGTGTTATCCAGCACAACGGTTTATCAACTTCTTGCGATCGCGCTTACTATTTTCTCTGTCTTTATGCTTTTAAGACGGCCTTTCTTTAAATTCAAATCGTTAGCGCAAATATTGACTATTACCCTAGGTGGGTCATTGTTGCTATTTCTATTATCTCTTTATCGTGGCGAACTGAGCTTTGATCCATCAATGTTGATCACTGCCCTTTATATGCAGATACCCATTGTTATTGGTGGAGTTCTCCACATGATGATTGTCAAAAAAGACATCTTTGCCTTTTTGAAGATTCCAGTCAGTGATTCTTTATTCGGGAAAAATAAGACCTGGCGCGGTATCGTGCTAATGCCTGTATTAACTGCTTTTGGCACGCTTCTGTTTTTCACCTCGCTGGGTAGCCTAGATTCAACTGTTAACCTGCTGTTTCTACAAAACACGAACACAGTCATGATTGGAGTATTATTAGGCTTAGGCTACATATTGGCCGAGCTGCCAAACTCTTACATAAAAAGAAGACTAGGGATTCATCCGGGTGAGAGTAGCCAGCAATTCCCATCACTGTTTATTGCACTCGATCAATTAGATTCCGCCATCGGCGTTGCCATTGCTTATGCTCTATTGGGTGCACCGGCTAGTATTTGCATACTATATATCGTGACATTTCCATTCACGGCATTATTAGTTAAACAGTTTCTATATTTATTTAAACTAAAGGCTAGTCGGGTTTAGCCGATTCGCTTTAAACTGATTAACGCAATGTCGTTTAAAGCAAAGCTATTTCGTTATGATTAAACTGTGTTCTATTGATGAAATTCCAGAAGCCGGAGCGCGCGGCTTTAATATTGATGGCCATCATCTATTTGCCGTAAAAAAGCATGGCAACATTCGTGTGTACGCCAATCACTGTCCGCATTTGGGCATTCAATTGGAATTTATGCCAGACCAATTCCTAGATATGGAAGGCAGTTTGATTCAGTGCGCCATGCACGGCGCACTGTTCAGAATAGAAGACGGCTATTGTGTCAGCGGCCCCTGTGTAGACCAATCATTAACGGCATTACCATTCGCCGTTCAAGATGGTGATGTGTACTGGTTGGCCCAACAAGCCGACAACTAGCGGGTGCGACAACGCTCTGCTGGTACGGCTAATTGCTTTAATAAATACTCTTTGAAGTCTTCCGCGTAGGGCTGTTGTTCTAACGCCTTTTCCATGCATAACAGCCATGCATCCCGCTCGGCTTCTCCAATATCCAAGTGACTATGTGCCGCAGGTATCGCAATGGGCCCATACTTTTCGTGAAATAGTTTTGGCCCACCTGTCCACGCCGCTAAAAAGCGCGCTAGCTTATCCCGCGATTCGGTTAAGTCCTGCGGGTGCATTTCTCGAATGCGTTTGGCTTCTGGCAAGGTTTCCATAAAGTCGTAGAACGCATCAACCAGCTTTTGTAGGCCTTCGAATTGGCCAGCCGCTTGATAGCTGGCATCTTGGGTGCCATATACTTTTGTCTTCATGGTTTGAATATTCATGCTCGCTCCAACACTGATGCTTTCAATCTAGCTTGCTCGTAGTTCACAACTAAGCCCTTTAAACCTTTTTTAATTGGGGGCTCTTAAAAGCGAAAAACGCAGCCTAGGCTGCGTTTAACTTAACGTTTATTTTGCTTTGATCGCTTAGATCGCAGCTTATCTTTTTTCGCTTGGCGAATGTCCGCCGTTTGCTTCAAACGATCACCGCGTTTAGAGCGGTTAAAGATTTTATCGTCTTTTTTGTTATCGAATGGGTTGTCACCGGTACGGAATTCAAAACGAATGGGCGTACCACTGATTTTTAACACGCGGCGGAAGGTATTCGCCAAATAGCGTTTATAGTGGTCAGGCAACGCTGAGGTCTTATTGCCGTGCACCACAATGACAGGTGGGTTTTGACCACCTTGGTGTGCGTAACGCAATTTAATACGCTGACCACCCACCAACGGCGGCTGATGGTCCATGATGGCATCTTCCAAAATACGTGTTAGCTGACTGGTCGGTACTTTCATGCGCGCAGACGTGTATGCGTCTTCAACTGAATCGTACAAGTTACCCACACCTGTGCCATGCAATGCAGATATAAAATGGATATCGGCCCAATCGGCAAAGGTCATGCGTCGCTCTAATTCTTTTTTCACATACTCTTTTTGTTCGCTGTCCATGCCATCCCATTTATTCAGGGCAATCACCAGCGCACGACCTGCGTTTAATACAAAACTGAGCATAGTGAGGTCTTGCTCAACCAAACCATCACGGGCATCAATTACCAAAATGCAGACGTTACTGTCTTGAATGGCTTGCAGGGTTTTAACAATGGAAAACTTTTCCACCGCTTCCGAAATATTTTTACGACGACGTACACCTGCGGTGTCGATCAGCATGTACTTTTTATCGTGACGTTCGTAAGGAATATAAATGGAGTCCATGGTGGTGCCCGCTTGGTTAAACACCACCACGCGGTCTTCACCTAACATGCGGTTAACCAATGTGGATTTACCTACGTTGGGACGACCAACCACAGAAATACGAATGCGACGTTCGCCTTCGTCTTCTTCGTCACCTTCACCTTCGAGTACTTCTGGTACGGCAAATTCAGGGCCCAGCTCGGCCAGTACATGGTCGATCATCTGGGTGACGCCACGGTTATGTGACGCAGCGATTGTCAGTAGTTCACCAAGACCTAGTTCATAAAATTCACTGGTGGCCACGTCGGCGTTCAAGCCGTCGATTTTGTTCACGACTAAATAGGTTTTCTTTTGCGTCGTGCGCAGGTGCTGGGCAATCATGCGATCCGCAGAGGTTAAACCGGCACGGGCATCCACCAAGAACAGCACCACGTCAGCTTCTTCCATGGCCTGATAACTTTGCTCAGCCATGCGCTCGTCCAAGCCTTGCTCAAGACCCGAGATACCACCGGTATCCACCACAATGTAATCGCGCTCGCCCACTTTACCTGCGCCATATTTGCGGTCACGGGTCAGGCCAGCCACGTCGGCCACCAACGCATCGCGGGTGCGCGTTAGGCGGTTAAACAGCGTCGATTTACCGACATTTGGGCGGCCCACTAGGGCTATAACTGGATTCATTTAATTACTTCTTGCTGAAAGCTATCTACATCTAAGAATAGTCTAGATGATATCTGTAGGTGCCAGACCTTCGGTCCGAACCCTTCGGCTCGAACCCTTCGGTCCGAACCATACTGGTGATCCGTTCATGTTCCCGAGCTTGGCTCGGTCCTACTGGTCAATTTGGAAAAGATTTAGGAAACCAGAGTTATTGATCGCCAACAGGTAGTCCCCTGTGGTCACCAAACGGGTACGGATACCTGGGTCTAAATCAAAGTAGCGCGTTGGATGCTTAAAGTTGTAGCTGCCACCACGCACCCAATCTACTGCGGGACGCTTGATCTGAGCACGGCCCACTAAAGCTCCGTCCAACTGCTTAAATAAATGCACAAAACCTTCGAAATCGGCTACGGCGATATAGCTTTGCAAAAACACCGGTTCTGTCAGTTGACGTCCGCGTAGGTCTGGCTGATTCCAAACTTCGCTGCCACTGCGTTCATCAAAGGCTTGCAATTCATCTTTTGCGCCCAATACGTACAAGTTTCCTAACCCGTACAATGGGCCATGGTAGCTGGATGCATCTCGCTTCCACACCAATTTGCCCATGCGCAAATCAATAGCCGCCAATTGACCTTGGTAACCCACAACAAATAAGGTTTCGTCACGGACCAACAAACGACCGTCGATATCCACCAAGCGCTCTAATTCGGAACGGCCAGCTGGAATACCAATGCGCTCGCTCCATTTTTCGCTGCCGTCATTTAAATTAAGCCCCAACACCTTACCGTTAGCAAAACCCACTAACAGTTGGTCTTCGTAAAACACAGGGGATGATGTACCACGCAGCGATAGGTTAGGCATATTGCTGTCGTACATCCAACGTTGCTCGCCATTCGCACTGGAGAACAAGCGCACTTTGCCATCAACACTTTGTACCGCCACAACACCTTTGCTGACCGCTGGCGCTGCCAACACTTCACTTTGTACCGGCGCAACCCAAACGGTTTCACCTGTATCACGCTTAAGTGCGTGTAGCTCGCCGTTATCGGTGACTAAAAAGACGTGTTTTTCCGAAACAGCCAGTGCCGATTGAATATTAGCGTTAAGTTGTACTTGCCATAATTTGTCGGCACTTTGCAGCACATAGGCACTGACTTGGCCAAAAGCGTCGGCCACGTAGAATTTATCCGCCCACAGCGCAGGTTCGATTCGAGCATAGGCCTGACCCATGCCCTTACCTACCTGTAAACGCCATACCAAATCCAGCTCAACTTCTTCTTCAAAAGAGGAAAGTTCAGACGGTTCGTTACTGACTTTTTCTTTCTTTGGTTCGCTGCTGCACGCTGCCAGCAACATTCCACAAGCAACGGCGGCAAATCCAATCCAACGTGGCATATTCATATTATTCGGTCACCGCTAAGTCAGCTAACTTCAGTTCTAGCAAAGATTGGTCAGCATTAATTTTACGACCTTCTTCTTTTGCCAGCTGATAAGCGTCACGCGCTTCGTCTTCGCGACCGAGTTTAAATAGGATGTCGCCTTTTACTTCTAAATAGTTAAAAGCGAATGCGCCTTGTTTTTCAACATTCAGTAATGCCAAAGCTTCTTCACCACGATCCAGTTCGTTCAATAC
This sequence comes from Pseudomonadales bacterium, assembly GCA_041589295.1. GTDB lineage: Bacteria > Pseudomonadota > Gammaproteobacteria > Pseudomonadales > Oceanobacteraceae > Bermanella. The sequence continues at coordinate 5,275 of JBFHVZ010000155.1, forward strand.
ACGTGCCATACGCAAGTTAGCTAGGTGAACCAAAGCCTCGTCGGAAGCGGTTTCTTTTACGTAGGTTAGCTCAGTGATTGCAGACTCGTAATCTTTCGCTTCAACCGCGTCTTTTGCTTTAAACAGCGCCGCAAATTGAGCATAAGGAGTACCACTGTATTCGTTTTTCAGTTGATCCAGCAATTGTGCACGACGACCTAAATCTTCTTCTGCTTCGGACTCACTGATTTCCAACATGGATTGGTAAACAGCGGACGCTTGTTCTGCCGTCGCTTGTTTTTGCGATTGATAGCCTTGATAACCAAACCAGCCACCTACAACCAACACGGCGGCGACAATTGTTTGCGTGCCGTTTTCTTTCCACCAGTTCTTAATGGCTTCGATTTGTTCTTCTTCTGTGCGCATGTCGCTCATGTTTTGCTTCCTGGTTTTTTTCTTAGCTTTCAATAGCCGCTAACAATAGCTGCTTAATCAGTTATTCGGCACCATGCCGAGCCAAGGTTACGTTTAAAATAAAAAAGGTAACCTATAAGTATTTTTTCAGTTCAGTACCAACGTCTGCTTGCGCCAAGGTCAACTGCTCGAACTCACCAAGCAAAGACTTCAAGGCCACTTGTCCTTGCTGTGCTTCGTCTTCACCCAGCAATAAAGCAAATCGAGCACCGCTCTTGTCGGCTTTTTTCATTTGCTTCTTGAAGTTACCGCCACCGCAGTGCATTTGTAAACGCAGTGCAGGATTGTCATAACGCAGTTGCGCAGCAAGCGCCATGGCCGCAGCGGTGACATCACCCACAGCAACAAGGTAAACATCTAAGTGGGTTTTAACCGCGTCGGGAATGACATTCAATGCTTCAAGCATGAGGACCAAACGTTCAATGCCCATGGCAAAACCCACGGCAGGCGTTGGCTTACCACCTAACTGTTCGACCAGGCCGTCGTAACGACCACCGGCACACACAGTACCTTGCGAGCCCAGTTCATTAGTCACCCATTCAAACACGGTTTTGCCGTAGTAATCCAATCCACGTACTAGGCGCGGGTTGATCTCGTATTCGACGCCGGTTGCATCCAAAAGTGCCCGCAGCTGTGCAAAATGTTGGCGGGATTCTTCACCCAAGTAATCGTGAAAGTCCGGCGCGTCATTTAATAACGCCTGCGTTTGTTCGTTCTTGCTGTCCAATATACGCAATGGATTGCTGTCTAGGCGACGTACGCTGTCTTCATCGAGTTGATCTTTGCGCTCCGACAAATACGCCACCAGATCGGCTTTGTAGTTTGCACGGTCTTCGGCACTGCCCAAGGTATTCAGTTGCAATGTCACCTTGTCGCGAATGCCCAAACGCTGCCATAGCTGATGAGTCATCACGATGACTTCAGCATCAATGTCTGGACCGTCCATGCCGAAGGTTTCAACACCAATTTGATGGAACTGGCGGTAACGGCCTTTTTGCGGACGTTCGTGGCGGAACATAGGGCCCATATACCACAAGCGCTGCTGCGCACCATTCGCAATTAATGCGTTTTCTTCACACGCACGCACACAGGATGCCGTGCCTTCGGGACGCAAGGTTAGGCTGTCGCCGTTGCGGTCGTCGAAGGTGTACATTTCTTTTTCGACAATGTCCGTCACTTCACCGATAGAACGCTTAAATAGATTGGTTTGCTCCACAATCGGCATACGGATTTCTTGGTATCCGTAGCTGTCCAAAGTGGCCTTAACCTGATCTTCTAAATAGCGCCAGATCTGAGTTTGTCCGGGGAGGATGTCGTTCATCCCGCGGATGGCTTTAATTTGATTTTGTGCTGCCAAATCTATATCTCTTTGTAGGAGGGCTGCCTCAGCCCGATTCGCGCCGAGGCGACGCTCTTACAATTTATTTTTTGTGGATAGCGCACTTGCATTGCGTCAATCGCGCGCAAGCGCCCCCACATTACAATTCGTTCAACTATGCTTTGATGATTAACGCGGCTTCGGCGGCTTCTTTTTCGGCCACTTTTTTACGAATCATGCGTTCAAGATTATCAACCAACGATTCGTTACCCAACTTGCTGGACGGTACGCCGTCTTCATATAGCAAGTTGTTGGGCGTGCCACCGGTCAAACCCAAATCGGTTTCTTTGGCTTCGCCTGGGCCGTTCACCACGCAACCGATAATGGACACGTCTAGTGGCGTTAAAATATCTTCGACTCGCGCTTCAAGTTCGTTCATGGTTTTGACCACATCGAAGTTTTGACGCGAGCAACTTGGGCAAGCAATAAAGTTAATGCCTTTGTTGCGCAGCTTTAAACTTTTCAAAATATCAAAGCCGACTTTGATTTCTTCAACTGGGTCTGCCGCTAAAGACACGCGTAAGGTGTCACCAATACCGTCCATTAACAACATGCCCAAACCCACAGCACTTTTCACTGTACCGCTGCGCAGACCACCGGCTTCGGTAATCCCCAAATGCAGTGGTTGTTCAATTTGTGAGGCAATTTTGCGATAGGCTGCAACAGTCATGAATACATCTGAGGCTTTTAAACTCAGTTTGAAATCCTGAAAGTTCAAGCGATCCAAAATATCAATGTGGCGCATGGCACTTTCAACCAAAGCATCCGGCGTAGGTTCGCCGTATTTCTTTTGTAGGTCTTTTTCTAACGAGCCAGCGTTTACACCAATACGAATGGGAATGCCTTTATCGCGAGCAGCATCCACCACGGCACGCACACGATCTTCCCGACCGATGTTACCTGGGTTAATACGCAAACAATCCACACCCAGTTCTGCTACACGTAGTGCGATCTTGTAGTCGAAATGAATATCACTGACCAAGGGCACATTTACGCGTTTCCGAATTTCCCCAAATGCGTCGGCAGCTTCCATGGATGGAACGGAAACACGCACGATGTCGGCACCGGCATCTTCTAACGCTTTAATCTGCGCAACCGTTGCGTCCACGTCACAGGTTTCGGTGTTGGTCATACTCTGCACGGCTATGGGAGCATCACCACCAACGGGTACATTGCCCACCATAATTTGACGTGACTTACGACGTTTGATCGGGGACTCGCCTTGCTTATTCATAACAACCTGTTGTGTTCGTATCCAAGTTTTAAACCAACCTCTGCGTAGCGCGACGCTTAACGCAAATTTTTATAGCGTTGGTATTCGTCAGACTGAGGAAACGATTTCTTTAATTTAAACGCGTAATTGGCTTCGGCGTCTCGGTCTTTATTTGCACGGGCGATTTCAATGCCGAGCCACAAACTCAAAGCGGTGTGTTGCTGCTGTGAGTTTTTAATACCGGACTCCAAACGCTTGAACCAGCGCTGTGCTAAATCGAAACGTTTTTGATCGACGTAAATCGCCGTCAAGTTAAGTGCAGCGATTAAGCTACTACCTTCTAACTGCCATGCTTTTTCATAGGCCGCGATAGCAGGCTTGTAGTCGCGCTGACTGTAGTGGCATAGACCGAGATCTTCAAATGCGGACTTGCGACCAGAATAGTGAATGTCACGAGCGGCTTTACGCAAATAATCACAACTGTCACTGCGGCCCAGCACCATTAAAAAACGCCCATAGTGGTAATTGGCAGGGCTGTAATCACTGTCTAAATCCAGCGCAATCAAAAACTCTTTGTCGGCCAGCTCTGCTTCGCCACGGTCTTGCCAAAACAACGCCATGGCGTTGTGGGCTGGCGCACTAGAAGGGTCAATGGCTAACGCGCGTTCAATTTTTTTGCGCGCCATTTTATGGTCGCCTTGGCGCAGGTAGCTGATGCCCAATATCACATAGTCATCTACGGCGCGCTGCGGGTCTGCCTTTTTGGTAAAACGGCTATCGGTTGTGGTGACACAAGCCGTTAGCAAAGCGGTTAAGCTCAGCGCCAATACGATTTTTAGGGTTTGCATACCGTCTACTTCTGCCTTTGCCTTAACTGTTGAATGCGTCTTAAGACTGCACTTGGGTGGTTTCGTTGCCACCTTGGGTGATGTCGCGCATTTTAATATGTCGTTCACTGCGACGAGTGCGGTCTTCTACATTGCCCACAAGCTGACCACAGGCTGCATCTATGTCATCTCCGCGAGTGGTGCGAATGGTGACGATATAACCTTGGTTATGAAGGTAATCACGGAATTTATACACGCGATTATTGCTTGGGCGTTTGTAACCGGACGAAGGGAACGGGTTAAACGGAATCAAATTTATCTTACATGGCGTGTTGCGTAAAAGCTCAGCCAACTCTTTTGCGTGCTCCATCTCATCGTTTACTTTTTCAATGAGGGTGTATTCCACCGTCAGCTTGCGACGATCTGGCAGTGAGTTCATGTAATGATCACACGCAGTCAATAACTCTTTAATCGGGTACTTTTTATTGATGGGAACAAGTTGGTTACGCAGCGCATC
>JBFHVZ010000156.1:0-9574 GCA_041589295.1 Pseudomonadales bacterium
GACGTCATACACTTCGCGCGCGGTGGCGGGCAAGTGCAGCGGCTGCTGGTCTTTTTGAAACAGGGTCATGCCTTTTTCGCTGCGCGTGACCAATAGGGCATCCAGTTCGCAGCGTTCCATTAGTGCGAAGCCTTTTTCCATTAGGTCGGCTTCGTCTTTACATTTGCCGACCACGGCTTCGAATTCGCTGAGGTTTGGGGTAATCAGGGTGGCGCCTTTGTAGCGTTCGAAATCTGTGCCTTTAGGGTCAACCAATACCGGCACGCCTGCTTGGCGGGCGTCGCGAATTAGACCTTGTACTTGGCTCAGCGCGCCTTTGCCGTAGTCGCTTAAAATTACCGCGCCGCAATCGCTCATTAAGCTGTTGTATTGCTCTTGCATGGGGGTGGTGTCCACGTCGTGGAAGCCTTCTTCAAAGTCGAGGCGAATCAACTGTTGGTGACGGCTTAATACGCGCAATTTAGTGATGGTAGGGTGACTGGCAAGACGCGTGAAATGACAATGGATGCGTTCGCTGTCGAGGGTTTTGTGCAGCACGTGGGCGTTTTCGTCTTGGCCCACTAAACCGATGAGGTCGGCGGTGGCGGTGAGACTGGCAATGTTCAGCGCCACGTTGCCTGCGCCGCCTGCGCGGTTTTCGATGTCTTCGATTTTAACCACAGGCACAGGGGCTTCGGGGGAGATGCGTGAGGTCGGGCCGCTCCAGTAGCGGTCGAGCATGACATCACCTAGCACCAATACGCGAGCCTGTGAAAAATTCGGAATACGCAGCGTCATTGAATCAAAAACCCATAACAATACAGAGGCGGGCGGCTATGTTAGCAGAATCCCACGCGCTTGGCGCACCGCGATGTGGGTTTGGACTTGGCGAAAGTGTGCGTGTGAGCCCATTCCCAGCCTAAGCTGAGACCTGTGTGGGACTTTGCGTTAGAATCCTGATCCTTTTGTGGAAATTGCGGTAAGCACTCTCGGTATGACCCGACCTATATACACCCTGTTGTTCACCCTGTTATTGCCGTTTGTGTTGTTGCGTTTGTTGCTGCGTTCGCGCAAAGCGCCGGATTATCGTAAGCGTTGGGGTGAGCGTTTTGGTTTGTTCAAAGCGCCTATTCAAAGTTCTAGCCAGAGCGCAGGCATCTGGTTTCATACGGTGTCGGTGGGGGAGTTTTTAGCGGCCGCGTCCTTGATCGAACAGGTCATGCTAGCCTATCCCAATAAGCTCATTACCATCACCACCACCACACCCACGGGTTCGGCGCAGGTACGTCAGCGCTTTGCGCAGGCCATCGAACAAGGTCGCGTGTTTCACGTGTATCTGCCCTATGACATTCCTTTGTTTTTGAATAATTTCTTGCGCCGCATTCAGCCCGCATTGTTGGTCATTTTAGAAACCGAACTCTGGCCTAATTTAATCGCCTGCGCCAAAGCCAAAGGCTGTCGCGTATTGGTGGCCAATGGTCGTTTGTCGGAAAAAAGCGCTGCCGGTTACGCGAAATTCCCCAAGTTAGCGCGCCCGTTATTGGCCGCATTGGACGGACTGGCCGCGCAAAACGCGGTGGACGGCGAGCGCTTTATGTCTGTGGGTTTGCCCAAGTCTGCGTTGACGGTCACGGGCAGTATTAAGTTTGATGTGCAAGTGCCCGAGAACTGTTATCAACAGGCGGCGGCGTATCGTCAACAATGGGGCGAACAGCGCGAAGTGTGGATTATGGCCAGTACCCATAAAGGCGAGGATGAAATCGCCTTGGCGGCCCATCGACGAGTGTTAGCCAAGCACACCGATGCCTTGCTGGTGATTGTGCCTCGTCACCCAGAACGGTTTAACGATGTTGCACAATTAATTAGCGAACAAGGTTTTAACCTTGCTCGCCGCAGCCAAAACACCAGTATCTCAACGTCTACCGAAGTGCTGTTAGTGGACAGCATGGGTGAACTCATGGGCTTTTTGGCCGCCAGCCAGATTTGCTGCATGGGGGGCACCTTTACCGACAACGGCGGCCATAACCCGCTCGAACCTGCGGCGCTGGGGTTACCCGTTGTCATGGGGCCGAGCCAATTCAACTTTGCGCAAATCTGCGACCTACTCACACAAGCGGGCGCATTAAAAACCGTCGGCGGGTTTGATGACCTCGCCCAACAAGTCTTGCTGTGGTTTGACCATCAGGAACAAGCGCGTAGCGCAGGCGCGCAAGGGCAACACGTGGGGGAAAATAATCGCGGGGCTAAAGAGAGGGTGTTTGAGTTGATTTGCCAGACGCTGGACGAAAGACGGGAGACGCTGGTTTAGTTCGCCTGCGCCGAGTGTCGGGCTGAAGCCGCGACCTACGATCTAATGCGGTCGCCCTTGTGGGTGTTAAGGCGACAGGTTTGGGTGGGCCTAGCGTCTCCCGTCTCCCGTCAAGCTTCTAGCTTCAATACCCCTTCACCGTGTAATCAATTTCAAACTCGATGTCATCCACGCGGCTAACGCCGCTTTCAATGCGGCCGTCCGGCAGCAAGGTCATCCAGCGGTAGCCTGGGCCTTGTTTATCCACATCGAAGTCGTTGGATTTAGGTGTGAATTGCACGCAGGTGGAGGGGGTCGAAACAAATTCGGCACCATCAAGGGTTTGGTGGGTTTCTTGATGCACGTGTCCCCAGAGTACGACTTTGGCGTTTTTGTGGTCTTTGACAATGTCGAGCAGGGCTTGACTATTTTTGATTTGCTGCGGGTCGAGCCATTCGCAATGCATGGGTAGCGGGTGGTGGTGCATACACACCAAGGTGTGTTTGTTTGGCTGTTGCAGCAAGGCTTGTTCGTACAGGGCCAGTTGGTTTTCGGCCAGTCGGCCATGGACGGAGCCAACCACTTGGCTGTCGAGCTGCACAATTTGCCAGTCGCCCAAGTCGATGACGGGCTTCATTTCTTGCTCTTCGCTGACCACTTGAAGCATGTTGGGGCGGTTGTCGTGGTTACCCGGAATCCAGTATTGGTCTTTGCCGAAACGGTCTTCTAGGGTTTGCCACAGACGCCGATACGAGTTCACGCTGCCGTCTTGGCTCAGGTCGCCAGTGCAGAGTAAAAAGTCGAACTCCGGTCGCTCTCGCTGGATGCGGTCCAGTACAGCATTGAGGCTGTGTTGTGTGTTCATACCCAGTAACTTGCCGTCTTCTGTAGCGAAAAGATGGCAGTCTGTGATCTGAACAAATGTAATCGGTTTGCCAGTCATGATGAGAATATTGTCCAGCCCTTCCGTGAGCAATTTTTTAATTGGCCTGCTCTATTTACGTCTCTGTTTTGTTCCACAGAGGCGTCAGAAATTACCTTAATCGTGAGCGAGCCCTTACCCGCCGCACTATATTATTACAAGCGTAGTCACTTCTAGTGCGTCAGTCACATTTTTACGATGACATTTTGCTGGGATGGTAATTGAGGCTGATATCTGCCTCGCCATGCTCTAGGCAATGGCTCAACCACTCGCTAAGAAACTGATTGATCTGCAATTTTTCGTCCGGCATGCGCATTTGCGGGTTGGGGTAGTGGTACACGCCGTTGAATTTGTGCTCGTTATGGAAGCTGATCACCTCGGCCATGCGCACATCTTGATACAAGCGCACTTCCATTTTGGGTGGATTTAAAAACCCCGACAGGGCGCTGCATTGCTCCACCAGTATGGTGAGGGTGTAAGCGAACTGTTCCTCTATGGAAAACACGATGCGCGTATTCAGGTGTGGCCCGCCGTTGAGAATAAACTCCCGCCCTTGCCCTGTGTCCATGTCGGGCAGCAGTTTGTCGAGGCGCAGGTAATTTGCCTCGCATATGCTGGCCATTTCGGCTAAATCGGGAACATAGGGCTTTTCTTTTTTCATGGTTTCTCGTGTAACGAAATGGGGGCTTACCGGTTGGCGACCAGTTGCTCCACATTTAACTGTAGCCATTGCAGCGCAATGATGGTGGCGGCGTTGTTGATTCGCCCCGAGGTTACGGCTTTGTAGGCCTGAGTGCGCGGCACCACATGTACCTTGATGTCTTCGTTTTCGTCGTCCAAACCGTGCAAGCCGCCCAGTTGAGAGCAATCCGCCAAGGCACAAAACAAGGCCAAGGATTCGTCCGTGCCACCTGGGCTGACAAGATATTCACAAATGGGTATTAGTTGGCGAATGTCACTGCCGGATTCTTCTTTGGCTTCGCGGATGGCCACGTCTTCGGCTAGCTCACCGGGTTCGACAATACCTGCCACTATCTCCAAAAGCCAGGGTGAGTGGTTTTTCGCTGGCTGTTGCTCCAGCGATAATGCGCCCACGCGAAATTGCTCCACTAAGACCACGCTGTCTCGTTCTGGGTCGTATATGAGCACCCCAGCGGCCTGACCCCGTACAAATAGCTCCCGTGTGAAAGGCTGGCTCCAGCCACCGGCGAATAAACGGTGACGTAACGACAGCGCATGCATCTTAAAGAACCCATCGTAGACCACGCGGTCAGACAAGATCTCAACGTCTGGCTGATGGAATTCGGCCTGTATGCTCACAGATCAATACCTTTTGAAATGACTCATTGTTACCATTCATGAAACAATGAGTTGAATTAGGGGTTTCTAATATAGGGTTACATGCCAACATGGATGTGGTTAGAATCCCACCACTAGTTATTCCACGAGTTAATAATCGAGCGATCTCCCCATGAAAAAATCTGCGTTAAATGGATTCGCAGCAGCCTGTGTGGCTTTGGCCACAAGCGTAACCGTTCAGGCGGCTGACCTCAAAACTGTGTTTGAACAAGCGTTACAAAACGATCCGCAACTGGCTGCCGAATTAGCACTGGCAGACGCCAATGCGCAAAGTGTTGGTTTAGCTCGTGGTGGCGTGTTACCGCAAATTGCCCTGACCGCCGAAAAAAGCACCACAACATTGGATGACGGTCTGAACACTCAAACCGGCCTCGGTTATGACAATGAAGAATTCGAAAAGACGTCTTACGGTATTAACCTGAAGCAAGCGCTGATTGCACCTAATTCTTGGTACACCTACGGTGCAGCCTCTGCCACCACAGACAAAGCGGCATTAGAGCGGGTCAAAGCCGAGCAAAGCATCGTGGTGCGCTTGTCTGAAGCCTACTTCAACGTGCTGCGCGCCACCGCCAGCTTGGCGTCGGCTAAAGCGCAAGAAGCGGCGGTAAAACGCCAGCTAGAGCAAACCCAGCAACGCTTTAAGGTGGGCTTGATCGCCATTACCGAAGTACACGAAGCCAAAGCCGTATACGACGGCGCCACTGTTGAATTGATTGCGGCCGAAAGCCAATTGGACATCGCCTATGAAGCGCTGGCGCTGCTAACCGGCGAGCGTTATCACCACATCAACCCGCTAAAAACCGATATCCCGCTGACTGGTCCTAACCCAGCTGACCGTACTCACTGGGAGCAATTGGCGTTGGCCAATAACATCGACGTGCTGATTGCGCAAAAAGGTCAGCTGTCAGCCGAGCGCAATCACAAAGCAAAAATTTCTGATCATGCGCCCACACTGGACCTAGTGGCTTCTTATTCGAAAGCCGATGACGAAGGGGGTTCTGGTAGCTTTGGAGAAGAAGTCACGGCCACTTACGTGGGTTTGCAATTGAACATGCCGTTGTTCGTCGGCGGTAGCCAATACGCGGCGCAAAAGCAGGCTTACTACCAGCGTCAGGCGGCGGAAAAGTCCCTAGAAGCGGCACTACGTGGCGCATCGTTAAAAGTGCGTTCTCTGTACCGTCAGCTAGAAGCCGACGTGGCCCGAGTGAAAGCACGCAAGCAAGCCATCACTTCAGCCCGCAGCGCCATGGAAGCCACGCAAACCGGCTACGAAGTAGGTACACGTAACATTGTTGAAGTGCTACAAGCGCAGTTGAAAGTGTTCTCTGCCGAGCGCGACTACGCTTATGCTCGCTACGACTACGTGATCGACACCCTTAAGTTCCGTCAGGCCGTTGGCCAGCTGTCTTTGAAAGACATCGAAGAGTTGAACGCTTGGCTGCAAGGCTAGGTGAATAGCTGCTTCCCCCCTGCCCTTTGGCATGCCTAACTTTCGTTTGGGCGTGTGTTTTCAGGGTTTTGAGCGCATGGATGCGCTCGTAAAGCCCACATGGATGTGCTTGCGGCGACCTGAAAACACACTCGAAATGAAAGTTAGCGGTTTATCAACATTCTTACCTTCTAGCCTTGCTCCCGCTGTTCTCGTGCTTGTATCCTAGCGCGCAAAAATCCCAACAAAAAAACCAAACAAGTCCATCCTATGATCTCAAGCCAGTTGCAGTGTCTGTATTTGCACGGTTTTAAAAGCGGTCCGGCTTCGGCCAAAGCGCAGCAAACCTTGGCATATTTCCAAGCGCACGGCTCTGGCGAGCAGATCCATATTCCGCAGCTGCCCCATGAGCCAGAGCAAGCCTGTGCACTAGCGGCGGACCTCTATACCAAGCTCGTTGCCAAGGTAGGCGAGGAAAACTGTCTGCTGATTGGCAGTTCACTGGGTGGGTTTTACGCCACGTACTTGCAAAATCGCTTTGGTGGATTTGCTGCGCTGATTAACCCAGCGGTGCGCCCTTATGAGTTGCTGCACGACTATCTAGGTGAAAACACCAACTATTACAGCGACGAAACCTTCATGGTGACAGAGGATTACCTGCATCAGCTCAAGGCCATGGACGTGACCACGCTGCGCCAACCTGAGCGGTTTTTACTGCTGACGCAAACCCATGATGAAACCCTGGACTATCATCAGGCGGTGCAAAAATATTTGAAATCACCGTGCATCATCGAATACGGTGGCGACCACAGTTATCAGAATTTTGAACACAGAATTCCCACGATCTTACATTTTGCTCAGCAATCACTGGGGCAAAGCTGTAACTTGGAGCACAAAAACGGTCTATGAGTAACTATACCGCCCAATCCATTGAGGTCTTGAGTGGACTGGACCCGGTGCGTAAACGCCCGGGCATGTACACCGAAACCAACCGCCCCAACCACTTGGCGCAAGAAGTCATCGATAACTCGGTGGACGAAGCCCTCGCCGGTCACTGTAACCACATCATCGTTGAGTTGTATAAAGATCAATCCCTGTCCGTGACCGATAACGGCCGCGGTATGCCCACCGACATTCACCCCGAACACGGCGTGAGCGGTGTGGAACTGATTCTGACCAAGCTGCACGCCGGTGGTAAATTCTCCAACGACAACTATCAGTTCTCCGGTGGTTTGCACGGTGTGGGTGTATCGGTGGTGAATGCCTTGTCGAAAGCATTGGAAGTCACCATTCGACGCGGTGGCGAAATTTTCCGCATTGCGTTCCAAGATGGCGAAAAGGCCATGGAGCTAGAGCAAATCGGCACAACCAAAACCAAAAAAGAAAGCGGCACCACAGTACGCTTTTTGCCGGATGCAAAATATTTTGATTCCCATAAATTTTCGGTCACACGCTTAAAACACGTGCTGCGTGCCAAAGCGGTTTTGTGTCCGAGCCTGCGCATTGAATTTATTAACCACGGCAACGAAGAAGACAACGCCGAATGGTTTTACGAAGACGGGCTGGTGGATTACTTAACCGATGCCACCAAGGGCTACGAAGTCCTGCCGCCAGAACCGTTTGTGGGCAGCATGGCCGGCGAACGCGAAGCGGTTGATTGGGCCGTGCAATGGATGCCAGAAGGTGGCGAGCAGTTGATGGAATCCTACGTTAACTTAATTCCCACGGCGCAAGGCGGTACACACGTAAACGGTTTGCGTACCGGCTTATTAGAAGCCCTGCGCGAGTTTTGTGAATTCCGTAACTTGTTACCGCGCGGTGTAAAAATCACACCAGAAGACGTATGGGACAAAGTGGCTTATGTACTGAGTGCAAAACTGGCCGACCCGCAGTTTAGTGGTCAAACCAAAGAGCGTTTGTCATCCCGCGAAGCGGCTGCGTTTGTGTCTGGTGTCGTCAAAGACAGCTTCAGCTTGTGGCTAAACGAGCACAGCGCGCTGGGTGAAACCATTGCCGAAATGGTCATCAGCAATGCGCAACGTCGTATGCGCAGCGCGAAAAAAGTGGTGCGTAAAAAAGTTACCCAAGGCCCTGCGTTACCGGGCAAACTGGCAGATTGTTCATCCAGCGACCCTATGAACTCAGAACTGTTTTTGGTGGAAGGTGACTCCGCGGGCGGTAGTGCAAAACAAGCGCGAAACCGTGAGAACCAAGCCATCATGCCGCTGCGCGGTAAAATTCTAAACAGCTGGGAAGTGGAAAGCGGCGAAGTACTCGCCAGCCAAGAAATCCACGATATTTCTGTGGCGTTAGGCATAGACCCAGCGTCCGACGACCTAACCAATTTACGCTACGGTCGCGTGTGTATTCTTGCCGACGCCGACAGCGACGGTTTGCACATCGCCACCTTGTTGTGTGCCTTGTTTGTTCGTCACTTCCCCAAACTTGTTGCCGAAGGACACGTCTACGTGGCCATGCCGCCGTTGTACCGCATCGACATTGGCAAAGACGTTTACTACGCCCTCGACGAAGCCGAAAAAGAAGGCGTGTTGGAACGCATTAAAGCCGAGAAAAAACGCGGCAAAGTGGGCGTGCAGCGCTTTAAAGGTTTGGGTGAAATGAACCCACTGCAATTACGCGAAACCACCATGGACCCAGACACGCGCCGCTTAGTGCAATTGACATTGGAACCCGGCGACGGCACCCACGAAGTCATGGACATGTTGTTAGCGAAGAAGCGCTCGGGCGACCGGAAGAGTTGGCTAGAGAGCAAAGGCAACCTAGCAGAAATTTAAGGTTTTAAAGGGCTTTGCTATTACGCTCGAAATAACAGCGTTAAAAAATGGCTTAGGGTTGTCATTTATAAAACATAAACTCCGCCCCTGCGCCATTTTTTGCCTTGTTCTTTCATCGCTCACTACGCAAATCCCAGTGACTGATTTTTAGAATTATAAATTTGATGAATTAGGTTGTTATAAAAGCGAGTAGAAACGCTTTTAGATAACCGCCCAATTCGGAGTCAATATGAACGATATCGTAATCGGCGAAGACGGCGTCGAACGTCAGAGCCTCAAAGACTATACCGAAAGCGCGTATTTAAATTACTCCATGTACGTCATCATGGACCGCGCTTTGCCACACATTGGCGACGGTTTAAAACCCGTGCAGCGTCGTATTACTTATGCGATGAGCGAGCTGGGTTTAAAAAATACCGCAAAATATAAAAAGTCCGCCCGTACCGTGGGTGACGTGTTGGGTAAATTCCACCCCCACGGCGACAGCGCGTGTTACGAAGCCATGGTGTTAATGGCGCAGCCGTTTTCTTACCGCTATCCGTTGATCGACGGTCAAGGTAACTGGGGTAGCGCGGACGATCCAAAATCCTTCGCCGCCATGCGTTACACCGAATCCCGTTTAACCAAATATGCCGATGTGTTGCTGGGTGAATTGGGGCAGGGCACGGTAGATTGGCAACCTAACTTTGATGGCTCGTTAGACGAACCGGTGACCTTACCGTCCCGTTTGCCAAACTTGTTATTGAACGGCACCACGGGTATCGCCGTAGGTATGGCCACAGACATTCCGCCGCACAATTTAA
>JBFHVZ010000157.1:0-9408 GCA_041589295.1 Pseudomonadales bacterium
GCGGACCAAGCCACCATTGGCCCCATTGATCGCATCTTTACGCGCATGGGTTCCAGCGACGACGTGGCCGGTGGCCGCTCGACCTTTATGGTGGAAATGACCGAAACCGCCAACATCCTGCATAACGCCACTGCGCAGTCGTTAGTGTTAATGGACGAAGTCGGTCGTGGCACCAGTACCTTCGACGGTCTTTCGCTGGCGTGGGCCAGTGCCGAACACTTGGCCAACCATGTGGGCGCGTACACGCTATTTGCCACCCACTATTTTGAGATGACTCAGCTACCAGAGCTGGCCGAAGGCGTGGTCAACGTCCACCTCACGGCCACCGAGCACAAAGACCACATTGTGTTTATGCACCAAGTGGAAGAAGGCCCCGCTAGTCAGAGTTACGGTTTACAAGTGGCCAAACTTGCAGGCGTGCCCGACGGCGTGATCGCCAACGCCAAAGCCAAGCTGGTCACACTGGAAGACGAAAGCGTACAGGCTCGCCTTGCAGGAGCCTCGTTAGCGACAACCCAAACAGCTCAATCGCCTGTAACACCCGAGACTGCAACACCCGATGCTACACCCGAGGCAGTCACAACACCGGCCCCTGAACCCACAAAATCAGCCAAGGCCAAAACCGACAATGGCGTGATGCAAGGCGACATGTTTGCCTTTAACAGCGGCCCGTCGGAAGTCGAACTGGCGCTGGAAGCCATTGACCCAGACAACCTCACACCGCGGCAGGCACTGGAAGCACTCTACGCGTTAAAAGAGAAGTTATAACGGCGACAAAACCTCTGGATCGGCTGGCACGGTGACTGGCTCCGTTTGGGAGCGCCCTACTGATATTTCCAACCCATGGGGTCAGGTATGAAGGCGATCCCAAATGGTGTGGAGCCGTAAAGCCGATGCAGAGGTTGTGTTTTTCGATGCCCCCTCATATTGACATTCATTCTCAACCCGCAGCTCATTATCGAGTTTCCCGATAACACATAGATCAAGAATTCGTGTGCTAGCAGGCCGCAAGGCCTTGCTCCATAGGGCTTGCGTCTCTAAAATGGCGGCCGTTGCTAAATTAGACATATAAAGACGGTGTACGGACCCACATATTGGGCAGCAGTCACGCCGCATGAGATGAGAAAACGCCATGACTTTTGTTGTTACCGAAAACTGCATCAAGTGTAAGTACACCGACTGTGTAGAAGTGTGCCCAGTAGACTGTTTCTACGAAGGCCCTAACTTTCTGGTTATCCACCCAGACGAATGTATCGACTGCGCACTGTGCGAGCCTGAGTGTCCTGCCGAAGCCATCTTCTCTGAAGACGAACTGCCAGCAGGCCAAGAAGCCTTTATCGAACTGAACGCTGAACTGGCAGAGAAATGGCCGAACATCACTGAAATGAAAGAGAAGATGGAAGATGCCGAAGAGTGGGATGGGGTTGAAGGGAAGCTTCAATATCTAGAAAAGTAACTATCTGATATTGGTTAAAAGTTACCTACGTCGTCTATGCAGCGTTAAAAATTTTATCAAGATCCTCATTTAGCGGAGCTAATACCCATAGGGCACGATGACTCCGGTCTTTCAAAAATTTTTGCCTTGCCTAGACTTCCTCGGCAACGCTTTTTGATCACCCAAATTAACGGCCTGCGGGCCGTTTTTTTATGCCTACTATTTGCTGCTGAAAGCGTTATGAGCGAGATTGAGACCAGGCACTCGTTAGAGCTGCGAAGCTAAAAAATGCTGAGAAAGCGGAGTCATCGTACCCTTTGGCTTGTACGTATTGGGTAGGTATTCGCTCCGACAAAATTAAAGATTTCTCAAGGCCGTTATCGAGGCAGGCACAGCAAGGCACAAAGTTTTTGATGATGCGCAGCGTACGTTGTTGGTACGAGAGCAATCAGAAAAAACTTTTAACGAAGGTGTGGTAACGCAGGTAGGCCCACCAAAAAACAAAAATGGGGGAGCTTTTGGCTCCCCCTTTACACCCTAGGTGTCATCCTGACTGGTCGTCCTGACCGATTCCTTTTTTACAGCATCCTGCTGAACGATCCGTCTAAGTGATCTTCCTTAATCACACCTTAAACATAATACAGATCCTATCTTCTTCAAGTCATATCGCGCCAACTTTGCGACATTTAAAAACCCGTTATGTGCCATGCTTTTTGCACTCTTCGTTTTAAACAAAATGATTCAGAAAAATGACAGTCGTGTTTTTGGCGTAAAACAACCAGTACATAACTCAGTCACAATTCTGCATTAGTGTTTAACAACTCTAGCGCAACCGTTAGCCGCAACCAGTAAGCGCAAGAGTCAAAAAAGAGCCACTAAAATATGTTGTTTAAAAATGCGTTTGCCTACTGTGTGATAGCGTTCATGGCGCTTTTGTCCTTGTTGCCACTCAGGCTAATTCAAAAGTTTGGATCAGTCATTGGTGGCATTTCGCTATTCATGAATACGGGGCCGGTGAAAACGGCGCGAATCAATATTAGTCGCTGCTTTCCTGAACTCAGCGCCCAACAGCAATCCGCACTTTTACGTAAAAACATAATTAATTTAGGCATCGCCAGTGCCGAGTTGGCCGCGGTTTGGTTTTGGTCAAGCAAACGATTACAACAACTAATTAGCGAGGTGGAAGGCGTTGAACATCTACGTGAGGCTTTAACCAACCCTAAAGGGCTCATGTTAATTTCGCCACACTTAGGAAATTGGGAAATACTCACTCACGGATTCCGCCCATACCTCACCATGACGGCCATGTATAAACCGGCCAAAATTCCGGCACTGGACGGCTTTATCAAACGCGCACGCATTAAGGCTGGTGTGCAACTGGCTGCAGCTAACGCCAGTGGTGTAAAACAGGTATTAAAAGCATTAATTAAAAAAGAGGTTATCGGAGTTCTTCCCGACCAAGAACCCAACGAACAAGGCGGTATTTATAGTTCATTTTTCAACCACCCTGCTCTTACCATGAAGTTAGTTGGCGACCTCGCCCATCGAACCCAAGCCACTGCGCTCTTATGCTTTGCAGTACGCTTAAAAAATGGCCGTTTTAAAATGGTGGTTGAACCAGCGGAATCGGACATTTATAGCGCTGATCCATTGACCGCGGCCGATGCGCTCAATCGCTCTATCGAACGCTGTATTAAACGTCACCCAGAACAGTATTTGTGGAGCTATAAACGCTTTCGCAGACAACCCAACGGACTGCCCAATCCTTACCGTAAGGCCCCGTAAATATGTCCAAAAAGTTGCACATTTAATAAAAGACGGTACTCTCTCGCGCACTCGTTTAATAACACCTTTGTGTGAGGACCTTAGCTGCGCCCACAGCTTCGAAACTCATCACACGCGCAATCACCAAGGCGATCGCGCAGAAAGGTGTGCCAAATAACAACACAGAGTGAGTCCGCGTTCTTATGTGGTTAAAAAGTATCGTCGTTTATTTAGGCATTGGCCTAATCAATTTAGTGGCCTTATTACCGCTCCCCGCCGCCCGCGCGCTGGGTACAACCTTAGGTCTTATCTTTTGGTATACCCGCGGTCCCATGGTGAAAGTAACCCGCATCAATTTGGAAAAGTGCTTTCCCGAACTCAGCAAACAAGAGCGCGACAAACTGGCCAAAGACAGCTTAATTGCCTTGGGTAAAACCTATGCCGAAATGGGCATGTCCTGGGTTTGGCCCATTCCCAAAGTTCAAAAACTGATTACTCAAGTGGAAGGACTGGAATACCTAGAGCAAGCGCTGAACGAAAAAAACGGTTTGATTTTAATTGCGCCGCATTTAGGCAATTGGGAAATTTTGAATCACTTTTTCCGTCAACACCTGTTCATGACGGTCATGTACAAACCGGCAAAAATTCCTGCACTCGACAACTACATTTTTAAAACGCGCAAACGTGTAGATGTTGGTCTCGTACCGGCGGATCGCAGCGGCGTAGAAGCCCTATACAAACTGCTCGAAGACAAAGGCGTTGTCGCCGTTTTGCCCGACCAAGAGCCCGGCAGAAAGAGCGGCGTGTTTGCACCGTTCATGGGGCAACTGGCCCTAACCGGTAAACTCATTGGTGAACTCGCACAAAATACACCGGCCTATTTGCTGTGCTGCTACGCCAAGCGCTTACCAGACGGCAACTACGGCGTGGTACTTAAACCCGCCAGCAATGACATTCGCTGCGGCGAACCCGAAGCAGCCGCGACTGCACTTAACAAAGACATTGAAGCTTGTATCCGCGAATGCCCAGAGCAATATCAATGGACGTATAAGCGCTTTCGTCGCCAGCCTCAAGGTCGCTCGATGTTTTATAAGTAACTCGTCACCACGCGTATAAACGAAAAAGCCGAGGACTTAGAGACTGTGTAAAAACTATTGCGCTTGAGAATACATCGTTAATATTTAACTCAAAATGCTCATTTATCATCCATAAACTGCGCTTTTTCGTTAAATTTTGCCTCGTCTGCTCTTCGCTCATGACGTTTTTACACGGTCTCACTTGCCTCGGCTTTTTCGTTTCACGCCGTTTTAAACTTTTTAAAGTGCGCCTTCTTGAATCACTTCTAAGGGTTTATCAGCACTAGACTCCGCAAAGCTTTCCGCCGCTTCATTGGTTTCAGGCTCCATTCGCCACCAAGCCAATTGCGGTACAGCTTCATTTAACTGCCAACGCTGGCCCATAATCGGTGTTGCCATTATCTGACCGGCTTCGGCGGCCAAGGCTCCTAAGCGCTCAAACGGGTCCGTCCACGCATGAAAAGCCAACTCAAAGGTTCCGTTATGTATTGGCAGCATCACCTTGCCATTAAGGTCCATGTGGGCTTGTAAGGATTGCTCTGGCGTCATGTGCACATGCTCCCACATAGGATCATAGGCACCGTTTTCCATCATGGTTAAATCAAACGGTCCGTATTTTTCCCCAATGGTTTTAAAGCCATTGAAATAGCCGCTGTCACCGCTAAAAAACAAATTGTGTTTAGGCGTCTTAATCACCCAAGACGACCACAGAGTGGTATTACCATCCAACAATCCGCGACCCGAAAAATGATTCGAGGGCGTGCTGACTAAGGTCACGTTACCTACCTGATGCTCCTGCCACCAATCGAACTCATGAATTTTCTCAACAGGGACACCCCACTCCAACAAATACTGGCCTACACCCAAAGGCACGTAAAACGCTTCAACCTTGCTGTGCAGCATCTTAATGGTGCCCTTGTCTAAATGATCGTAATGGTCATGGGAGATAATCACGCCTTTGATGGGTGGCAATTCCGCCGGGTCGATGGGTACGGGATGAAAACGCTTAGGCCCCGCCCATTGCACAGGGCTAGCGCGATCCGAAAATATGGGGTCGGTAAGCCAAAACTCGCTTTCAAGCGTCAGTAACAGGGTGGAGTGCCCCATGCGGTAGACTGCCGTGTCATTCGATAACCGAGCTGCCAACTGTGCAGCCGACATGGGCTCCAGAGGCAAAGGTTGCTCTGGCACCCCATTCACACGAGTCTCGGTAATGAAGCGCGAGAATATTTTCAAGGTCTTCCCTAAGGTCGGTTTAGGGAAAGGCTCTAAATTAATAAAATGGCCGTCCGCATAATTGGGAGACTCTGCCATGCGCGCGGCGCTGTTTAGCGAACCTGTGTTGGTCGCGCACGAAGCCAAAGTGACGGTCATGAGGGTGACTCCCAATAGTTGCGATATATGGCGCAATGACTGAAAAGAAAACATGGGATGCTGACGCTCCTGTTAAATTACACCGGTGAGTTTACTTTCGAGGATGCAAAAGTAAACTGCAGAGTGTAAAATTGACCGTTCCAAAATCGTAATGCTCAGGCACCCTGCCTGCTGAATGGCCCGCTTTATGAATCGTCGCCCTAACCTCAAAAAACGCGCTGCCATTGTCGACGCGGCCCTCGAAGAGTTCCAACTAAGCGGATACCAAGGGGCTAACATGGATACCATAGCCGAGCGCGCACAGGTATCCAAACGTACGGTGTACAATCACTTCCCTTCCAAGCAAAGCCTGTTCGAACACATTGCCGACACCGTTTGGGAACAAGCAAACGCCGCAACGCAAGCTGATTTCAACACAAAAGTACCCATTAAGACCCAACTAACAGAATTAGCGTTAAAAGAGCTGGCCTTAGTAAGTGACCTACACTTTCTGCGCAGTACGCGAATGCTCATGGCCGAACTACTGCACAACGAAACCGTCGCCCAAAACACCTTAACTAAGTACACAGAAGAACAAAGCAATATCGCTTTATGGATGAGCCAAGCTGCGCGCGCTGGGCAGCTTAACGTTCACCCTGAACATGCCGAACAAGCGGGAAAAGAGTTCCACGGTCTGGTTAAAAGCTTAGCGTTTTGGCCCCAGCTTTTTATGGGCGAACCGTCCGTGCCCAACGAACAACATCAAGCCATTGCCGAAAAAGTGGTAACCATGTTTTTATCCATTTACGGCCACCATTAAACGAGAACATATTATGCAAATTTGGGTAGATGCCGACGCATGTCCAAAAGTCATTCGCGAAATACTATTCCGCGCAGCTGAGCGCGTAAAAATGCCGGTGACATTTGTGGCCAACCAACACATTCCGACTCCTCCCTCTACTGTCATCAAAAGCATTCAAGTACCGAGCGGCTTTGATGTAGCCGATAACGAAATCGTGAAGCGCGTCGAAAAAGGCGACCTAGTCGTCACGCAGGACATTCCACTGGCCAGTGAAGTCATCGACAAAGGTGCTGAAGCGCTGCATCCAAGAGGCGAGATGTACAGCAAAGAAACCATTCGACAACGCCTAAACATGCGTGACTTTATGGATACCCTACGCAGCAGCGGCGTACATACTGGTGGCCCTAACGCCATGGGGCAACAAGAAAAACAACAGTTTGCCAATCAACTGGACCGATGGCTGACGCGCGCTCAACGTCAGTTGAAAGCGCAACAGCAAAGCCAGCAATAACATGCAAGCAACCAGCAGCGATACACTTAATTAACAGGGTATTTGGCGCATGGCCAATGACGCAAAAAGAGTAAAAGAATTACCCGAGAAATATTACCTAGATCACTTTCTGGAGTTTACCCAGCACTTACGCCGTCATGCCAGCATGTTGCTGCGCGAGCAAGACCATCGTTTCTTTGCGCGCTTCGATGCTCTATGTGAAGATCAAAAGTGTTTACTGGTGCGCATGTTTAATCGTAGTCACCCCTGTATGAAAATTCAGTCACTGGTAAATTACAAAGAAATACACGAACCCGAGCTGCAATTAGAGCGTTTAATCCATCAAGGTTTTGTAGCTACTCTTTTTTGTGATTTAGAAAGCAAACCTACGTCCCTCTCTAAATCAAACGCAAAATCAAACCCCACATCAAATTCAGCATTAAACCCACCTTTAAATCCAACGCCGCCCACTGACTGGTTAAATGTATTAACCAAACCGGAACTATGTTCATTAACCGAAGCTCTATCTGACACGGTTGCAACTCTATACCCACCCAAAAAGAGCGCTAACAAACAAGCTTGGCTGCACTGGGCGAACACATTACCTGCAACGCACCTACGTACGAGCGCCGTTGCAAAAGACTATGTATTCCACACTCAAGAACCAATTCTCACGTATCTATTGTTTTTGTACTTTGGGCATTTAGACGGCAAGCTAAATCAATTTTCCATGCGCGATTTGGGCGTGATGAATACTCAGCAAAGTGCTGCACACGACAAACCACGTTTCGAACACAAAGCTGAAGCCGAATCCTGTTTTGAGTATCGAAAAATATTAAAGGCGCTTAAACAAACTGCGGTTTATCAAAGCGCAACACCTGATTGGAAAAACCTACCTAAACCCATAGGCGAACAAGCCGAAACTTTGCACCACAAAGCATTGTTTTATTTAGGCCAGCAGTCTCAGGCCGATGACCCAGAGCAGGCGCTTACCATTTGGCAAACAAGCCAAGACCCGAGAGCCATCGAAAAACGTATTCGCTTGCTTTATCAACTCAATCAAAAAGACCAAGCCTTAGCTCAGCTTAATCAAATTATTGAACAACCGCCCAATGAAGGCTTACTGGTCTTTGCCGAAGATTTTCTAGCGCGAAAGTTTCATCAAAAACGCACCAGTTTGCTCACAGACATGATTCGTCAGCATCCTCCACTTTTACTGGAAGAAGCCTACAACGGTTATGTAGAACAAGGTGTCATGAGTTATTACAAGGCGCTGGGATATCAAGCCATTCATTGTGAAAACAGCGTATGGCGGGCGCTATTTGCACTTACATTTTGGCAAGAGCTTTACGACAACCCCAACGCCGGGTTACACAGTGAGTTCGACCGATTGCCCGCCTGCTTAAAACAAAACACGTTCTACAACGACTGTGCCACAGACATCGAAGCGCGCTTAAACACCTTGACCAGCACGCCGATCTTTATTCAATTTATCCAAAAACAATATGCGCGGGCCTACGGTCAACCTAATGGATTATTTGTTTGGCATGCGGATTTACTGCATTGGTTGCAATTGCTCATTCAACACAGCTCTTTAGTGGCGTTAACCGAACATTTACGCAGCATGAGTCAAAATGTACGTGAACTAAGCGACGGCTATCCAGACTTAATGCTGATCAAACAAGAATCCATACGCTTTGTCGAAGTCAAGTCCCCCAACGACCAACTGCGGCGTAATCAACTGGTCACCTTACAGCATTTAAAACGCGCAGGGTTTGACACTCAGGTGCGCAGCGTACGCTGGCAGTTCAACCCAGAACAAACCTATTGCGTGGTGGATGTAGAAACGACTGGCGGTGGTTCAGGACAGCATCGTGTCACTGAAATCGGCATGGTGAAAATCAAACAAGGCAAAGTCATCGATCGTTGGCAATCGCTCGTTAATCCCATGCGCCTTATTCCTAAATACATTACTGAGCTAACCGGTATCAGTAACGACATGGTGAAAGACGCACCGCGCTTTGAAGACGTTGCCGAGGATGTATTCGTGTTTTTACAAGACAGTATTTTTGTCGCCCACAACGTGGGTTTCGACTATGGATTTTTCCGCCATGAATTTGGGCGACTGAACATTAACTTTAAAGCACCTAAACTTTGCACCGTTAAACTCGCCAAGCAATATTTCCCAGGCTTAGCCAGCTATTCCCTCGGTAAGCTTTGCAATGATTTAGACATTACATTAGATCAACACCACAGAGCGTTAGCAGATGCCCAAGCTGCGGCTGAGATATTATTGAAAGTGAATGCAGTGCGGCAACAAATGCCAAATAAGACTGAGAAATAAATCAGAAATAAAAAAGCCGCTTTTCAGCCACTGCTGTCCCACAGTTTTATCGTCATATCGCGAACCTCATCTGAGGTTCGCTTACCTTCCTCTTAAATTGATCCGGTTGAAGTAGAGCCTTAAGCGTTTTTCGTTCAAACAAAC
>JBFHVZ010000158.1:0-9388 GCA_041589295.1 Pseudomonadales bacterium
ACAAACTGGTGAATACCATGGCCAAGGTTGAACACATGGCCATTACCTTTGCCGAACCCGTCTAGAATGATCTCCACTTCTTCACGAATGCGAGCCGGTGTTCCGTACAATACAGACGGGTCCATATTGCCTTGTAGCGCCACCTTGCTGCCAACTCGAGCACGAGCGGCGCCGATGTCAGTGGTCCAGTCGAGACCTAAAGCATCACACCCTGTATTCGCCATTAGCTCCAGCCATTGGCCAGCGCCCTTAGTAAACAGAATCACAGGAATTTTACGACCTTCGTGCTCGCGAATCAGACCGTCTACGATTTGCTGCATGTACTTGAGCGAAAACTCCTGATACGCGTTGTGGCTCAGTACGCCACCCCAAGTATCAAAGATTTGCACCGCTTGCGCGCCGGCTTTGATTTGACCATTCAGGTACTCGATCACTGACTGAGCCAGTTTATCGAGCAACTGATGCATCACTTCAGGCTGGCTGTACATCATGCCTTTTACGTGACGGAAGTCTTTAGTGGAGCCGCCTTCGACCATGTAGGTAGCCAAGGTCCAAGGCGAACCAGAGAAGCCAATCAGCGGCACACGGCCATTCAATTCTTTGCGAATGGTCGATACGGCTTTCAAGACGTAATCCAAGTCTTTTTCGGTGTTCGCCACTGGCAATGCTTCCACATCCGCCGCAGTACGTACCACTTTCTTGAATTTAGGGCCTTCACCCGTCTCGAAGTACAAACCCAGACCCATGGCGTCGGGAATGGTCAAGATATCTGAGAATAGAATCGCCGCATCCAAACCTGGGTAACGATCCAAAGGCTGCAAGGTCACTTCGCAGGCAAAATCAGGGTTTGTGCACAGATCCATGAAAGACCCAGCATCTTTACGCGACGCACGGTACTCAGGCAGGTATCGGCCCGCTTGACGCATCATCCAAATCGGGGTGCGATCCACGGGTTCGCGTAAAAGTGCTTTTAAAAAGCGATCGTTTTTTAGGTCTGTCATGTTCTGCTCAAACTAAACTACTAATCAATTAATCCTGCACGCTGGCAACGGTTTCAGTGCGCTCTGCAACAGTTCCGTCACGCACAGTGACCGTCAACCCAGTCTCTGCATTCAAGCTAGGTGTACCATCACCGCGCACTCTAAACTCCATCCAGTTACCGCCAGCTCGACCATCTTGTGTTACCACAATGGCTGCTGTACCTGTCCCTTTTGATTGGAAGGCACCTTCGGAAGAGGTCAACCAATCCGCCGCTGAGTTCGTGCCATTATTCAACTGAAGGCTAATCACTGCACCCGGCTCGAAACCGACACCACAGGGTGTAACTACTTCGACTCTGTAAATTTTTTCTCCACCACTCACATCAATGGTGGACTCATAGTCACCTGTGTCACTTTTCAAAAACTTATTGAAATAGCCTAAAGCGGAAACACGTAACGAAACTTCGGTCGAGCGACCATCTTTTTCTACCGTTATGGAATGATCCGCAAAATAATCCCGAATACCACTATAGGTATCATCTCTTGCTAGGCCCATCGTAAACGTATGTCCACGATAGTTTAGATATTCATAACGGGTAGTATCGTTATTAGTTGACTGAGAATAGCCCCTCCAATGCTTCCAAAGATCATAGCGCAGTGGAGCATTGTAGCTACCAATCGCCTCATCATTGCCGCCTGAAAGTGCTTGAATCCAACCATCAAATGCAAAACGAATGTTGGTTCCATTGGGGAGTTTATTGCGACGTGACAGTGAGTCTGAGACTCGCCACATAATATTTCGGTTTACGCCGGAAACATCAATACAACTTACAGCAGAAGCATCGTCGAATAGACCAGAACCCAGAGTAGTTTCAACAAATGGGCCCTCGATGAAAGGTGCATTTCCTTGAGATACAATTACTTCAATAGACTTAGATAGCTCCACCATTTCGGCGCAATGTCCTTGGCTAATAGCCGCGTCAGAGCAACGCAAGCCTTGGAATTTATCACCAGGAACAAGATCAGCCACACCGTTTTCATTTACGTCATAAAATTCTTCAAAGAAGTTGGTCTCTGTAGGCGACCATAGAAACTCGTTAGTTCCATCGCCATCTAAATCGACATGTGGGTTATAGACATTGGTCGGATCGTATCCATCAATCCCAGGTACGGAAATTCGCGCTGTTCCGTTAGCGTCTAGGTACGGCTCTGCGAATGTGTGAAACGGTTCGCCTACATCAAACATGCCGTTGCTGTTTAGATCTTGGAAGTTTCCTTCGGCTACAGTACGAGCAACGATAGTAGCAATACCATCGATAGGATCTTCACCTTGAGCCTGCCAAGTCACGCTGCAACGGCCATTGGTGGTCTCACACGAACGACCTACAATGCCACTCTCGGTAGAAAAGGACACCCCTGTACCGTCTGGCACGGGGTTTCCGTAATGGTCAGCCAGCATAGCAGTGACCGTGATTGACGTTCCACGGTTGTCCCATGAATGAGGGTTATAAATATTTGCTGCTAACTCAAAGCTATTTTCGTCCGGCAAGCCCGTGGTCATGGTAATTGGTATAGACGATTGATTCTCCAGCACGCCAGTAAAATTACCATCTTCATCATGAATATCAGTAGACGCCAAAATACGTACTTCGCCATGGGCACGCCCTGCTGCTAAACGAACATCTACATATCCTTCTGCGTCGGTGACTGCTGATGTACGCGCTAAGCGTGCACCGCCACGCTCATGATCCATTTCAAAACGAACTTCTTTTGAAAACATCGGGTTACCGTTTTGATCTAACAAACGGAAACGAATTACGGAAGTCTCAGGGAAGCTCTCACTACCGTTACCTTTAAGTGCAATAGTGGCTGGAACCGCATCCACAAAACTTAACACCCCAACTACAGGCAGTTTGACGTCGATCTCAGTTACCGCAGTAGCAATTACTTCAATCTTAGGATTTTCTTCCGTGTGGTCCGCTCCATAGCGGATTAGACTCACGATGATGTTGTCTGTTTGACCGCAACCCTTATCGACATAGTTTGAAGTCGCTAGACCCGCCGCCTCAATCACCGGAGGGTTAAACTCAGCTAGACCTAATTGAGCACAATAGGAATTAAAAGCAATAGTTCTCTGCCCCGTATAAATGGCATTTCCATTATCAACGTCAACCAAGTTGACACGAACCGACGTGCTACCACCACTGGTCAGGGTAGTAATTTGAGAATAAGCCACTCCAGATTGGTGCTCGGTGCCAATACCCCAGCCAATTCCGACATTGGCCGCTGGGTCGTCTTGGATAACATCAGGCACACTGCCGCCACCGGTGCCAGTACCACCACCGTCTCCTGCGTTTTGGTCACCTGAGGATCCATTTCCACCGCCAGTGGAAGAATCTGTTGTATTTGTATTATCGGTTGTCTTACTTCCGCTTGGTCCGCCACTACTACCACCACAGCCCGCCAGCGTTAGGATAAATAGCGCGAGAACCCCCCATTGTCTAAGCATACATTGTCTCCATGTATTCTCTTTTTATAGTTTTGTGCAGGTTCGCCATTGTAATCCTTTGGACAAAGATTGCTACGCCGGACAACGACCTAGTTTGAAAGCCATGCAGTTTGCCACAAAAAAAGCCGAACCCAGTTGACTTGGATTCGGCTTTCTTCGCCAAAGATGTCTGTTCAATATTTAAACAGAACCTTCAGTGATAGATTATGAGCACTCAATTCGGCTCATAATACAAGCGCTGTTAGACATCTAAGAAGTCCAGAATACCTTCAGCCGCCTGACGACCTTCCCAAATAGCGGTGACCACTAGGTCGGAGCCGCGCACCATGTCGCCGCCGGCAAACACTTTAGGGTTAGTCGTTTGGAATTTGAATTCCTGCGCTTCTGGTGCGACAACACCGTCCCAGCTGTTCAGTTCAATGCCGAAGTCTGCAAACCAAGGCGCTGGGCTTGGGCGGAAACCAAACGCAACCAATACTGCATCAGCTGGCAGAATTTCTTCAGAACCTTCGATGACTTCTGGACGACGACGACCGTTCTCGTCTGGCTCACCCATTTGCGTGGTCACAACCTTGATACCTTCAACTTTTTCTTCGCCGACGATAGCAACAGGTTGACGGTTAAACAGGAAGTTCACGCCTTCTTCTTTGGCATTCACAACTTCGCGCTTAGAGCCTGGCATGTTGTCTTCGTCACGACGGTAAGCACAAGTTACGCTGTTAGCGCCTTGGCGGATAGAAGAGCGATTACAGTCCATGGCGGTATCACCACCACCGAGCACCACTACATTCTTGCCTTTCATGTCGATGAAGTCTGCTGCGTCTTTTTCCCAACCTTGGTTGTGATTAACGTTAGCAATTAAGAAGTCCAGCGCGTCGTAAACGCCCGGCAAGTCTTCACCTGGGAAACCACCTTTCATGTAGTTGTAAGTACCCATGCCTAGGAAGACGGCATCGTATTCATCAATGATGCTTTGAAAGTCTACGTCTTTGCCCACTTCGGTGTTCAACTTGAACTCAACACCCATGCCTTCGAATACTTCGCGACGCTTGGCCATAACGGATTTTTCCAGTTTGAATTCTGGAATACCAAAGGTCAGCAAGCCGCCGATTTCTGGGTATTTATCAAACACCACTGGGGTTACGCCGTTGCGCACTAAAATGTCCGCAGCGCCAAGGCCCGCAGGGCCAGCACCGATGATGGCAACTTTTTTGTCGGTCTTGACCACTTTGCTCATGTCTGGCTTCCAGCCCATGGCAAACGCGGTGTCGGTAATGTATTTCTCAACATTACCTATGGTCACAGCACCGAAGCCGTCATTCAGCGTACATGCACCTTCACACAAACGGTCTTGTGGACATACGCGACCACAGACTTCTGGCAAGGTGTTGGTTTGGTGGCTTAGTTCCACCGCTTCCATGATGTTGCCTTCACTGGCTAGTTTCAGCCAGTTTGGAATGAAGTTGTGCACTGGGCACTTCCATTCACAGTAAGGATTACCACACGCCAGACAACGATGGGACTGATCGGCAACCTGATCCTGATTGAATGGCTCGTAAATTTCGACAAAGTCTTTTTTACGGGTATTAATGTCTTTCTTAGCTGGGTCGCCACGACCTACGTCTAAGAATTGAAAATCGTTATTTAGTCGTTTTGCCATAATTCACCTCTATTGGACTCGCTTAAGTTCGCTTAAAGCTCTTGTTTAAGTGCTCGTTCTGATTACTCAGAGCGAGTCCGGGTGTGATCCAGCAGCTGCGACAAGCTCGCTGCTTTTGGCTTAACCAGCCAGAACTTACCAACATAGTTTTCGAAGTTGTTCAGGATTTCCTGACCCCAGGCTGAGCCTGTTTCTGCAACATAGTTAGCGATGATGCCGCGCAAATGATTGCGGTGGCCTTCGGTTTCTTCAGACACGATACGGTGAATGTCCACCAACTCGTGGTTGTACTTATCCACAAACTGGTTTTTCTGATCCAGCACGTAAGCGAAACCGCCTGTCATACCTGCACCAAAGTTATAACCAGTATCGCCTAGAACCGTAATCTGACCGCCCGTCATGTATTCACAACAGTGGTCGCCAGCGCCTTCAACAATCGCTTGAGCACCAGAGTTACGTACGCCGAAACGCTCACCTGCACGACCTGCTGCAAACAGCTGGCCACCGGTGGCGCCGTATAAACAGGTGTTACCAATGATGGCTGCATCTTGTGAAGCAAACGCGCTGCCTTGTGGTGGACGCACCACCAGCTTACCGCCGGTCATGCCTTTACCCACGTAGTCGTTGGCGTCGCCTTCTAGATACATGTGCAGACCGCCCGCGTTCCAAACACCCCAAGACTGACCCGCAGTACCGGTCAGGTTAAGTTTAATTGGGGCTT
The DNA here is from genome assembly GCA_041589295.1 of Pseudomonadales bacterium. Classification (GTDB taxonomy): domain Bacteria; phylum Pseudomonadota; class Gammaproteobacteria; order Pseudomonadales; family Oceanobacteraceae; genus Bermanella. The sequence goes on from JBFHVZ010000158.1 coordinate 5,871, forward strand.
CGGCCATGCCTTGGTTGCCATGACGCAGTGCAATTTCACCTGACAGACGCGCACCAATGGAGCGGTCGCAGTTGCCGATGGTGTAGTTGAACTCACCACCTTTTTTGCCTTCGATGGCGGTTAGCGTGTCAGCAACCATACGTTCGGCCAGCGCCCCCTCGTCATAAGGGTTGTTGCGGTCAACTTGTACAGTGTGCGGCTTGTCCGCTGGGATTTGGTCATTGCTTAACAGTGCAGACAAGTCCAGCTTACGTTGTTTCTCGGTTGCGCCTTCAATCACTTCTAACAAGTCAGTGCGGCCAACCAATTCGCCCAATGAACGCACGCCTACGGCGGCCATCCACTGACGAGTTTCTTCCGCCACAAAACGGAAGAAGTTTTTAACCATTTCAACCGTGCCGATGAAGTGCTGTTCACGCAGATCATCACGCTGTGTTGCCACACCGGTTGCACAGTTGTTCAAGTGACAGATACGCAGGTATTTACAACCCATGGCCACCATCGGCGTGGTACCGAAGCCGAAGCTTTCAGCGCCTAACATGGCCGCTTTAACGATATCCAAACCGGTTTTCAAACCACCATCGGTTTGCAGGCGTACATTGCCGCGCAAGTCGTTCGCACGCAGGGCTTGGTGTGCTTCCGCCAAGCCTAGCTCGAACGGAGAACCGGCATACTTGATGGACGTTAATGGCGATGCAGCCGTACCACCGTCGTAACCCGAGATGGTGATCAAGTCTGCATAGGCTTTAGCAACACCGGCAGCGATGGTGCCAACGCCTGGCTCAGATACCAGTTTCACAGACACTTTGGCACGTGGGTTCACTTGCTTCAGGTCATAAATCAACTGCGCCAAGTCTTCGATAGAGTAAATATCGTGGTGTGGCGGTGGTGAAATCAGTGTCACGCCGGGCACAGAATAACGCAGGGTTGCGATCAGGTTGTTCACCTTACCACCTGGCAACTGACCACCTTCACCAGGCTTAGCACCTTGCGCTACTTTAATTTGCAGCACGTCTGCACTAGACAGGTAATGAGGTGTTACACCAAAACGACCAGATGCGATCTGTTTGATTTTGGAGTTTTTGATGGTGCCGTAACGGGCTGGGTCTTCACCACCCTCGCCTGAGTTAGAGTTACCACCCAGTTCGTTCATGGCTTGCGCCAACGCTTCGTGGGCTTCAGGAGACAATGCACCTAAGGACATAGCCGCTGAGTCAAAACGCGGGTAAATCGCTTCAACCGGTTCAACTTCATCAATGCTGATGCTGTTGTCGGTCTTCAGTTTGAACAGGTCACGAATCGTTGCTGTTGGACGGTTGTTCACTAGCTCAGCGTATTTATCGTAAGACGCTTGAGAACCCGTTTGTACCGCGTCCTGAATGGTGGTGATCACGTCAGGGTTGAAGGCGTGGTATTCGCCACCATGAACGTATTTCAACAAACCACCTTGGTCGATAGCCTTACGCGCTTTGCTTGCAACTTGCGCATTGCGTTTCAGGTCCGCTTCAAATTCAGCGAAACCAGCACCGGCAATACGACTGGCCAGACCGCAGAAACACAGGTCAACAACGTCTTTATCTAGACCGATACCTTCAAACAATTGCGAACCACGGTAAGACGCGATGGTGCTGATACCCATTTTAGATAGGATCTTCAGCAGGCCTTTGCGAATGGATTTACGGAAGTTCTGATTGCTCACCAATGGATCGCCCAACAGCTCGCCCTTGTTGTGCATGTCAGCCAGCACTTCGTAGGTTAACCATGGGTAAACCGCTGTGGCACCAAAACCAATCAATACGGCAAAGTGATGTGCATCACGCGCATCGCCCGTTTCAACTACAATGTTAGCGCTACAACGCTGACCAGATTTGATCAAGGCGTGGTGTACCGCACCAGTAGCCATGGCGGATGGAATAACCAACTGACCTTCACCCACTTCACGATCGCTTAAGATCACGATGGTGGTGCCTTCGGATACTGCTGCCTTAGCTTGCGCGGCAACATTTTCGATGGCGGCTTTTAGGCCTGTGGCTTCATCAAATGCCAATGATACGGTGGTGTATGCAAACTCTGCTTTGCCTGTGTTTTTCAAACCGTTGAATTTCAGCGGAGATAAAACAGGGCTGGTCAGGATCACACGACTGGCGTGATCAGCATCTTCTTCAAATACATTTTTCTCAGCACCAATGCAGGTTTCCAACGACATGACGATGGCTTCACGCAATGGGTCGATAGGTGGGTTAGTCACCTGAGCAAACATCTGGCGGAAGTAATCCGCGATGTGACGAGATTTCTGTGACAACACGGCCATTGGCGCGTCATCACCCATGGAGCCCGTGCCTTCAACACCCGACTCAGCCATTGGACGCAGCACTTGCTCACGCTCTTCAAAGCTTACCAAGTGCAGTTTTTGGTGACGTTTCAGTGCGTCTTCTGACAAGTGCTCTTCGTTCAGACGTTGCAGCTCTAATTTGCTTTCGATACGAACGGCATTCTCTTTCAACCATTGACGGTAGGGCTGAGCCTGCTTCAAACGGTTGTCGATGGCGTCGGTCTCTAATACTTCACCGGTCTGCGTGTCGATGGCCATGATTTGACCAGGACCAACACGACCTTTGGCAATCACGTCTTCTGGTTTGTAGTCATAGGTACCGATTTCAGACGCTACCGTAATGAAACCATTTTTGGTTTTCACCCAACGGGAAGGACGCAGACCGTTACGGTCCAAACCACATACGGCATAACGACCGTCTGTGATAACCAAACCGGCTGGGCCATCCCAAGGTTCCATGTGCATGCTGTTATATTCGTAGAATGCACGCAGATCTGAATCCATGGTTTCAACATTTTGCCACGCAGGTGGAATCATCATGCGAATCGCACGGAACATATCCATGCCGCCTGTGTGCAACAGTTCCAGCATGTTATCCATAGAAGAGGAGTCAGAACCGGTTGTATTTACAACAGGCTGAATGCTTTCTAGGTTTTGCAGTAACGGGGTTTCAAACTTACTGCTACGCGCGGCCGCCCAGTTACGGTTACCGCGAATGGTGTTGATCTCACCGTTGTGCGCCAACATGCGGAACGGTTGAGCCAGTGGCCAACGAGGCGCCGTATTGGTAGAGAAACGTTGGTGGAATACGCAAATAGCGGTTTCTAAGCGCTCATCACCTAAGTCCAAATAGAATGCAGGTAGATCCACCGGCATCATCAGACCTTTATAGGAAAGCACTTTTTCAGACAAAGAGCAGACGTAGAAGTCTTCGTTATCTTGCAGCGCTTTTTCGGCGTTACGACGGGCGTAGTAAAGCTTAACGGCGAACTCTTGTTCAGACAGTTCGTTATTAGCGGATACAAATACCTGCTCAAATCGAGGTAGGCAATCCATGGCCATAGGGCCAAGACAATCGTTGTTTGTTGGCACTAAACGCCAACCCAGTACGCTCAGACCTTGATCTGCAAAGGCTTGGTTAACCACTTCGCGCTGCTTATCGGCAACGGCGATTTCCAAATCAAGA
>JBFHVZ010000159.1:0-9339 GCA_041589295.1 Pseudomonadales bacterium
CTGATGTTGGGTACATGTCGCCATCTTGATGGCGTTCATCAATGTAGCGTTTAAAGAGCTCGTAATGCTCCTCGCTGTAGCTGGCTGGGCGCAAGATAACCCTTAGATCGGCATTCTTTTTTAGAATGCGCTTAAATCGCCGTGAAGCCGTGAACTCTTTAACAATGACCCGGCTCGACAGACACGCTGAACAATCAGGGCAATTGGGGCGATAAAAGTGGCCGCCACTGCGGCGAAATCCAGCGCGCGAAAGCTGACTATATTGGCTCCATGTCGGAGGCGTCTGATTGTCAATAAAAATGGAATTGGCCATCCGCCCCTTTAGGTAGCTGCACGCATGGGGTTCTACGAGTGTTAGTAACTTTAACGGCTGGCCTGCGCCTATTTGATAATTTTCACCAGTCAAACCGCCACTCCTTGGGACCTGGTTGTGCTATTGCTTGTTTAAGTATGGCCAAAAATTCCGCTCTGCAAACCTCAATAGCCCCTAGAGAAGCAACATGGGCAGAATGCACCTGACAATCCAGTAGGGGGAATGACCACTTTGCAAGCTGCCGACTGAGATATGTAAACGCTATCTTTGAAGCGTTGGTGCGCAAACTGAACATGGACTCCCCAAAAAATGCACGACCAATACTGACGCCGTATAGACCACCAGCTAGCTGACCATCCATCCAAACCTCTACCGAGTGCGCCTTACCTAAACGGTGCAACTGACAATAGGCCGCTATCATCTCTGGTGTTATCCATGTTCCGGTTTGGCGACGACGTACGTCCGAACAATGCTGAATTACCTCTGCAAAGGCTTGGTCCCAAGTCACCGCAAAATCGGTTTTGCGCATATATTTCTCAAGGCTTTTTGATGTATGGGCTTGAGCAGGATCCAAAATGCACCTAGGGTCTGGCGACCACCATAAGATCGGGTCAGGGTCGCTATACCACGGAAAAATGCCAGAGCGGTAAGCCAGCTCAAGACGCTGCACAGACAAATCCCCACCTGCGGCGAGCAGGCCATCAGGTTCGACCAGTGCTTGATTTACGTCTGGAAAGGCGATGTCATGTGGATCTAGAAAGGGGAGGTAAAGCGTCATAAACCAAACACTGCCTAACGATTAAGCAACTCAAGCTGCTCTAGTCTGCATATTGTAGAGGTGCCCTAGCATAATTCCCGCAAAACGATACAATCGGGCATTCGGTTTCAACAGGCTAGGCTATCCGCTAAGTGCTTAAAAATAAACAAAAAGTTGACGTAGACTGGCAGCATCAATTAGCGAATGCAGTGCGCGAAGGTGCGCTGATTAGCAGTGCCATACTAGCGGTATTGCTGATTTTGTCTTTGGCATCCTATTTCCCTGCTGACCCTGGCTGGCGCGAAGCTGGGCAATTTGTCACCGTCCAAAATTTAGGTGGCCATTTTGGTGCCGTAGTGGCCGATGTTTTATTCAGTTTACTCGGCTACATGGCCTACATGCTGGCCGCATTGCCAATCGTGCAATTAATCAAGCGTCTTACCGGACCAACTATTCGTCACAGCTGGCTAGGCTTAAGCTGGCGCTTTTTAGGGCTAAGCCTGCTACTGACCAGTGGCGCAGCACTCACCAGCCTTTATGAAACCGGTAGCGACCTACCATTAGGGGTGGGCGGGGCCATCGGCGAGGGTGTTTCACTATGGCTGTCAGATGCCTTCGGCCTTGTCGGTGGTACGCTGCTTTTGGCAGGGCTTTTTCTTTTTGGCCTCACCGTCTTTGGTGACATCAGCTGGCTTGCCACGTTGGATCGGCTTGGCGGTCTTATTTTGCTTGCGTGCAAACAAATGATTGCTGGTGTTACCCTTCGCAAGCGCAAAGACCCCATCATTCCGACTCTTAACCCAACACCTGAGCCAACATTTGAGTCAGGCTATAAAAACGCACCTAAAAAAGCATTTATCAAAGAACCTATCATCCGTCAGGCAACTGGCGGGCTAGCTGAGTCCGAGGAAAACAAAAGGGATCCCAAATCAGAGGTGGAGCCGGAGGCAACTTCAAATCGCTTGAAGTCTCTTTTTAAGAAAAACAACAGCAGCGATCAAACTCCACAGCATGAGTCGCCACTTAAACCTCAGCAAACGGCCGAACCGAGTAGCAATCCGCCATGGGATGACAACACTGATCTAATTGTCGATACAGACAAAGCAGATGCTGCCGCGAATAAAAACACATCAAGCGACAATAGCTCTGCAAAAGCAGGCGCCAAAACAACACCAGAGCAGCAAGAAGGCAAAAAACTACTCATTCAACCCTTTGAGAAAAAATCAAAAGGGCAGACGGCTGCACAGGGGAGTTTATTTTCTTCAACCGAATTACCACCGCTTTCGCTGCTAAGACATCAAGATGGCCCTCAAGAAACCGGGTATTCACCCGAGCAACTTGAGCACATGTCTCGCTTGCTTGAACAAAAGCTCAAGGATTTCGGTGTAAAAATCGAAGTGGTAGCGGTTAGCCCAGGTCCTGTTATCACTCGATTTGAAATTCAGCCTGCCCCCGGTGTTAAAGCAAGCAAAATTTCAAACCTCGCCAAAGACCTTGCACGCTCACTGGCCATGGTTAGTGTGCGCGTTGTGGAAGTCATTCCGGGTAAATCCGTAATGGGCTTAGAAGTACCCAATGAAAATCGCGCCATGGTTCTATTGGGAGATGTACTGGCGTCGAGCGAATATCAATCATCTAAATCTCCGCTTTCGCTTGCCTTGGGGCATGACATAGCAGGGGACCCAGTTACAGCCGACCTAGCTAAAATGCCGCACCTTTTAGTTGCTGGTACTACCGGCTCGGGTAAATCGGTGGGCGTAAACTCCATGTTGGTCAGTATGTTATACAAATCTACACCGGATGATGTCCGGCTCATCATGGTCGACCCTAAAATGCTGGAATTGTCCGTGTATGACGGTATTCCTCATTTGCTAACACCGGTTATCACCGACATGAAAGAAGCCGCTAACGGCTTGCGCTGGTGTGTAGGCGAAATGGAGCGTCGTTATAAACTTATGGCCGCCATGGGTGTGCGCAACATCGCGGGTTTTAACAAGAAGGTGCTCGATGCCATTGCCGCAGGCGAGCCGCTTAAAGATCCACTTTGGAAACCAGAAGAAAGTTTTGACCCCACGCCGCCTGATCTAAACAAACTGCCTTACATCGTCGTGGTCATCGACGAATTTGCCGACATGATGATGATTGTCGGTAAAAAAGTTGAGGAGTTAATTGCTCGTATAGCACAAAAGGCCCGTGCTGCAGGTATTCATTTAATTCTTGCGACACAGCGACCTTCAGTAGACATCATTACTGGCTTAATCAAAGCCAACGTGCCGACTCGTATGGCATTCCAAGTATCATCACGCATTGACTCGCGAACTATTTTGGATCAGGGCGGTGCAGAACAATTACTCGGCCATGGCGACATGCTGTACCTGCCTCCCGGAACTTCGCTGCCTATTCGTGTACACGGTGCATTTGTTGACGACGATGAAGTCCATGCCGTGGTTGCTGAATGGCAAAAACGTGGTGAACCTGAATACATAGACGCAATCACAGATGGCGGCGAGGCCAATATTCCGGGGGTTCCTCCAGCCGAGGGCGCAGAAGGAGATGGTGAGCAAGATGCTTTATTTGATGAAGCTGTAGCCTTTGTAACAGAGACCCGTAAAGTTTCGATTTCAAGTGTTCAACGCAAATTGCGCATTGGCTATAACCGCGCGGCCCGCTTGGTTGAAACCATGGAGCAGGCAGGGGTCGTATCAACACCAAGCCAAAATGGACAACGAGAAGTACTGGCTCCACCGCCAGTTAGCATGGATTAAATAAAATGATTTTTATGAAACACAAAATGAATTTTCAGCGCGCTACTCGCGGATTACGCAGTGTCGTTTTTCTAGCATTAACTGTGCTTACAACGCTAGCCCACGCAAGCGAAAATACAGCAGTCAACGAAGACGTGGCGCAATTGCAAAAACTGTTAAAGCCAATGTCTACTGTATCTGCGCAATTTGTGCAGCACAGTTTCGATGGCAAAGGTTCGATTTTGCAAACCCTAGAAGGTGAATTAAAAGCGAAAGCGCCGGGTAAATTCCGCTGGCAAACTCAACCACCTTATGAACAGTTATTGGTGACCGACGGAAAAACCTTATGGCTTTACGATCAAGACCTCGAGCAAGTGACGGTGCAACCCTTGGACAAGCGTGTTGAATCAACGCCTGCTTTAATGCTGTCTGGGGAGCTAAACCAAATCGAAGCCGCCTACGAGGTTTACGCCGAACAACTGCAAAACGAATGGCATTTTGTGTTAATTCCAAAAGCAAGCGGCGCGTTATTCGATCGCTTGCGCTTAGAGTTTGATGCGCAAAACAAATTGCAGCGCATGATCATCAAGGACGAAATAGGGCAGAAGACCGTATTAAGCTTTAAAGGCGTCGAGAACGGCATTGCGCTTAATGATGACCTTTTCTTTTTTGTGCCACCCAAAGGCGTTGACGTTATTTCACAAGGCGCCCTCGCTAATCCCTAATTATGCAAAACGGACTGTTTAGCGAACCCAATCCCTATGAGCCGCTTGCATCACGCATGCGGCCCACAACGCTTGAACAATACTATGGCCAGGCACACCTGCTTGGACCCAATAAAGCCCTTAGAAAAGTTATAGAAAGTGGGCAGCTGCACTCTATGATTTTTTGGGGGCCACCGGGCGTAGGCAAAACAACGCTCGCGCGGTTGTTAGCCGGCTACGCAAACGCCGAATTTGTTTCTGTTTCGGCAGTAATGGATGGCGTCAAAGAAATTCGAGCCGCCGTCGAACAAGCAAAACGCTTCCGTAGCAATGGAAAGGTCACTCTGTTATTTGTCGACGAAGTGCATCGCTTTAATAAAGCACAACAGGATGCATTTTTACCTTACGTAGAAAATGGAACTGTAATCTTCATCGGTGCAACCACAGAAAACCCATCGTTCGAATTAAATGGCGCATTACTTTCACGTGCGCGGGTTTATAAATTGCGCGGCGTCGAACGCGAACAAATTGAAGTCTTACTGCAAACAGCATTGCAACAGGATGACCATTTAAAAAGCCTCAACCTTGGCATCGAAAACCGCGCGGCGCAATTAATTGCACAAGCAGCCGATGGCGATGTCAGACGCGCACTCAACTTACTCGAGATGGCTGCAGACCTTGCGGAAGCTGATGGCAATAACCGTATTCAATACGCAATTGTCGAAGAGATACTGCAAGACAGTGTTAGGCAATTTGATAAAGGCGGTGACATTTTCTATGAACAGATATCCGCCTTACATAAATCAGTTCGCGGCAGCAGCGTTGATGGGGCCCTATACTGGTTTGTGCGTATGTTAGATGGTGGCTGTGACCCTCTTTACATCGCTCGACGTGTGGTACGCATGGCCAGTGAAGATATCGGCAATGCAGACCCAAGGGCATTAGAAGTTGCCATGAACGCATGGCTTACCTATGAACGCTTAGGCAGTCCAGAAGGGGAGCTTACCCTTGCGCAAGCCATTGCATACTTAGCATCCGCACCAAAAAGCAATGCGGTTTACAACGCGTACAACACCATTCGCGCACAAATAAAAGCCCAACCCAGCTACGAAGTCCCCATGCATCTTCTTAATGCACCAACGAGCATGATGAAGGACCAAGGTTATGGCAGTGACTACCGCTACGCCCACGACGAACCAGACGCTTACGCCGCCGGGGAGTGTTATCTACCACCTGAGTTACAACACGAACGCTATTATCTGCCGGTAGATCGTGGTCTAGAGCAAAAAATACGCGCCAAATTAGACCACCTGCGAACGTTAGATGAGGCCAGTCCAATCAGGCGCTATCAGGAGCAAGACCCATGCAATGGCTAATGATCGCATTGGGAGGGGCGCTTGGTGCTATGGGCCGTGCCGCCTTAAGTAGCTGGGTGACAAAGTCCATCGGGGCATTGGGCGCTGGCTTTCCCTTTGGTACACTTGCCGTCAATTTAATAGGCTCTTTCATCATGGGCCTATGCTATGTATTAATCGTTGACCATCTTAAGATGCCAGGCCACTGGCGTGAGCTGGTCATGGTGGGATTCTTGGGAGCGCTAACCACGTTCTCAACCTTCTCAATTGAAGGTTTAACCATGATTCAACATGGTCAATGGCATCTTGCCCTGACCTACATGGCAACCAGTGTTATTGGTTGCCTACTGGCCTGCTTACTGGGCTGGCATTTAGCAAAACTGATTATCTGAACATCGGACACTTATCCATGCTGGACATCCGCAAAGTACGCGAAAACCCTCAAGAAGTTGCAGAGCAGCTAAAGAAAAAATTCTATGACTTCGACATCGAAGCATTCACTCAATGGGATGCCAAACGCAAGCAAGCCGATGTTGAGTCGCAAAACCTTCAGGCTGAAAAGAAAAAAGCATCCAAGCTCATCGGCCAACTCAAGCAACAAGGCATGAGCATCGACGAAGCCAAGGCCAAAGTTGCTGAAACCACCCGCGACATTGACGCCCAGCTGGCTACGGCATTAGAACAAGCAAAAGAAGCACAAGAGGCGATCAACGCAATCCTAATGTCTACGCCGAACTTGCCAGACGAGTCAGTTCCACAAGGTAAAGACGAAGAAGAAAACGTTGAAATCCGCCTTTGGGGTGAGCCTCGTACTTTCGACTTTGAAGTAAAAGACCATGTGGATGTGGGTAGCGACGTAGGCGGGTTAGATTTTGACATTGCTGCAAAACTTACCGGCTCTCGTTTTGCCGTCATGCAAGGCGGCATCGCACGCATGCATCGCGCACTGATCCAATTGATGCTGGACACACACAGCGAAGAACACGGCTACAAAGAAGTTTATGTACCTTACATGGTCAATGCTGACTCTCTACGCGGCACCGGTCAGCTTCCTAAATTCGAAGAAGACTTATTTAAAATTCCATTTGGCGATAGCCAGTACTATTTGATTCCAACCGCCGAAGTGCCCGTTACCAATATCGTGCGCGATGAAATCGTTGACGCTAAAGCCTTACCACTGAAGTTTGTCTGCCATACACCATGCTTCCGCAGCGAAGCAGGAAGTTATGGTCGTGACACTCGCGGCATGATTCGCCAACACCAATTCGAAAAGGTTGAGTTGGTACAGATGGTTAAGCCGGAAGACAGTGAACAAGCCCTAGAAGCACTAACTGGACATGCCGAAAAAATCTTACAAAAACTTGATCTACCTTATCGTTTAGTCAAACTTTGCGGAGGAGACCTCGGATTTTCTGCCGCCTTGACCTACGACATTGAAGTCTGGCTGCCAGGTCAGCAAAAATACCGCGAGATTTCTTCTTGCAGTAATTTCCGTGATTACCAAGCTCGCCGCATGCAGGCGCGCTGGCGCAACCCAGAAACCAATAAGCCAGAACTATTGCACACATTGAATGGATCGGGTTTGGCGGTAGGCCGCACCTTGGTGGCTATATTGGAAAATTATCAGCAAGAAGATGGAAGAGTGCGTGTGCCTGATGCATTACGTCCTTACATGAATAACGCTGAATTTATAGGTTAAGCATGGAATTTTTGCCGCTATTTTTCGACTTAAAAAATCAAGAAGTTCTGGTTGTTGGCGGCGGTGAGGTGGCTTTACGCAAGGCCACCTTACTGGCAAAAGCACAGGGTAAAATTACAGTTGTCGCTCACGAAGTCAGACAGGACTTAACAGACCTTGTAAAACAAACACAAGGGCAAGTCATTGTTGGAGAATATCGCGCAGAACTATTAAGCAACAAACGCCTGGTAATAGCAGCAACAGACGATCTCAACCTGAACAAACAGGTTTCTGAAGATGCCAAAGCTATAGGCTTGCCGGTCAATGTGGTTGATCAACCGTCACTATGTACCTTCATCTTCCCTGCAATTGTGGACCGCTCACCAATTGTCGCAGCCATTTCATCAGGTGGCAGCTCACCCGTTTTGGCGCGCCTATTACGCGCTAAATTAGAAACCATTCTGCCAGCCACGTACGGTCAACTGGCTGCGCTAGCAGAAAAATACCGCGAGAAAGTTAAACAGCGTTTTACACATATCAACGACCGACGCGGCTTTTGGGAAAAAATCCTACAAGGCCCCGTGGCCGAGCTTATGTTTGCAGGTAAGAGCACCGAAGCCGAACAGACCCTGCAAACTGAACTTGAAGATGACAACGTACTACCCAAGGAACGTGGTGAAGTCTACTTGGTCGGCGCAGGACCTGGTGACCCAGACTTGCTGACCTTTAAAGCACTGCGTTTGATGCAGCAAGCGGATGTAGTGCTGTACGACCGCCTAGTCAGTGAGCCAATTTTAGAAATGTGTCGCCGCGATGCAGATCGAATCTATGTAGGTAAGGCTCGCTCTGATCACGCCGTCCCCCAAGGTGAAATCAATCAGCTATTGGTAAAACTGGCCAAAGAAGGCCGTCGAGTTTTGCGTCTAAAGGGCGGCGATCCATTTATTTTTGGACGTGGTGGCGAGGAAATCCAAGAGCTTTCCGATGCTGGAGTCTCTTTCCAAGTTGTACCGGGCATCACTGCCGCAGCAGGCTGTGCGTCGTATGCGGGTATACCGCTGACCCATCGCGATTACGCGCAAAGCGTTCGCTTTGTCACGGGCCACCTCAAAAACAACACAGCGGACCTGCCATGGGCTGAGCTTATACACCCGAGTCAAACCATTGTGTTTTACATGGGGCTAATGGGACTACCAATCATCTGCGAAAACCTTCAACTTCACGGTATGAGCCCAAACACCCCCATTGCGCTGGTGCAAAAGGGCACAACTCCAGAACAAAAGGTGCTGATCAGCACCCTCAAAGACATGCCTGAAGATGTCAAAAAAACGCCAGTTTCGGCGCCCACACTAATCATTGTTGGCGACGTTGTGCGTCTACATGACAAGCTCAAGTGGTTCAATCCAACACCTAATCAATAAATTCATACACGAATTAGACCTCGGCTGAACATTGTCTATGCTTATATCTAAGCGGACATTCGCAGGGAAGCCCGTTAGCCGAGGTTGTATATGAATTTTCTGAGCAGACTTTCCATTAAAATCAAAATCCTCGTAATCCCAGTGATTGCGATCATTGGATTTATTGCTGCGCTCGCCGTAAACGGCAGCATCAGTAGAGACAACTCAGCCCGTTTAGCCCAGATACAGGACTTGTTTTTCCCAGTGGTGCAATCATCCCGGGAAAACATTGTCCGTATTAACCGCACGGAAGAGTTGCTGAACACGGCAGTGAGTACCGGTGAAGGGGATATGATCTACAGTGCTGAGTCCACATTTAAAGAGCTAA
>JBFHVZ010000160.1:0-9324 GCA_041589295.1 Pseudomonadales bacterium
CACCCTGCTGGCAAACGGTCTTGCGTTAGAAACCCAACCCAAAAGCTTGTTTGCACAGGCCGGTCTCAACATCAAATTAGTACGCCAAGACGATTTTAAAACTCAGCTACGCGAATACATTGCGGGCGAAACGCCGTTTTTGCGTTGTACCGTCGGCATGTGCAACCAAGCCATCGAATTATTATCCAAAGACGAGCGCACCAAGCCAGTTGTTATTTATCAAATGACGTGGTCAAAAGGTGGTGACGGTTTGGTTGCAAAAAAAGGCCTGATGAACGTCAAGTACTTAAAAGGCAAAACCATTTCGCTACAAGCCTACGGGCCACACGTAGACTTTTTAACCACACTATTACAAGACAAAAAAATTAATTTGAATGAAGTGACGCTAGACTGGCAACCGGACTTAACGCTTTCGGACAACGCTCCACCAGCGGCGTTTTTACGTTCCGAAATAGACGCCGCGTTTATGGTACTGCCCGATGCATTAGTTCTCACATCCAACCGCACGGTCGGCTCTGGTAGCAAAGGCTCGGTGCAAGGCGCGCGCTTAATTACTTCCACCATGTTTGCCAATCGTATTATTGCCGACGTGTACGTGGTACGCAGCGACTACTTGCGCGACAACCGCCGCAAGGTTTCACAAATTGTCAGCGTACTTATGGAAGCGCAACGCCAAACGCAAGCGCTGATGAAAGCTTTAAACACCAAACAACGTGTGGAATTTCTAGCAAAAACAGCCGAGTACTTATTGGATGACAAAAAGGCCATCGGCCCAATGGAAGAGTTGATACTAGACGCCGAGTTTGTTTCACCAGAATCCAACCGAGATTTTTTGCATAACCCAGAGTACAAACACAACCTGCAAAAACTGACTCAGCGCATTCAAGCAGCTTACAACGACCTAGGTTTAATCAAAGGTACATATCCGCTCGAAGCGGCTAACTGGGATAGCTCAGAGTTGGTGGCGACCAATTAAACTGCTTCGCGTTTAACAGAACCACAGCACCCTAGCTGGGTAGGCCACGCCGTAAGGCGTGGCCTTTTTTTATTTTGGCTCGCTGAGTTTTTGCTGCAATGCCGTCAGTGCAAGTTGCGAATGACCATGGACTTGCGGTTTAAAATAAACTGCGTTCACGGCATGCCAAAAAAAGTTGGGGACTTCGTAGCGTAATGTTCTTGTAAACTCGGTTTGGCCTTGCCCGACCCCGACCGTATTTAATTCGTAGGTTAATTCAATGTGGATGTTTTTCGCTGCGTTGTACCCATTTGCGATCCACAACCTATTCTCGACATTTTCAATCACGCGCCACTGCAAAAAGTCTTCACCTAAAGGGGTTCGAATAATCTCGTCAAAGGTATCGCCGCGCACTAAGGCATAGTCGCGCTCGGGGGTGACACTCACCGATTGAAAGTGCCATTCACGCCAACGGTTTGGATTCGTGACATAGTCATAAACAACGACAGCGGGCTGTGCCATGGTTATAGAATTTACCACTGTGGTAACCGAACCCGTCACAGCAAGTTGTATTGTCAAATAGATGGCCACGGGCCAACGGATACATTCAATAAACCAGAAGCGAAATTGATTTTCTAAAAATCGATTCACCATAACAACACCGCCAACAATCGCAAACACACCGTAGGCCAGTTGTTCAGCCGATAACGTGGGCGACCGAAATAAAAACATAATCGCCAAGCCACCAAGGGACAGTAACGTGAGCCCCGCATAAACATTTACCTTTAGGCTGGTTTGCGGATCATACTTGGGCCGCTCTGCCACACCATCATGCTGTAACCACATGTTACCTTGGGTACGACAATCTTCCGGTCGCCAACCTGTGGGTTTAAACCACAGCATCCACTTGTCGCGCCAACGCTGCGTGTTCCACGAGTCTTGTAGAAGTTGTCCCCAATGTTGCAGGTTGGCTTTTATTGGGCTTAATGTATTGAGCGGCTCCGTGGTGCCGTAGTGACATACTTCTTGTGCGAGTTCCGGTTGCCAAGTTCCAAACAACCTATCCCAAACCACCAAGGTGCCACCGTAGTTTTTATCTATATAGATTGGATTTTTTGCATGATGCACGCGATGACTCGAAGGCGTTGACATCCAACCTTCCATCATAGGAATACGGTGAATTAATTGTGTGTGCAGCCAAAACTGATAGATCTTTAATAAGGCAAACTGGCCAAGAAAGACTTCTGGCGGGCAACCTAAAATCGCCAGAGGTAAATAAAAAACCCAAGAAAACCCGTACTGAAATGCGCTTTGTCTTAATGCAGTCGTAAGGTTGTATTCTTCGCTTTGATGATGCCCAACATGGGCACCCCATAAAATATTGTATTCATGAGCAAAGCGATGAAACCAGTAGTAACACAGGTCCACACCAAAAAAGAACACAAGCCAGGTTAGCCAATCTGCTGTAGCAAACTCGAAAACACGATGGTGTTGCCACAAATAGACGAACGCGGCAAAGGTGAACGTTTTGAGCAACGCATCTGAGACTAAAAGACACATCCCCATACTTAAACTATTCAAACTATCGTTATAGCGATGCAGGGATTTACCTTTTGCTCGCGCCAATAAAAACTCGAACAACATGAGCAACACAAACAAGGGTATGGCCAACCCTATGGGATTGTAATCAGTCATCTTGGCAACCTTCATCATTATTATTGTTGTGATGGCATCATGGCATGACTAGGCAGGCGGGTAAGTGGCTTTTCCAGCCAGTACAGTGGATAAAAAAGTCATAAAAAAGCCAGTTGAACACGCACATGTTCAACTGGCGAGGGAGCAAACCCAGAGCCGCCGGGATTGCTAAACCGTCGTGGAGATTGTCAATTAATTCAAACGCTGCGTACCGCCGCTGGCGTAACACCCATTTGTTCATCTAAGAACGCGACGACCTTACGCGTGTACTCTTCGGGTTGCGCGCGAAACGCATGTGTGTGATCCGCGTTTGGCACAGCCCAAAAGTCCGTTTCTGTTTTATCTTTAAGCGCTTGCCACAGCAACTTGCCGTCGTTCACTGGCGTATAAATATCTGCCTCGCCATAAATTAAAAAGATACCAGGCGTACCCACTAACTGATCCGCGGCTAACACGGGACGCATACGCCGCTCACCTGCCGGATACACGATTTTAGATAACTGTATGCCCAGTTTCGGGATGGGGTAACGTCCCCAAAAATGCAGCAAAGTAGGAAACGCACCTTCTAACACGGCTGCTTTAAACGGATGATTTGGTTTAGACAGCGCACACATACTCATGGCCGCCCCCATGGAGGCACCCACGACAGCAATGGGTAAGTTAGGATACCGAGTTTGCATAGCTTGCCCTGCAGCCAGTATGTCTAAAGGATATTCCATGTTGGTACTGGGGCTCTCACCAAACCCGTTTAAATCAAACACCATCACGTGATAACCCGCATTGCGTAACGCATCCGCATGTCCGTTCTTCATCCAAAAGCCTTTGGCGATCACGCCCATGGGATGAGCCATCACCACAGCTCCTTTTACTTGCGGCGCGGTGCTTTCTGCCACCAAAGCAGAAAGCTGCGAACCGCTTTCGCTGGTCACACGCAGGGCGTGCCAAGGGCTACGATCAACTGACTCTGGCCAGCGCCAAGGACGCATAAAACGGCCAAAAAACGGTTTTTTAAATAACTGATACGCGGTGTGTTTCATCTTAGGGGTCCTGCATTATTCGCTAGAAAGTATCGGCTTAGTACATCGAACAACGGTTAACCTGACGTCATGTTAGGCATTATTCAGAGTTGCCCTTGAGGCCACCATAGGCAAAAATGACTAAAAACATGCGGATTTTTATCTATGAAAATCACCATCCTAATGGCGAATCAATGTTCCTCTACCAGTGTGTCTGCCACGCTGGAATTTATTGAATGCGCCAACGTCATCTATCAGTACGCCAATCAAAAAAAACTGGCGAACAACCAACAAAAAGTTGCACCTGCAATAGTTACTCCGTTGTTCGAAGTAGAAACCGCCTCCATGGACGGGCAACCTGTACATTGCACTGGCGGGCTAATGCTGACGCCGCAAAAATCGCTGGCCGAAGTGAACGACACCCAACTGATTATCGTGCCGGGATTTATGTTTAATATATTAGCGGTACTACCAGCGCTCTCCCCCATGGTGGAATGGTTAAAAGAAATGCACGAAAAAGGCGTTTATATTGCGGCCATGTGCACCGGCGCA
Organism: Pseudomonadales bacterium; assembly: GCA_041589295.1. Taxonomy (GTDB): domain Bacteria; phylum Pseudomonadota; class Gammaproteobacteria; order Pseudomonadales; family Oceanobacteraceae; genus Bermanella. The sequence continues at coordinate 4,219 of JBFHVZ010000160.1, forward strand.
TTTGTGTTAGCCCAAACCGGATTACTGAACGGCAAGCGTGCCACCACGCACTGGGTTTTTAGCGAACAGTTTCAACGCGCTTTCCCACAGGTCAAACTGCAAACCGAACGCACAGTAACAGACGATGGTTTGCTTATGTGCTCTGGTGGCTCCACCAGTGGGTCCGACTTATTACTGCACCTGATTCGAAAGTTTGCATCACCGCAGTTAGCATCTGAATGTGCAAAAAAACTGCTAGTTGATTCCGCACCGCGTACTCAAACCCCATATTCGCAAACTACATTTAAAAAGAATCACGCCGATGCCGACGTGTTAAAAATTCAAATATTTATGGAAAAACGATTAAGCCAGCCAATTTCTATGGAGGCCGTTGCCGATGAATTTGGCCTAAGCATGCGTAACTTTATTCGTCGGTTTAAAGAGGCCACCGAGCAAACACCCATCCAATATTTGCAAAATTTACGCGTTGAAAAAGCCAAGCACTTACTGGAAAGCAGTCAAGAAGGCGTTGATCAAATTACACTGCATGTGGGCTACGAAGACGCCAACTCATTTAGGCGCTTATTCAAAGAACGCGTTGGTTTAACACCCTCGGCCTATCGCAAACGCTTTTGTAATCGCAGCTAACACGCTAGGCCCTGCTATACTCTTAGCCAATCAGCCACCTAGCAGTGATCGTACGAGGCAACGCAGTATGTTCCCGAACCGGCTAGACCGTCGCAGCGGCCTCCTTGTGGGCGCACTGTGTTTACTGATGCTGTTGGCTAGCACAAGCAACAGCGAACCAATTTCCTCCCCCGAACCGCTGACCGTACGTCACTATCAAGCCGATGACCGCTATGCCTTTGGACAAGCGGTGTTGGTTTTGGCCTTAAGCTTGGCCAATCCAGATTACGAAGTGGTGCCCCCAGAAGAGCAAAACGTTAACGAAGCGCGGGGCGAGCGCATGGTTGTACGTGGCGAGCTGGATGTGCAATGGATGTCCACCACGGCAGAGCGGGAGGCTAACATGCTCGCGGTGGCTGTACCGATTTATCGAGGCATATTAGGGTTGCGGCTATTATTGGTCACCCCTGACAGCGAAGCTAAACTGGCGACCGTGCGCAGCCTTGCAGATCTCAGGCAATTCATCGGCGGCCATGGTGCCCACTGGAAAGACTTACCGGTATACAGCGCAAACCAATTACCAGTGAAAGCCTATGGCAACTACCAAACCTTGTTTCGCTTACTCAAAGAAGGTCGTTTTGATTATTTTCACCGAGGCCTCAACGAAATCTGGCAAGAGCAAGCCCGTCACAGTGACAGCCTGATTATCGCCCGCGATGTCATGCTGTTTTACCCTCACCCAGTCTATTTTTTTGTTACCAAGAGCCGCCCTCAACTCGCGGCAGATATTCAACTGGGGCTAGAACGGGCCACACAAGATGGCAGTTATAAGGCACTGTTCATCGAATATCATCGCGCAGACATTGAACGCGCTAACTTACCAGCACGTCATTTAATTCGCTTACAGAACCCAGTCATTCCGGCGTCGACACCTCCCTTGGACACCTCATGGTGGATGCCATCCCAATCCCCCTGATTGAGCTATGCTTAATGGGTCAGCCGCTCTGACGGTGGGGAGCCATGCAAGAAAGCGAATACCTATACGGACGCGAAGACTTGGTAGATAAGCTGAGGGCGTTTCCGTTTTTGAAAAATATGAACACCAGCCACTTGCTGGACATGCTGCAACTGAGCAAGCTGCGCATCTACGAAACGGATGAAGTCATCACACAAGAAGGCGTGTATGACAGCTGGATTTATGTCTTGGTCTATGGCGAAGTTAAGGTAACCAAAGGCGAAAATGAACTGGCGCGTTTTAATGAAAGTGGCGACACCTTTGGCGAATTGGCCGTGCTAGACGGCGAAGCACGCTCCGCCACCGTAACCGCCACGCAACGCACCAAGTGTTTGGCCATAGACGCCGCGTTTATGGATAGCATGCCCCCCGAAGAACAAAGTGCGTTTTATTCGATTTTTTATCGCGTACTCGCAGAAATTCTATCCAAACGCTTGCGGGACACGGGTAAAGAATTAGATCACGCCAAAAACGAAATCAAACAACTCAAGGCACAGTTATCCCAACATTCGTAAACACCACAGGATTATTGTTTGCCGGAACCATTAGTTGGTTTCTTTTCGACAAAGTTTTTCCACTTTTTATGGTCCAGCAGTTTTCGCCACAACGTAATGGCCTCCACTTCAAGTGGCTTTTCTACATCCCGTTGGGCTACATCCATAATTTCCCCCATAGAGATGACGCGATTTTTTTCAATGGCTGCAATGCGGATATGTGCCAGCGCGTGTAACTTACCTTTGCGACTGACTCTGTGTTCGATATAAAAATATTTCTCGTCCCACCCCATCACTTGTGTGGTGACTTGAAATCGCGCAAAAGGCGGCATCTCACGGATGTAGGAAATTTCCTGCGCACCGACAACAAACTTCCACCCTTTCTTCAAAATCAATCGGCCTAACCCCATACGTACCAACAAATCAATTCGACACAAATCCATCATGGCAAAATAGCGCGAGCTGGTTAGATGCAGATTAAAGTCACAATCATGGGGCCAAGCACGAAAGTACAACTTTGTACGATGCAACGGGTGATGATCGCGCTTGATAAAAAACAACCGAATCAAAATGATCAACATACGACCGTATAAATTCATAAAGCACTTCTTTAAAATTAATTTCAGGTTTTAAATTATTGAATGAGCATCTAAAAGCGTAATTGAGGCAGCCAAGACAAGGCATATTGAATGCAGAGGGGCGGATTTTATGGTTTATAAATGACAACCCTGTGCATTCAATATAACGCCGTATTGGCAACGTAAATAGCTTTCAGCCATTTAAGGGCTATAACGCAGTATTATCGACGCAAGTAGCTCCTAAGTAGCTCCTACTTAGAACGTAGCCTCATCAACCCTTCCTGCGCCGTCGTCACCATCAACTCTCCATCCCTATGATAAATGTGGCCAAAGTTTAAACCGCGACCACCGGCCGCAGCGGGGCTTTGCAATTGATACAACCACCAATCGTCGGTGCGCGGTTTGCGATGAAACCACATGGCATGATCTAGGCTAGCCACCTGCATGCCCTTGGTGGCCACAGACACGCCATGGGGCTGCATGGCCGTGGTCAACAAATTAAAGTCCGAGTTGTAGGCCATCAGCGCGTATTGCAGTGCCAGTTCTTGGCCACTCCAATCGTCTATGGGGCGAATCCAAACGTGTTTTTTTGCTGGCATTTCCACCGGCATAAACATGTTGATGGGTTCGACGGTGCGCATTTCGAGAGGTTTTTCGGCGGTGTATTTTTCGCGCAGATGTTCGGGAAACATATCTTGCACCATGCGCGATAATTCTAAGTGACTAATGATGCCGTCCGGCCCTTTGGGAGTAGGCATGGGGTCTTGGTGTTCTAAACCGTCTTCGGGTAATTGAAAACTGCAGTCTTGAGTAAAAATGATGTTGTCGTCTTGAATGGCATCCACGCGATAGGTGGCGAATGTGCGGCCTACCCTAAGTTCTTCTACTTTGTAGTCTACGGGTGCGTCTACGCGCCCCGGCAGTAAAAAATACGCGTGTAACGAATGCGGCAGAAAACCCTGCGGCGCAGATTTAATGGCGCTGTACAGCGATTGCCCCAAAATTTGACCGCCAAATAAATTACGAAAACCCAAGTCTTCGCAATGCCCCTGATAATGACGACACCCCTGTGCGTCCGTGTGGGTGGCTTTGACGGTGAGCAGATCAATTAAAGCTTGCGTCACGGGATGCATAGGTGGGCCTCTGCTTATCATTCTTATTGACGAGCGTATTAGCTTATTCAAACGCGTGTTTGAAAGTCCAGCGCTTATTACTTTTTGCCATGAAACAAGCACCACACTGAATGGAACAGTACGATGGATCGCAGCCAAAACGCTACCCAGAGACAGGGCCAACACAATCAATGACGTACTTCGACTTGATGGGGAGAGAGGGCTAACCGATAATACGCGCCTTTTTGACCAGCGAGACCCTCACCATGCATGATGTACAGCCAGATCAGTACCAGACTCTACTGGCTGAGAAGCAAGCGCGAATCGAGTCTCAGTTTGCCAGTTTTAACCCGCCAGCACTGGAAGTCTTTGCCAGCCAGCCCCTGCATTTTCGCGTACGCACCGAGTTTCGCGTATGGCATGAAGGTGACCGCTGTTTCTACGCCATGTTCGAACCGGGCACAAAAACCGACCCCATCGAAATCACTGACTTTGATATTGCTGACGAGTCCATCTGCGCTTTGATGCCCGTGCTTATGGCCGAGCTAAACGCGCAGCCTGTACTGAAAAAGAAGCTGTTCCAAGTGGAGTTCCTCCACACCCTGTCCGGTGAGCGTTTAGTCACACTGATTTATCACCGCCAGTTGGACGACGAATGGCAACAAGCGGCTCAAGCACTCAAGACTGAACTGGGGATTCACCTCATCGGCCGTGCGCGCAAGATGCGCTTGTTGCTCGATCAAGACCATGTGATTGAAACCCTGCACGTGGATGGTAAAACCTTTCGCTATAAGCAAATTGAAGGCAGCTTCACACAGCCTAATGCCCGCATGAATGAAAACATGCTGTCGTGGGCGCGAGCGGTAACCCGTAATAGCCAAGGCGACCTGTTGGAGCTGTACTGCGGTAACGGTAACTTCTCCATTGCTTTGGCCGAGAACTTCCGTCGTGTGGTGGCCACCGAAATCAGCAAGACCTCGGTCAACGCCGCACTGGAAAACAAAGCCATGAATGGGCTCGATAACGTGGATTTTGCCCGTGTCAGCGCCGAAGAATTCACCGACCATATGAATGGCGTACGCTTGCGCAGTCGCCTAAAAGGCATGGAATTAGAAAGCGCCGACTTTCAGACCGTACTGGTAGACCCGCCCCGAGCCGGCTTAGACGAAGGTTCTTGCGAACTCATCAGCCAGTACCCCAACATTGTGTACATCAGCTGTAATCCAGACACGCTGCACACCAACTTGCAACAACTGACGAAAACCCACCAGATCCAGCGCTTTGCCTTGTTCGATCAGTTC
>JBFHVZ010000161.1:0-9308 GCA_041589295.1 Pseudomonadales bacterium
CCGAAATCAATCGCAAGCAACCCAGCCAAGACAAACTCAGCCTGCACAGGCCGCACCCAAGATACTTAGTTTGTTTGCCATGAGTGGATCGATTCTTCCCGAACTGTCCAACCCTAGACTCATTCAAAAGCTGCTTATGTCCCCCGCTGGCTTTGTTATATCAAAGCTGTTTAACCAACGGCTATTGCAGAAAAATATGATGCAGGTGTTTTCGAGAATTTATTTAGAAAGGCTATCTGCCCATGAACTAAACACCCTGTTCTCACGCTACTGGCAGCTGCTCGCACAGCAAAAAGGTCATAAAATTATTCATCGCCTAAATTTCTTCTTAAAAGATAGGATTCAATATGGTCAGCACTGGGCACAGGCTTGGCAGCAAAGCCAAGTACCCATTCGTTATGTGGCGGGCTTGCTGGACCCAATGTACGGCGACAAAGGTATTGAACAACTCGCAACACTTTCAGATAAGAAAGATATTCATGCCATCAAACACGCAGGGCACTTCCCACACATCGAAGCGCCAAAAGAGGTGTTTGGTTTACTAACGGAATTTATTCGTTTTCACGACGGCTAACCTCAGCCCATTGCCGACGACGAACAGTGACTCACTACAGGCTGTCGCTCGGCCCAAGGCCTTTTCTGCGCTGTTTGGCGAAATGAAAACCCCTCGACTAGACTCAATATATTTACTCGAGTTGTTATACGAGTTCGTAATAACGCGACAGCAAGGGTCTTGCTATGTCCACCAAATCTAGGTCTCTCATCATCAGCGTGATCCTAAGCGTCACCGCGCTTGCTGGCTGTGGTTCCGATCAACCCAAGACCATTCGGTGGGACCTACAAGCACAGGCCACAGCCAACAGCATCGACTTCACAGAGCTGGTGGCGATGACCGAAAAAATAGAGGTCATGAGTGGCGGTCGATTTGTCATAAAGGCGCATCCGGGCGGAACCATTACCGGAGGGCCAGATATTTTTAATGCAGTAAAAAGCGGCCGCATTCATATGGGAGCAGGCTGGCCCAACTGGTGGTCTGGCCAGCACCCAGCTTGGGCCGTGATGAACGCCGGCCCTTTTGACTTTATGAACATTGACGCCTCGTTACTGTTCTTTTTAGGCGGCGAAGGCACCCAGTTGGCCAATGAGCTCGCTAACCCTCAAGGCATTGAGTGGCGCGCGGCATGGTGGCCGGGTATGGAGTTCGGCTTACTGTCGCGCAAACCCATACGCGGCATTGATGACTTAAACGAGCTTAAGGTGCGCATTGGTCCGGGCCTACCTAGCGAAGTTTTGTCTGCCGTGTCTGGTGCATACACCATCCCGCTTGTGCCCGAAGAAATCAAAAGCGCCTTAGAAAGCGGTGCATTGGATGCAGTGGAATGGACAACGGCAGCAGGCGCATGGAATTTAGGCCTAAATAGCATCGCCACCCATGCCATTGTGCCAGCCATTTGGCAGCCTTCCGTTTTGGCTGATTTTCTCATTAACAAACAGGCCTACGAGGCACTGCCCGACGATTTAAAAATGATGCTTGATACCGCTCTTACCGCCTATACCCTGACCACTACAGTCAAAGCCAAACTGGCAGACTTTGAAGCGCTGGAAAATTTTAAAAACAACAACACAGAGATTCGCAACTGGAGCGCGCAAGACATTAAACGCTGGAAAGCAGTATCTGAACAGGTCCTAACAGACTATGCCGCAAAAGATGACTTTACCAAACGATTGATAGAGGCCAAAAAAGCCTTTAAATCAAAATACAACCGCTACTACCAATACTTTGGGCCTTATGACCAGTGACCCATGAACTGGAATCTATCCACTCAGCGTAACTTTATCGTTTTATGCGTTGTGGTTACCGTACTCATGGTGACCCTGTTCTTTTGGCGTATTCATTTAGCCGACCAACAACTCCACAAAAACACAGACGAACGGGTTGCTGCCATTAGCATGCGTATTGCCAGCACACTGATTCCACTGGTTATCAACATATATAAAAAATCCACCGAGCGCGCATTTACCGAAGAAACGGCCTCCGCCATTTTAGATGCTGAAATGCAGGTCGATTTTATTCGCGGCATTAAAGTTTACGGAAACTTTGGGCATATATTCACCGGCAAATACAAAAACCAAGACGACAAACTCATTACGACTTTAGACGATTTTTATTTTCGCACCTACGACATTGTCAGCGCCCGCTATCCCGTTCGTCATCAAAATATGACCATAGGCAACATTGAAGTTTATTACACTTATAAACTGACTCGAGACCGTTTCCAATCCATTGTCATTCAAGAACTAATACAGTTCAGCTTAATCACCTTATTTGTATTTGTGCTGCTTTACATAACTCGCAAAGCGTCCATCGAAAAAATACGTGCAGAAAAATCCCTAGCCAAATTAAACGCAACACAAACAGCATTACATAAGTCAGAGAAACTACTAATTGAAGCAAACAACTCTTTAGAAGAACAAGTTAAAAACCGCACACAAGAGCTAGAAGAAGCCAATAAAAAACTTACAAAAGCCACCGCTGATGCTAGACAAGCCAGCCAGTCTAAGAGTTTATTCCTTGCAAATATGAGCCACGAAATACGCACACCGATGAACGGTGTTATCGGCTTGACCGACCTACTGCTAAGGACCGACCTCAGTGAGCAACAAAGGGACTACCTTACTAAGCTCAAATTCTCATCGAACAACTTATTGCATCTACTCAATGATATTTTGGACTTCTCAAAAATCGAAGCCGGTAAACTTTCTGTAGAATTCATCACCTTTAACTTTAGAGAAATGCTTGACAGCATTCAGCAAACTTTTGCAGCCAAAGCTCAAGAAAAGAACATTGAATTGATTATCAACTACCCTTCTTCCTTTACGGATTATGTCGTTGGTGATGTGGTGCGCTGTTCACAAATTATTTCAAACTTGATTAGCAACGCCATTAAATTTACCGATACGGGGTCCGTTACTGTCAACGTCACACGAACAGACATAAGCGACCAAATAAAGATCAGCGTATTGGATACAGGCATTGGTATTTCGAGTGAACAACAGGCGCGTTTGTTTGCGCCGTTTTCACAGGCTGACGACTCCACCTCACGCAAATACGGGGGCACGGGTTTAGGTCTCGTAATCAGTAAGCATTTAGCCCTGCTTATGGGCGGCGATATTCACCTGAGCAGTGAACTGGGGCGCGGCACTCAGTTTGATGTTTTGCTAAATTTACCAGAAGCAAGTAAGGCGGAGGCAGAACAGTTACAAACTGAAACCACCATAGGCATTGATGTCCATGAGTCCAAAATTCTTAAAAACAAAACGCTTTTACTGGTGGAAGACATCGCAATCAACCGATTGATTGCACAAGAAGCATTTGAACAAGCTGGCCTAATTGTCCATTGTGCCGAGAATGGAAAGATAGCTGTAGAGATGGCCACGGCAGCTGACTACGACCTAATCGTGATGGACATTCAAATGCCCATCATGGATGGTTACGAAGCTACTCGGCTCATCCGTAAACTACCCAATCATCATCACACCCCCATTATTGCCATGACCGCCAACGCCATGTCAGACGACAAAGAGTTAAGTTTGGCTTCGGGGATGAATAGTCATTTAACCAAACCCATTCAAATTGAGCAGGCAGTGGCGGAATTAGAAAAGTTCATCAGTGAATCTAATCAGTCAATCTAATCAGTCATTATAAAGGCTAGACTGACCAACCTGTGTCCCTAAACGATTTTAATATGAAGCGACTTAACGCTTTATAACGCCTGTTTAGGCACGGCTTCTAACGTAAAAAAGCCGACTGAATGTGATTAGCGTCTCGTTACAATTTTATTGGCATTAAATGACGAATTAATCACGCTTTAATTGAATCTTTTTATATCTACAGTTCCATCATTATAAATCACTTCACACCACTCTCCACACGACATGGAGAAAAGCTTACCTTCATCGTATTTCAATAGTTCAGTATCTTGTTCTCCAGATATGTCATCTCTGCAATGAATCTCAAGTAATTTTCCAAAAGATGAAAGCACACAGCTAGATCTGTTTATACTCCCATATCCAGTAACCTGAAGAATAGGTCGAGAGGAAAAAAAGTATTCATACCTTAAATCCCCACCATCCCATTTATATGTTTTAACCGGAAATTTGGATAATTCAATTGGTTTCAAGCAAGACTGTAGAACAATATCTGATGTTTTCACCCACCAAGGTTTTCTACTATCTTCTGCGATTCTCAGCCAACTATTGTTTGACATTGAATCAACTTGACTTTTAGTCAGATAAATTAAATCCCCAAAATCAAGGGGAAAACAGCTAGTCCTATCATTTCTATCAATGCAGCCACTTGCACTTTCTTTATAAACATAAGCTAAGTGAAAATCCTCATCTGCAAAAGTTGAGAACACAGAGCAAAGCAAAATAATCAGGACTAATCTCATAAGCAATCATCAGTTCTTCGAAGTAAAGTGAAAGTGATTATAGTGAAGTCGGTCATTCCTTGTCTTTCCATAGTTCGTTTTTAAACCACTCGAATCCTTAGCTACTTCCCAAGGTGTAAATGTCTGAGTCACATTTCCCTGAGAATAGATATTTGATGTAAGGCTTGACAAAACCATGTAAGCAAAACCATGGACACTCATCCTAAGTGACAAAACCATGGACACTCATCCTAAGAAAAAAGCGCCAGATGAGCAATGAATCTGCTCGATATTTCAGCCATTCTTCTGATGGCATTAAGCATTCATCTGCGTATGGTTTGTGGGTCAAAACATGAATCAAGGATCGAGTCATGCCTAAACCCCGCTCTCAGCAAGTGTCGTTAGAAGCAACACCTTTTTATCATTGTGTCTCGCGTTGTGTACGCCGTGCATTTTTGTGCGGCATTGATAAGTCTAACGGTGCTAGCTATGAGCATCGTCGTGCGTGGGTGGAGGAACAGCTTTTAAAGCAAAGCGAAGTATTTGCCATTGATGTTGCGACTTACGCAATCATGTCAAACCACTATCATGTGGTACTTCATATTAACAAAGCTAAAGCGGATACTTGGACTGATGAGGAAGTCATTGAGCGCTGGCATTCTCTGTATAAAGGCAACCCGCTCAGCCAACGCTTTATGCTGGACCCTGAGCAACTTTCGCAGGTTCAGTGGGAACGCTTGCAAGAATACGCGGCAGTGTGGCGTGAACGATTGTGTGATATCAGTTGGTTTATGCGGCGATTAAATGAGTTTATTTCCCGCCAAGCAAATTACGAGGATGGCTGCACAGGTCATTTTTGGGAAGGTCGCTTTAAATCGCAAGCCTTGCTGGATGAAAAAGCGCTAGCCGCATGTTTGGCGTATGTGGATTTAAACCCGGTACGAGCAAAGATGGCAGTAACACCTGAAAAATTAGAGCACACGTCCGTCAAACAACGCGCAGCGAAAGTGAAAGCTGCGCACAGTCCGAACCATCCCAACCAACAGCCAAAGCGTTTAATGCCATTTGAAGGCTATGAACGCAAAGAGATGCCGTTTGGACTACCCTTTCGTTTGACGGATTACTTGGAGTTAGTAGATTGGACGGGTCGACAGATTCGTCAGGATAAACGTGGTGCCATTCATTCTAAGCTACCGCCGATTCTTTCAAGGCTGGGTATCGAAGATGAAAATTGGTTGGAACTCACTACTAGATTTGAGGCTAACTTTAAGGACTTAGTTGGTTCAGCTATTTCGCTCGATGCATCACTATCGGTTTTCAAACGGCAACGACGAACAAGCATTCAAAATAGCCAAGCGCTGTTGGCTTAGCGCCGAATCAACATCCCCTTCTAAAAAAATTTCCTCATTGGCAGTCGCCAAGAATCTCGCTTGTTTTGAATTCGTGTCTTTGTGATTTACCAGCGCAATTCTTGTGGTCCCTGTCTTTGAAATTCAACTTTTTGATCAGAAAATATCTGCCGCGTGCCGCGCAGGATTAATTGGCTTCGGTCTTTCTTAGTGGACTTCTTAGGGTGACTGTCTTATTTATTGTGTTAGTGGACTTCTTAGGGTGACTGTCTTATTTATTGTGTTCTGTGTAATGTTGGTACTTTTTACGTGCCGTGTGACACCTCCATATAGGGTCAAATATTACTATATAGGGTGTCTACTTTTCGTGGGTAGCTTGGGAGGCTTAACGCCTACCACACAGGCGGCCAACTTGTTGCGAATCCAGCACACGAAGTGCCCAGTTGTACTGGTTATTGTTATACGCCAAAATTATTTAGAAAATCATTAGACCTACAATCATAGAAAGAGCACCAAAGATATAAACCCTTGCTTTAACATACTCACTAGGATTTGAGATTTTACTAAGCAAGTTGAAAGTAATCGACACCCAATTTTTTGGCTCCGGTGATTTCTCCTTCCATTCTGAATACATCATCATGGCATTGAAAGCTAGATACATATAGAGGCACAAATACCCAACAATCAACAACAGACCCACTTCACTCATAACTCATTACCACTTACTAGACACCGACTTATAACGCCCGGCTCACCGAGCAAATTTTGGTGGCGGCTTTTTTGGGACAAAAAAGGTGACACTAAAATTTGTCCGGTGGAGCCGTTGGTTATACCTAGCTTGCACTGTTAAAGAACTTTGCTTCTGCTTGCGCAATAAAGTCACGGTAATACTCCAAACCTAGTACCGCGACATCTACTGGAGCAGGCCAAATAAGCTTAATTTGTTTATGGGATTTAGGTGGGTTATACCACTTGTTACTATCTTTTACCCGAAGTAGCTCTACCCGATTAGGAAGGTTTTCAATTACTAACGGCTTGTTACCTCGATACTCGACAACTGCACCATTTTTTATTATTAGGCTATCTATATGAGTAACCCCTTCACCCCCCTCTATAAACATTGAACTAGATGCATCTTTCTTTTGCATAACCTCTTCAAGAGTGTGCTGGTCAGAGTTTCTGGCATGCTTAATATATTTTAAAAGAGCATCTTTTTTCCTCTCGCGCGCAAAGGCACCCTGCCATGGTTGAAACTTATTGCGTACATGCTGACATCCGCGTTCTACTTTTACCCAAACCTTTTCGATTGCATTGAGGTAAATTTTCCATTCATCCTCTAAATCTTCAATGTCCTCAGCTTGAGTCATACGCTCAATAGCTTTTTCAGCTATCTTTAGTTCACGTTTCGCATGATAAAGTGGCTCCGTATTTTCCATGCAGATGCTTCTCCTTAGGTATAACAGCTTATTCTACGTCACGTGACGTTTTTCCCGGTGACGCTTTTGCCGAGACTATTCACGTCACGCAATTTCATTAAAGTCCCGTATCATGAGCTTTTAAGACTTATTTGGCAATTTTTTACAACCTTGCAAACACGCCCTGTCACTTTTGTAAGCATCGCCTAACCTATTTATTTTTTGAGCATTTTTAGCTGATCGTACTTTCTTTCTGGCCGTGCCGCAGATTAAAACCATGGATAGTCTAGCCACTTAACTAATGAACCATTAGCTTACAAAAAAGCCCTCACTCGGAGGGCTTGAGAATGGTTCGACCAAAATGAATCGATACTATAAATATCTATTCTGGGGCGTGACACACGGCTTCTACATTGTTCCCATCAGGGTCGATTAGAAACGCGCCATAATAATGTTCATGGTACATAGGGCGAAGTCCAGGGGCACCATTATCCTCTCCGCCATTTTGAATACCCGCCTCGTAGAATTGATTGACCAAACCGCGTGAAGGCGCTGAGAATGCTGTATGTCTTGGGGTATGCGGCGCTCTTGCTTCAATCACCCAAAATATGGGTTTGCCTTCTGGACCAAAGGCACACATACGTTGTGATGGAAAGTCTTGATTCCATTCAGCAACAAACTCCATCTGAACCGAATACCCAAGTGGTTTAAAAACTGACTCATAGAATTTTTTTGTCGCTGTAAAATCTGTAGCATAGGTGCTTAAATGGTCGATCATAACGTTTCCTTACTATTCAATTTTTTTGATTTCGACTTAGGAGCCTAGCTTTAAGTCCGGACAATCATTCCTCGCGACTCACACCTGCTCTGATACAGTACTTCCTGAAAGCTCGACTATGGCTTCTTTATCAAACTTCATGAGCAATGCAGGTAGCAGTAAGAAGTCGAATATCAAAGCAATGGCAATGGTGGCGCTGACCATGATGCCCATTTTGGCATTGACGTTAAACGTGGACAACATCAAGACAGAGAAGCCCGCTACCAGTACTAACGTGGTAATAACCAAGGGTTTGGCCACCATGTGGAAGGCGTAACGTACTGACTGCTCGGGTGAACGTCCTAGTATGTTACGCGCACGTAAGTATTTACTAAAGAAATGCACTGTGTCGTCCACAACAATCCCCAGCGTTAAGCTAAAGACCACAGCAATGCCTAAGTCCACTTCGCCTACTGCAAGCCCCCAACAACCAAACGCAATCATGGCTGGGAAGGTGTTGGGCAATAAACTTAACATGCCAAATTTAAATGAACCTAAGGCAAAGATTAGCGTTAGGGTAATAAGAATAATGGCAATGATTGAGCCCGATAACATGGATTCGATATTTTGTTTACCCACATGTGCAAACATCATGGAAATACCTGCACCGGGCGCTTGCCATTGTGGCATATTGGCTTGAATCCATTCTTGTGCACGTTGATCTAACGCAATCAATTCTTTCGCTTTGGTTTCGACAACACCCACTGTTAGTAATAGCGATTGCTTGTTCATATCAATGCGATTGCTTAGATCCAGTCCGTAAGGCAAAGACAATTCGTACAGCAGTTGATATTGACTGGCCAGCTCGCGACTTTCGGGTATGCGATACCAACTAACATCGTCTGCATGCATATTTTTATTTAGGCGTTTGATTGTGTTGGTGTAGGTTTGGACGCTGGTGACTTCTGGTTGCGCCAAGTACCAAGCTGCGAATTCATCGACTTTTTGCAAAAACACAGGGTCGTTAACTCCACCTTCAACACCACTGTCGATGGAGTAATTAATGACATCAAAACCGGTTAGGTTCTTTTCCATAAAATCTGATGCTTGACGGAACTCGGTGCTTTCGTGGAAGTATTCTACGGTGTTGTCGTTGAGTTCGTTTAGGGACGCCAGCGAGGCCAAACCAAATGCTACTAACAGCACGGCTGGTAGTAAAATCACACGTTTATTAATAACAAAGCTAGACAGGGCCGTTACCCATGCTTGCTCGGCTTGTTCAATTTTTTTCGGTTTTAGCGGTAATGCCACGGCTAAGTAAGGCAACAGAGCAACACTGAGTACAAACGCCGCCATC
>JBFHVZ010000162.1:0-9251 GCA_041589295.1 Pseudomonadales bacterium
TCAACGCAGGTACACAAACCACAATTCAAGATTATCCCGGGCGCAGTGGTTTGTGGCATATCGGTGTGCCGCCTTCAGGGCCAATGGATCATTTGAATTTTCGCATTGCCAATCGGTTGCTAAATAACGTGGATACCGATGCCGCGTTAGAAATGACCCTAAATGGCCCTACATTAAAGTTTAATGGCGCTGCACAAATTGCCATTACGGGTGCGGATATGGACGCCCGTTTAGATGGTGAAACCGTTCCCATGTACCAAGTGGTGAATGTCGAAGCCGGACAAACCTTGGCGTTGGGTAAAATTACCGGCGCGGGTGCGCGTGCTTATCTTGCCATTCAAGGTGGCTTCCAGTGTCCTGATTATTTAGGTTCTAAATCCACGTTCACCTTGGGCCAGTTTGGTGGTCATGTTGGTCGCGCGTTGCGCGTAGGTGACGTGTTGCATTTGCCCGAATTCAGCACGCCTGTTGGCCCGATAACGTTACCAGAAAATCAGCGGCCTGAAATCAGTGAGCACATGACGTTGCGTGTGATTTACGGCCCCCATGGTGCGCCGGACTTTTTCACCGACAAAGACATCGCCACCTTTTTCGAACACACATGGGAAGTGCATTACAACTCGTCCCGTACGGGCGTGCGGTTAATTGGTCCTAAACCCGAATGGGCCCGTGAAAGCGGCGGCGAAGCAGGTATGCATCCATCGAACATTCACGATAATGCGTACGCGTTTGGCACTGTGGACTTTACCGGCGACATGCCCGTTATTTTGGGACCAGACGGCCCATCGTTGGGTGGTTTTGTGTGTCCCGCTACCGTGGTGAAATCCGACCTGTGGAAACTGGGCCAGTTAAAAGCCGGCACAAAAATCACCTTTGAACCTATTACACTTGAGCAAGCCGTTGAATTAGAAATTCAACAAAACGCGAATATTGCGCAATTGAATTTTCATGCCGCTGACCTTCGTGGTTGTGCCCTCGACGATTTACCTTCGCCCATTGTGTATCAGACCAAGTTTGGTAAAGACGACGTAGTGGTGCGTTTAGCAGGCGATCATTTTATTTTGGTGGAACTTGGCCCGCTGGAATTGGATATCCCAAGACGCTTTAAAGTCCACGCATTGATGCTGTGGTTAGAGCAGCACAAAAAAGAGGGTATGGCCGAACTCACACCGGGTGTACGTTCTTTACAAGTTCACTACGATGGTTTGCAGTGTTCGTTAGCTACCTTGTTGGATTTGTTGCAACAAGCGGTAGACACGCTTGCCGATGAAGATGACTTAGTGGTGCCGTCACGCACCGTGTATTTGCCGTTAAGCTGGGACGACGAAGCCTGTCGTTTGGCCATCGAAAAATACATGCAATCCGTGCGTAAAGACGCCCCTTGGTGTCCAAGCAACTTAGAGTTTATTCGTCGCATTAACGGCTTAAACAGCATTGATGACGTTAAAGACATAGTGTTCAACGCTAGCTACTTGGTCATGGGTTTAGGCGATGTGTATTTAGGCGCGCCTGTGGCTACACCACTGGACCCTCGCCATCGTTTAGTTACGACCAAATACAATCCAGCGCGGACTTGGACGGCAGAAAACTCCGTGGGTATCGGCGGCGCATACATGTGTGTGTACGGCATGGAAGGTCCGGGCGGTTATCAATTTGTGGGTCGTACCTTACAAATGTGGAACCGCTATCGTCAGACGGCAGAATTCCAACAACCTTGGTTGTTGCGCTTCTTTGACCAAGTTCGCTTTGTGCAAGTCAGTGCCGAAGAGCTTCAACAAATTCGTCAAGACTTCCCGTTGGGCAAATACCCCATTCGTATCGAAGAAGGGGAGTTTAGTCTAAGCGCGTATCAAAACTTTGTGGCCGAAAACCAAATCGACATTCAGCAGTTTCAACAACAACGCCAGTCGGCGTTTGACGAAGAACTCGCCCGTTGGCGCGCTAACGGACAATTCACCTTCGAGCAAGACGAAGCCGTGGCCGAACAGCAAGCACAAGATGAATTGCCTGAGCATACAAGCGCTGTGGACAGTCCTGTCTCTGGCAGTGTTTGGCAAGTCAAAGTCAGCGAAGGTCAGACCGTACAAGCGGGCGACCTGCTTATGGTGCTCGAAAGTATGAAGATGGAAATCGAAGTGCATGCCACCGAGTCGGGTTGCGTGAGCAAAGTATTAAAACAGCAGGGCGCGGCGATCACCGCGGGGCAAACCCTGGTTTGGATTGAACACTCTGTTGAATAATTTTAGGTTTTAAACATGCAAAATTTATCACTCGCTGCACTTAAATCAGCTTATGAATCCGGTGAGTTGTCACCGTTCACCTTGTTGCCTGCACTGCGCGAACAAGCACTGCAACAAGCGGATTACAACGCGTGGATTACACTGCTCAGTACTGAGCAATTAAACGAATATCTGGCGTTTTTAAAAGATAAAACGCCAGCCGACTTACCCCTGTACGGCGTGCCGTTTGCTATTAAAGACAACATTGATTTAGCGGGTGTACCGACGACAGCCGCCTGTGCGGATTTTGAATATGTACCAAACACGTCTGCGTTTGTGGTGCAGCAATTGATTCAAGCCGGCGCGATTCCACTGGGTAAAACCAATTTAGATCAGTTTGCCACGGGCCTTGTGGGCACGCGCTCACCTTACGGCGAAGGTAAAAACAGTTTTAATCCAGATTATATTTCTGGTGGCAGCAGTGCGGGTTCGGCCATTGCCACGGCGTTAGGGCAAGTGAGTTTTGCATTGGGTACAGACACAGCTGGTTCTGGTCGCGTGCCTGCGGAACTGAATAATTTAATTGGTCACAAACCCAGTAAAGGTTTGTTGAGTACATCCGGTGTGGTGCCCGCATGTCGTACATTAGATTGTGTATCTGTGTTTGCATTAAACGCCGACGATGCTGCACAGGTGTTTAGTGTTGCTGCGCAATACGACGCGCAAGACGCTTATGCTCGCGAAAACCGCTACGATAATTTAATTCGCTATTACAGCAATCAATTGCCAGCCAAGTTTACATTTGGTGTGCCAGCGCAATTGGATTTTCAAGGTAATGCCGATACACAACAATTGTTTAAGCGCAGTGTTGAACAATTACAGCAGCTTGGTGGCGAAGCCGTCGAAATTAACTTCGAACCGTTTTTGGCTGCCGCTAAATTATTGTATCAAGGCCCTTGGGTCGCCGAGCGTTACTTCGCCACGCAAGATGTCAAAGCCGAAAGCATGTTAGAGGTGATTGCCACCATTATTAAAAATGGCGATCAAGCCAGTGCCGCGCAAGGCTTTGCGGCACAGTATCAATTGCAGGCATTGAAAAAAGAATGCGATGCATTAATGCAAGGCTTAGCCTTTGTGCTCACCCCGACCACACCAACGCTTTATACGCGCGCAGAGATTGCGGAAAACCCTATTGAGTTAAACAGTGTGTTAGGCACATACACTAATTTTATGAATTTATTGGACTACGCCGCCACGGCGGTTCCGGTTGGTGTTACCTCTGTGGGTGTGCCTTGGGGCGTTACCTTATTTGGTCCTGCCATGAGCGACATTCGTTTGCTCGGTTATAGTGGTGCGTTGCAAAAAGCCATTGGTTTGCCACAAGGCGCCAGCGATCACCCATTGCCTGCGCCGGTCAGCACGCCATTTGCGGTGGCCGGTGAGCGCATTAACGTGGTGGTATGCGGTGCGCACTTGCAAGGTCAACCATTAAACTGGCAATTAACCGAACGCGGCGGCTATTTGGTTGAGGCCACAGTGAGTTCAGATAAATACGAACTGTATGCACTGGCCGACGGTAAACGCCCCGGTATGATTCGTAATGAAACAGGCGGCTCCGCCATCGAAGTGGAAGTGTGGTCTGTACCGAAAGAAACCTTTGGTAGTTTTGTGGCGGGCATTCCCGAACCGTTAGGCATTGGCAAAGTGGAATTGGCCGACGGCAAATGGGTACCCGGTTTTATTTGCGAAGCCAGTGGTTTAGCCGGTGCTAAAAATGTTACCGAGTTTAAAGGTTGGCGTGCTTGGTTAGCCCATAAAGCCACTTTATAAGTAAGTGTTTTTATAAGTAAGTGTTTCTTTTTATGCTTGCTGCCTTTTGTTTTATTTTGCATTGACGTTAGTTGCTTTAGCTTTGAAAGGGATTTTGTTAGTCTCTGCAAATTCTTGATCAAAGAATCAAACATCCACTAAATGGCTCGCCAAATTTCATTTAGTGGATGAACAAACGAAGGAAATCCGTGCGCGGATCATAACAACGAAAAAGGCCAAGCATGAAATTAGAATCTATTGCGCTACATCATGGCTACGAATCCGAAGCCACCACCAAAGCGGCCGCAGTGCCCATTTATCAAACCACCAGTTACACCTTTGACAACACCCAACACGGTGCGGACCTGTTTAACTTAGCCGTACCGGGCAACATTTACACTCGCATCATGAACCCAACCACAGGCGTGCTAGAAGCGCGCATGGCGGCCATGGAAGGTGGTGTAGGTGCCTTGTGTGTGTCCAGCGGTATGGCGGCTATTACTTATGCCATTCAATGTTTGTGTGAAGTGGGCTCAAACATTGTGAGCACCAGTCAGTTGTATGGCGGCACTTACAATTTGTTTGCACATACTTTCCCTAAACAAGGTATCGAAGTGCGCATGATTTCCCATGACGATTACATGGGCTTTGAAAATGCCATCGACGAAAATACCAAAGCGATTTTCTGTGAATCCATTGGTAACCCTGCGGGTAATGTGGTGGATTTGGCCCGCCTAGCTGAGATCGCGCACAAACACGGTGTGCCACTGATTGTGGATAACACGGTGGCTACACCTGTGTTATGTCGTCCATTCGAGTTGGGTGCCGACATCGTGATTCATTCATTAACCAAATACATTGGCGGCCACGGCACAAGCATTGGTGGTGTGATTGTGGATTCCGGTAAATTCGACTGGGCGGCAAATAAAAAACGCTTCCCAATTTTGAATGAACCTGACCCGTCTTATCACGGTGTGGTGTACACCGAAGCCTTTGGTCCTGCTGCGTTTATTGGTCGTTGTCGTGTGGTACCGCTGCGTAATACAGGCGCTGCGATTTCGCCGATGAATGCGTTCCAAATTCTGCAAGGGTTAGAAACCTTGTGCTTGCGTATGGAACGTCACTGTGAAAACGCCGAAAAACTGGCTGACTACTTAAAAGGTCACGACAAGGTGGAATGGGTAAGTTACGCCGCCATGGCGGATAGCCCATACAATGACGTGTGCAAAAAAATCACCGGTGGTAAAGCATCGGGCATTTTAAGTTTTGGCATTAAAGGTGGTGCCGAAGCGGGTGCAAAATTCATCGACGCACTGCAAATGATTTTGCGACTGGTGAACATTGGTGATGCGAAATCCTTGGCTTGTCACCCAGCCACCACCACCCACCGCCAACTGAATGAAGAAGAGTTGGCCAAAGCCGGTGTGAGCAAAGACTTGGTGCGCATTTCTGTGGGCATCGAAAACATTGACGATATCATTGCCGACGTGGCACAAGCCTTGGCTGCCTGTTAAGTTGATGTTGATAGCAACGCGGGCTTTGGCCCGTGTTGCTTCATCGTGTTGCATCATAATGGCGTATACTGACAGGTACACCTGTCACGCGACTGCGCCCATGCTTTTATCCAAACCATTTCTTCTAAGCCTTAGCCACTTATGCCGTTTATTCTCACGGCTTGGCTTGCACCGTCGTGTGTGTGTTAGCTTATTCGTAGTGTGTGTCAGCCTGACGTTATCCGTGCCTGTACAGGCCATCGAAATCAAGCATTCTAAGCCGCGCCAAGGGTCCTCCTTGGATGCCTACGCCATTGAGTTGCTCGCATTTTTGGTGGAATTGTCTGGGGAACAAGCTGAGCTGGTGCCATTTGAAGGGTCCAGCTCGCAGCCACGAAAAGAATTTCAGTTACGTAATGGTGAGTTCGATGTGGACTGGTTTGGCGCAGCGCAAACCGATGAATTACGTGTCGAACCTGTACGCTACCCCATTTTGCGTGGCTTGTTGGGGTATCGGGTTTTTATCACCAATCGTAAACAAGCTGCCAAACTGACGAAGCAAACGCCGTTGACCGTTTTGCAGGCATTGCACGTGGTGCAAGGGGAAGGTTGGGGAGACGTTGCGTTTTTGCGTAAGGGTGGTTTTCATCAAGTAAAAACCTTAAGCAGCTTTGAAAACCTTTTTAAAATGGTGGAGCTAGAGCGTGCCGATGTGTTTCCCCGTTCCATCATTGAACCGTTTAGCGAATTAGCTAAACGCTGTCATTTAAATGCGCAATTCGAATGTGAAAACAGAAATCTATTGGTGGACCCTCATGTCATGGTGGCGTACAAATTTCCGCTGTTTTTCTTTGTAAGTCCTCAGCGTCCGGATGTGCGCTATTTGCTAGAAAACGCATTTCGTGAGCATTACGACAAATTTGAGCAGTTTTTTTTGGCGCACCCATTAGTCAAAGAAGCCATGACTCGCATGCAAGGGCGAACCCTGTATTTTATCGACAATACCGAAGCCCTAAGTTCTAAAACCCAAGCCTTACCTGCCCGCTACTGGTTCACCCCAAACTTATAGCCTGTGCATATAACCCCCATAAGGCGCAGCGGGCACTCGAAGTCTGTCTCTTAGTTTGACTCTTAGTTTGACTCTGATGGACGGTTGGGTCAGCCAGCCTAAAAATAGCTTTTTCGTCTAAGTGTCTATACTGAAATGGAGAACAAACCAATTTAAGTAGGGTGAGAAGGCCATGCATGCACTCATTCGTATATTGCCACTGCGTGTAAAACTGCTGGTGACCGTTGTTGCCGCGTTGGTCATCCTGTCGGTGGTGTTACTGGGTTCCATGGTTGCTAACTTAGATGGCATGAAGCGGGACATAGTGACCGAGACCAAAGCCACCATGGAGCAAGAGGTGCTTGGTCGCTTAAGCAGCGAGGCGCGGTTTCTCGCGCAACGCATCGGTGGCTATATCAACAGTGCGTATCGTGTTCCATTGGGGGTGAGCCAGACCCTGAGTTCGACTATTGCCCAAGGCGGCGAACATAAATTCAACCGCGATCAAGTTAACCACCTTATTAGCAGTACGCTGGCTCAGCATAAAGACATCAGCTCTATGTATGCGCAATTTGAACCCAATGGGTTCGATGAAGATGACGCGCTGTGGTTAGATAATCCAGAACGGGGTATTCACACCGTCGCCAATACTGGCAGTCTAGAAATTTACTGGATTCGCACGCCGCAAGGGGCCCTTGAGCAACAAGAAGTCGAAGACGCCGAAGAGAAATGGAATGGCACCGTGGGCGAATTTGGCATCCGCGAAGCCGAGTGGTACCTCTGCTCTAAAGACAAGGGTAAGCCTTGTTTAATGGAACCCTATCTTTACGAAATTTCCGAAGGTTACAGCGAACTCATGACCAGCTTGGCGGTGCCGATTATGGTCAGTGGACAGTTTCGTGGCCTAGTGGGCGTAGACATTAACCTGCCCATTTTTCAAAAAATGATCGAAAACCTGCAAAAGAATTTGTACGGCGGCAACAGTCAAATCACGATTCTAAGTGAAAAAGGTTTGGTTGTGGCTTCGACCGAGCACAAAGAAAAACTGACACGGCCATTGGTCGAGTCGATGCCGAAGCAGGGTGAAAAACTGTCGCAACTGCACAGCGCAGAAAAACCCGTGTTACATGAGCAAGGAGTTTATTATGTCGCCCAGCCCGTAGCGATTAGCGCATCGGGCAGCACGTGGTCGGTACTTATTACCTTGCCCGAAAAAGTGGTGTTAGCCGGTACCCAAGTATTGGTGGATCGTCTCGACGAAAGTGTTATGGGGATTTTAGTCACAGAATCTATCGCCGCATTAATCATTACCCTTGTGGTGGTGTTGGCATTAACTTGGTTGATTCAATCCATCGTACGTCCCATTCGCGATTTGGATGCTATGGTGCAAAATCTAGCGTCCAGCGAGGGCGACCTGTCTCGTGATATTCGATTAAACACCCATGCAGAGTTAATTTCATTGAGCAAAGGTTTTAGTAAGTTCATTAATAAATTGCGCACCATGGTCAACCAACTTAAACAAGTGGGTGTCGAAGCGCGAGAAACCGCCAAAGCCGGAAAAAGCATCAATGCCAAAACGGTCAGGGCTACTCAAGATCAGCAGCGCGAAATCGACAGCGTGGTGACTGCCACCAATCAAATGTCCTCAACCGCCAACGAAGTCTCACAAGTGGCCGTTGAAGTCGCAAACAACACCAACCGTGCAAAAGATACCGTGCTGTCTTCGCAAAAAGCGCTGAAGGGCTCCGTGGCCACGGTGGAAGCATTAACCCACGACATGCAGGCAGCCAGTCAGTCGATTTCAGAAGTGGCCACTCGCACCGACGAAATCAACCGCATATTGGATGTGATCCGTGCCATTGCCGAACAAACCAATCTGCTCGCATTAAACGCCGCCATCGAGGCAGCCCGAGCGGGTGAACAAGGGCGGGGCTTTGCTGTGGTGGCCGACGAGGTACGCAGCCTTGCATCTAAAACACAAAGCAGTACCGAAGAAATCAACAATATGATTCAAAGCCTCCAAGCGGGCGTACAAAAAGCCGTGTCGGTGATTGAGAGCAGTACCGAAAAAGCCAAAGGGGCCATGGATGAAACCCAAGCCAGCTATCAGTCCTTGGCTGACGTAGTAAAAGACATAGGTTCGGTGAGCGAACACATTACGCAAGTGGCTACGGCCGCCGAAGAGCAAAGTGCAGTGAGTGAAGAAATCAGCCGTAACCTGACGCTTATTGGTGATGCCGCGAATGCCTTAGCCGAGTTGGCGGGCGAAAGCGATCAAGCCAGCGAAAAATTGGCGAGTCACATGCAGGTGTTGGATCAACAACTGGCCTCCCTCAAAACTTAACGCGTTATTAAAAGCAAAGTGCTTATGGCAACTTAGTCATAAGCACATTCGCATTGGCGCACATTGTCTTCTGGCCTGAATAGTACAGCGTAAACGAAAAGTGAGCGTGCTATGAAGAAAATCATTTGGCTGGCAGCCATTCTTGCAAGTTTAACCCTCTCCCAATTTACTCATGCCGAGATCCATACCTCTGGCTTTGCCTCCATCGTAGGTGGACGAACGATCAGCGGCGATGGTGATCAGTTCTTAGCGGACTACTCATCGGTGGGTTTCTATGGCGATGAATTAACGTTTCAACCTGAGTCCGTTATGGGCATTCAATTCATGGCAGACCTAGA
>JBFHVZ010000163.1:0-9215 GCA_041589295.1 Pseudomonadales bacterium
CAGTCTTCTAAAATGGCTTCGTCACGCATGTACGCCATGGGGTGGTCCATTAAGGTTAAACCCGTGGCAGATAAGTCTTCGCTTAATTCGGTTAAGCGGGATGGCTGCGACCCTAAGGTTACGTCACTGCTTTGCGCAGCAAACAAGCCCGTAAAGTAATCATGCTCGTAGGCTTGCCAGCGGTTTTCATAACGGTTTTGGTTAAAGCAACGAAAACCATGGGCCGAAGTGAGTGCATTTATTTCGTCTTTATCTAACTGACACATAACCAGCACTTGGTTGATGCTCTCATAACCTTGCGGCGGACGCCGTTCGACAATGCGCTCGCCACTGCTTTGCTGCAAGCCTTTCACCATACGAAAGCCCAGTTGCACAACCCGTTGCAGTGTTTTCGAAGCACCTTGTGCCACTTGTGACGACTGCTCACATACTCGGTTATGCCAATGACTTTGGTTGACATCCACAGGTAAGACTTGCACACCATGACGCTGCGCATCTTGAATCAATTGCCAAGGCGGATAAAACCCCATGGGCTGACTGTTAAGCAAGGCACAGCAAAACACATCCGGATAATAATGTTTCATCCACGCTGAATAGTACGCAATTAATGCAAAACTGGCGGCATGGGATTCCGGAAATCCATATTCACCAAAACCTTCAATTTGCGCGCTAATACGCTGAACATATTCTTCTGATACGCCTTTTTTAGTGAGGTTTTGATGCAGCTTTGCTTGCAACCCATTCATGTGTCCGCGCTTACGCCAACTGGCCATGGAGCGTCTTAGTTCTTCGGCTTCGTCTGCGCTGAAGTCCGCCGCCACCATGGCTAAAGCGATCACCTGCTCCTGAAAAATCGGCACGCCATAGGTACGGTCCAACACGGGCTTGAGTGCCACCAAGGGCACATCGACTATCTCTAAACCGTGTTTACGTTTTAAATAAGGGTGCACCATGTCGCCATGAATAGGACCGGGCCGCACAATGGCCACCTGCACCACTAAGTCGTAAAAGGTACTGGGTTTTAAACGGGGCAACATATTCATTTGTGCCCGTGATTCCACCTGAAACAACCCCACGCT
The DNA here is from genome assembly GCA_041589295.1 of Pseudomonadales bacterium. GTDB lineage: Bacteria > Pseudomonadota > Gammaproteobacteria > Pseudomonadales > Oceanobacteraceae > Bermanella. The sequence continues at coordinate 1,080 of JBFHVZ010000163.1, forward strand.
GTCTGCTTGCTGCAACATGCCATATACGTTTGGGTCGTCATCACGGGGAATGTCCGACAACTCAAATGGTTTACCCTTTATGTGCGCCACCATATCCAGCGCTTTTTGCAAGGCGGCCAACATGCCCAGCGCCAACACATCAATTTTCATTAAGCCAACGGCTTCTAAATCATCTTTATCCCACTGAATCACAGTCCGATCTGCCATACTGGCATTTTCGATGGGTACAATTTCACTTAATGGTGTTTGCGACAAAATAAAACCACCAACATGCTGTGAAAGGTGACGGGGAAATCCAAGAATGGTGCTCAATAAGGTTTTAAATTGCTGCAACAACTGATTGTTTTTCGACAAGCGCGCATCAATGATTTCGTCGATCCAGTGCTCGCTACGATAACGCCAACCATAACCCGAAATGACAGACTCCAATTGCACGGGTTCAATCCCCAAGGCTTTGCCGACATCGCGCAACGCGCTTTTAGGTCGATAGCTGATCACGGTGGCAGCAATGGCGCAGCGCTCTCGCCCGTACTTTTCGTATAGGTATTGAATCACCTCTTCGCGCCGACTGTTATCAAAGTCCACATCAATGTCCGGTGGCTCTTTACGGTTGCGATTCATAAAGCGCTCAAACAACAGTTGCGTTTTATCTGGGTCTACCTCGGTAATTCCCAAACAAAAGCACACAGCCGAATTGGCCGCTGACCCCCTACCCTGATGCAAAATGCGTTTCGATTTTGCGAACTGCACCACGTCATACACGGTTAAAAAATAGTGCTCGTAAGCTAATTCTTTAATCAGGGCGAATTCTTTTTTAATCGTGGCTTTGACTTTTTTAGGAATCACCGAGCCATAACGCCGATGAGCACCGCGCCATGTTTCCCGCTTTAAATATTCAAAGGTACGCCAACCAGTTTCGACCACTTCGTCTGGATATTGATAATCAAGCTGGTCAAAATCAAACTGGCACAGCTGCAAAAAATCTAAGGTATTACCGAGGTAAGCATCTGAATACAACTTGCTTAAATGGGGTAGCGGACGCAGGTGACGCTCGGCATTAATGAGCAACTTGGGCTGGATATCAAATACCGATTGATTTAAACGAATCGCCGTTAACACATCATGTAGGGGTTTGCGTTGCGAGTGATGCATTAACGCGCTGTTTGTTGCCAGTATGGGCCATTGGAATTGCGCGGATAACCCCTCGCAAACGCGAGCCCGTATTACATCGCTTGCGGTGAGTTCCAAATTAAGCAGTAGGCCAATGGGCAATTGGGTTTCGGCAAGTTGTTGGGCTATTTCTCCGTTTATTTCTTCGCTTATTTCTCCGTCTATTTCACGTTCACCGCCTATTCTATTTTTATCCCTTTCACTTTTGACTTTTTTTGCTCCCGCGAGCTGCTGCTCATTGGGTCGCCACAAGATCACGCCTTGCGTAATAAACTGTTTTAAATCACTTGGGGTAAAGGTGTACTCGCCTTTATCCGCTTGACGGCGGCAATGGGTAATCAAACGGCATAGCTCACCATAACTGTTAATGTTACGCGCCAACACAACAAACTCATGGCCGTTAAATTGAAAGCTACTGCCCACCACCAGCTTAAAATTGATTGCAGTCGAAGTCGTTTGATTCGGGTTTTGCTGTTTTAACAAAGCTAATTGCCGCCAAGCCCGCACGGCACCGGCAATGGAGCATTCATCGGTTATGGCCAATCCGGCATAACCAAGCGCATAGGCCTGTTGCACCAGCTCTTCAGGATGGGACGCCGCTTTCAAAAAACTAAAATTGCTGTAGCAATGTAATTCTGCAAAAGCCGTCATCTGCCGTGCTCGCCATAAACAACTGAATTACGAAAAATAGCCATGTAAAAACCATTGCTGCTGAGCATCGCGATACAACCAATGCAACTGACCTTGTGGTGTTTGCGCCACATAGTAATCACGCACACAAGGTTGTGCCGCCCACCAACCACTGGCTATGCGTTCTGGCCCATGCAATAACTGATAAGCATCGCGACTAACCGGCACTGCTTGCGCCAACACAAACACGGGGGCATGTTGCTGTGTCTGCCAGCCACTTTGGTTTAACTCCCGCACAGACTCAGTGCGGCGCTCTGGCCATGGCGATTCTTGATATTGCAAGTAGCCATAACTGCCCTCCCCTAGACGACTGAGTAAACTGTTTTCCAACGCCGCTCGTTGTTCGTCATTTCCGTGACCACTGTTACCAAATAAATCCAGCACGGCTTTGGTTACAGGTTTGAACCACTTGGAATACAACGCCAATTGCACGACGGGTTGTTCCAGCTGGAGTTGTTCTAATTTGTTTTTGAGTAAAAACAACCATTCGTCTGCACGGGCCGTGGCTTTCGCCGGCACCAGATCTAAACTGGCGTAACCGTCATCGCGATAATCAAAACGCAGTTGGATTTTTTTACAGCCCACACAATGTTCAATTAAAAAGGCCTCTAACTGTTTCATCATGCGCGATAACGGAAACACTAAAAAATGCGCATTTTCTACTTCGGCTAGTAATTCAAGACGCTGCTGAAACACCAAGGCGGGAGCTTGTTTGGTTGGCAACCACTGCGAACGCCCGCTTACATAGTCCAGCTCTTTCGCTAGGTCCGCACCAATGCGATAAGCAATATCGTTGGATTTAAGCCGCAACAATTGTCCTAAGCTCTGAATCCCTAAACGACTTAATCGACTTAAATGCTTTTCATTAAAGGCCAGATCCTGCACCGCCAAAGCCCCTAAAAACGTTTTAAGCTGCGCGCGGGATAAATACCCTTCTATATTTGAGCGCGCCAATAACCGAGCACAACGCGCAAAGGGCGCAGCGGCAGTCACCAAGGTAAATTCCGGAAAGGCCAAACGCAGTTGTGCTGCTATTTTTTGTGCATCGCCCAACAAACGTTGCATGGAACCTATTTCCAAGTACAAGCCTTGCTCGCCGTCTAAGGCGACCCAAGCAGAAAAGTTTTGGGCGCGACGGTGCAGGGTAAAATGCACAGGCTGTAGTTGTGATGCATCAAACGATACCAGTTGTAATTCGTTCGCCAAGCACAGCGCCGTGGGCAAACTCATGCCCACTTCCACACCGAGTTCCGCTGCCAACGTATTCACATCCATCACTTGCTGGCGCGCATCCAACAAAGCCAGTGGCTGCTGCATTATGCTTTCACGATGCAGCCCCTCAAGAAATAAATGCGGAAAATAAACGTACAACCACATACACGCCTGCTAATAATCACTCACCATAATCGGCAATAAACCACTTACAACAGCGGATAACGCAATGGCGGTTGTGCGGCAAACGGTCCACGCGGCAACAACACTTGGCGCTGCCCCCAAATGCCCTGACCTTTTAATAGTCGAAGCGTTAACGCACTGGCTTTTGACTCGGCCGACGTCAATTGCAGCCGCAGCCGACACGGCGTATTGGCTTTTTCTTCGCGCAATAAAAAGAAGGCCGCCACCTGATGTTGCAAACATAAAATTTGCAAACGGCGATACACAGAAAACTCCGGTGCATGCTGCGCCCAAAACACCAAGGCCGAACAGCAACCACTGCTAAGCACCTGTTCCAGCGCCCATTGCCTGTGCTGTGCCGTCGGCTGAATCACCAACAGGTTCTCTTGGCGAATATCCTGAGTTAGCGCCGGTAAATGCAGCGCAAAAGGCGGACACACCAGTGCCACACAGCCAGATTGCGACGCCTGCGCCAGCGCGGGCTGTAACAATGAAAACTCCCCCATACCTGGCGCCTGACACAGCACCTCGGTCACACCGTCACGGGGCCAGCCCCCTTGCGGCAAGCGTTGATCGAGTTCGGCAAAGCCAGAGGGCAAGCCCGCTGCCTGCTCGCTCGCATGCTGGCCACCAGAGCGCTGGCCGCCAGAATGCTGGCCACACCACACCCGGCCGGTTTTAAGCATTTCATCCAGCATCACACACCACCCAAACACTGTTTATTTATACAGTATATTTTGAGAGTACGGGTTTCACAAGATGGTTTTCATTCAATGAACAAGGTAAAGGCTAGGCCGCTCTAATCATAAAAATTAAATAATCATTTATGAGCTTTTAAGTAATTTAAAAGTCATTTTTAGATCATATTTGAGTATTTATTTTTATTATGGTTGTTGCATAGGCAATCAACTTATAAACTCAAATGTGCGCACTTAGGCAGCACCTTGCCTTATATGGGTCAAATATGAGTAATAAGTCATGAGTACGACAAAGTGGTCAGAAGAGTCGACTGAACTAGGACGGAAAATTGCCCAACATATTGAAGCGAATCGCATTGCCGCCGGTGATAAGGTCGAAGTTTATTGCGCGCGCTTAAACATCAGCCGCGCCACCTACCAACGCCTCATGGGTGGACACCTCGGTGTCGCCATGGGGGTGTTGCTTGAATTCGCTGTCCTACAAGGAAAAGAAGAAGCCCTGCTAGACGTATTCCAACTGGAAAATCTATTCGACCTGCCGGTCAATCACACAGGACAGCCAAGGAAACGAGTGCGCTAATATGCAACGATTATCGGTTTATTTCATCGACCCCGCAGGCGCGGTTCACAATGCAGGGGCGCTGGCCATAGACGATAGCCGTCGTCGTCTTCGCATTCAGTTTAAATACACCGAAGCATTTCTAAGTGATCGTAACTTACCGGCATTGGACCCAGTGTCCCTCAAAAAAAATTCCACCGTTTACGAGTTCGGCTACCTGCCGTATGTCTTTGACGACTGTTTGCCGGGTGCTTGGGGCAAGCGCTGGTTAATTCGTGCAAACGCTCTGCCTCGCTCGCAACAGCATCCACACCATTTGCTGCGTTTTGTAGACAGCAATGCATTAGGTGGCTTGTTTTTTAGCACCGACCCTACGCCAGAACACCAAAGCTTAACCAATAGACAACACAAACAAGAACAAGGTATCGCAACCGAACAAACCGCCATCCGCATGGCTGAGTCCATTTTAAAATTCGACGAAGAAGGCGAACTTGAATTACAAGACGGTGTGCCGATACAGCCAGGGCATTCCTCCGGCGGTATGCGACCAAAATTTACCGCACACTTTGGTGGTAAACATAGGTTATTAAAATTAGGTTTAAAGCAAGACAAACAAGACCTAGTACGTCTAGAACACAGTTGCATGTCGCTTGCGAAAGCCTGCGGTTTGAACGTCGCAAATACTGAAGTTATAACGCTGGGTGATCGTGAGGCATTATCGGTAGAGCGCTTCGACATCAACGAAACAGGCGGGCGTCATCATAAAATTTCGATGAAAACATTATTGAAAGCCGACGAACATTTTGTCGGTGCTTATCATGACATGGCGAAACTAATTTTGCGCTACAGCGCCGAACCGAAAGTAGATGTGGCCATGTTTTATCGGCAAATGCTCTTTAACGTACTGATTAACAACACAGATGACCATCTTAGAAATTTCGAAATGCATATTAAAGAGGAAGGCTGGCGACTCACCCCCGCTTTTGACTTAGTACCAGGTGACCCGGCCAACCTGTATTTTGCAACCCGTTTTGGTTTAAACGAATACGTTGAAGATTGGAACGCCCTTTTCAAACTGCACAAGCCGTTTACCATTTCACCACGCGAAGCGCAGAACATCCGCGATGAAGTCCTGACTGGAGCAACGCAACTTGATGGTATCTTGACTGATACCGCCATAAACCACAGAGATCATACTTGGTTAAACCAAGTTGTCGCTCGCCAAGTCCGTTACTTAAAAAGCAGCGACTAACAACAAATCAGTCATGCCGATCAAACAACGGCTGGCTCGTTCACCGGCTACTCGAACGACAAGCCGAGCAAGTTGAATGTGGTCTTAAACGGTACTTCTTGCGCTTGCTTGCGGTTATGGTTAAGCAGGTTTAAATACGTGTCCATTTGATGGGCTTGCACATTGGTTTCGTCTGGCACTTTATTCAAAAAGCCAGCAGCGCGTAACATGCTTTTCATGCCTTGCAGCAACGCATATTGGCCAGCTTGCACGAGCACAATCTCTTGGCCGTTGTGCCAATAAATATCCAAGCGTTTCAGATCTAACGGGCTTAATGGCGGCACGATGGGCACCACATCCAAGGGGGTAACCACTCGGGTCAGTGGTAAATCCGCATAGGCTTTCGCGCCTTGTACATTGGTGACCTTGGGTTGACCGTATGTGGTCACATCGGTCAGCAGGTAGCCACCGTGATGTAGGTGCATGGCCAAAATCACAGCCACAGCACCACCTAAACTGTGTCCCGTCGTGCGTACTGGCATGGTTTTATCGAGTTTAGATTCCACATCTTGCCACACACTTAACGCGGCGGCAGCGAATCCTTTGTGTAAGTCGATGCCCAGTTTAGCGTCGGGTTCTAGCTGTAGATCTAGGTCCACCACCACGTTCTCGGCGTTGGAGGTGCCACGCACTGCGATGACTTGCTCCTGCCCGTTACGCAGCAATAAATACTGCACCGCATTGCCCGGCATTTCGTAATGTCGCACCAGCTCCCACCCTTGGCTGGTGATGTTCTTTTTTGCATCTTCGTATTGCTGGTAGCTGGCCGCGGCGATCAAAGCGGTCTTGTGTAGGTGTTCAAAATTGACCGCAGTTGCGCTAGTGCTCGTATTTGCATGAACCACATTGAATGTAAAAGACACCGTCAGCACAAAGCCAACCATAAGCAGAGCAAATTTACGCATGAGTATTAAAACTAGTTAACCAAAAGGGAGGCACATTTTAGGGGTAATCGAATGTGAAGCACAATCGACGGCGCACAAGGTGGTGGTTTTTTACATTGTTTTGCGAACGGGGTTTGTTATGGGCGTGCATGACGGCAGTAAGACTAGGCGATGCTCATCAGCATGTCGGTCATACCAAGGTCGACACCCGCTTGATTGATTAACGTGCTAACTTGGCCTCTGTGATGGGTTTGGTGATTAAACAGGTGCAGCACCAAGGGGCCAAACGGTTTCGTGAAGGTGTCTCCTTTTGTGTTGCGGTAAGTCAAGCTAGACGCCAAGTGTTCAGCGGTCAGTTGCTCGGTAAAAGCCAGTAAAATTGCGTCCATATTATGTCGTGCTTTTGTAAGGCTAACTAAATCATCGAACAAAATGGCATCCAGTGAAGTCGGTTTCGGCCACTGACTTATGGTGGCGGGTGTAGAAAATGTAGAGAGCGCAGCGAACCCAGCCGGGTGTTGTGAAAACCGATTCAACCAAATGATGTCTCCCACCAGTATGTGATTCAACGTATTAAAAATAGAACCAAAAAACGCGCCTTGGTCGGCCATTACTTGTTCTGTCGGCATGGCGGTAACGCAATCATACAAACGCCGGTTCATTTGTTGATTATATTGGGCAAATAAAACAAGCAGCGAGGGGGGCATGGTAAATCCTTTTGTTGGGTGCGCTTCTACACTTTTCGGATGCCGTCGAGCATATAGAGTGCGGCTTCCATAGCATGATTGGGGTAGTCGACTTTTTTAGGGGCGACCATAAAGCCTGCGCCGATGCCATCAAAAATACCGATCAAGCCCGAAGCAAACGCCGCAGGATTGACATCGGCTTTGAACTCGCCCTGTTGAATGCCCTGCCCGATCATCATTTCTAATACGGTATGAAAGTCTTCGTAGCTTTTATTAAATGCGGCTTTTAAAACAGGAATACGGGCCGAGTGTGCAAACAGGTCGATAAACATTAAATTGTATTTACCCATTTGATCGAGCAAGTCGCGATGCCCAGTAATCAGGTAACGTACTTTTTCGTAGTGGGAAAGCTCGCCTTCTGGGAACAGGTTTAAATAGTTAATGTGCTGCTCTTGGAAATCTTCCAGCACGCCCACTAACAATTCGTCTTTGCTCGCAAAATAGTGATACACCCCTCCTTTGCTCATACCCGACGCCCGCACGATGTCGTTCATACTGGTATGGGCAACGCCTTTTTGCATAAAGGTTTCAACCGCCGCTGCGAGTATCTGCGGCTTTTTATTGTCTGTCGCGCCTGATTTATCCATAACACTTACCCATAGGCTTAACCATAACAACCAACTTAAAACTGAAACTTCACTTGTAAGGTTAAGGATTCGTCAGGCGGTACAGGGAAGCTTTGCGCAACCTCGCCCACCAGTTC
>JBFHVZ010000164.1:0-9206 GCA_041589295.1 Pseudomonadales bacterium
CATGATGCGGGTATTTCAAGTGAGTTTGTTTGAACGAAAAACGCTTAAGGCTCTACTTCAACCGGATCAATTTAAGAGGAAGGTAAGCGAACCTCAGATGAGGTTCGCGATATGACGATAAAACTGTGGGACAGCAGTGGCCTTAGGGCGCTATTTTTTTATCTAAACGTTTAATGCGCATTATTCGACGCGGAAGCGCGCCATGGACTCTTCTAGGTCTTTATTTGCTTCGCTTACGGTTTGGTTAATGCTAGACACTTTTTTCATCAGCTCGCGGTTATCTGACGCCAATGCGCTAATGTCGGCCACACTTTTGGCCATTTCATTGCTGACTGACGATTGCTCTTCTGATGCTTGCACCACCTGTTCGTTTTGTTTAGCTAGCAACACCAACTGACTATCAATGGCCTGAAACGCTTCGGCGGTTTTACCAGCCGACTCTGTGGTTTTTTCGACAATTTCCACCGCTTTGGCCATGGCAGCCACTGAAGAGTTAGAGCCGGTTTGTAACTCTTCGATAATTTTTTGAATTTCTGTGGTGGAGTCTTGTGTGCGCTGCGCCAGCGTACGGACTTCGTCAGCGACAACGGCAAACCCACGGCCTTGCTCACCAGCTCGGGCTGCTTCTATTGCCGCGTTAAGCGCCAGCAGATTGGTTTGTTCGGCAATGCTTTGAATGGTGTCTAACACGGTGACAATATTACTGGCTAGGCTCGCCACTTCTCCCACGTGGTCGGAGGTATTCTGCAAAACCGAACTTAATTCAGAGGTGACTTTGCGGTTTGTATCCACTGTACTTAAGCCCGCATTCGCCTGAGATGTCGTTTGTTTGGTAACAGTCTGACTTTGTAACGCAGAATCTTTTAAGGTATCGGACGTTGAAGACATTTGGTCGATGGCCGTAGATAAAGACAACGTCATGTCGTTTTGCTTTTGCGACGTGCTGGCCACATTGCGCACGCCATCGTTGAGCAGTTGCAACGAGTCGTTTAATTTTTTGCTGGTTTGTTTGGCGTTACGTAAAACTTGTTCGAACGCAGATAACATATGATTAATGGCATCACCCATTTCGGACAGTTCGTCTTTATGCCTACCCTGCTTGCGCAACCGGATGCCCACGTTAAGTGAGCTGGCGATCTCTTCTACTGATTTCAGCATCTGCAATATCGGTTGCGAAAGATAGCGCCCCAAAACATGAGCAACAAAGCCAGCGATAACAATTAACACCAAGGTGATGGTAATCGACATAAGCGTTTGCGACTGCGTCAACGCAACGGCAGCGGACAATCCTTCTTCTTCGTCAATCTCACTGAGTATTGCCCACTTAAGCCCTTTTATTTCGATTGGCGCGTACGCAGAATAAACGGGAATGTTGCGATAATCTAAAACGACTTCAAAACCACTTTTGCCACTCAGCGCTTTTTGCGAAGCCACTGTATTAACTGGCTGCAATCCCATGGATGTACCTTTGGCATCAATTTCTGCCACAAGCGTGGGTGAAACCCCAGCTTGAGTAATGGCGGCTAAGTAGCCAGGTTTATCTTCTAATAAAAATCGGCTTTCGCTGCGTAGTTTGCCATCGTCACCCACTAGGTAAGTTTCACCCGACATACCTAAACCACTTTTTTGCCATGATTTTTTATACGTCATGATTTCGTTAATGCGATCCACCGGCATTTGAAAAATCAGCACACCTTCGGTCACGCCCGCATCGACGATGGGAGTTGCAATAAACGATGCCGCTGCTTCGTAGCTAGGTGTGTACGGGGCAAAGTCAGTTATTGCGGTTTCACCTTCTTTTAGATTCAACGCATTTTTAAAGGCTAACCCTAAGCCTGAGTTGGCGTACGCGCCATTTTTCAACGAAGTTGCGAAGTCCAACTCTTTAAAAACCGAATAGATAACATGACCGGTTTCTGCATCCACAATGAAAATGTCGTAGTAACCAAACTCGTGTAAATACTTGCGATAGACTGGGTGAAACAAGCTGTGGTAATTGCCGTACAAGGTGCCATTGGGAATCACCACCAACTCATCTTTATTGCCTAATGGATTGGGGTTGGCAGCAATCAGGTCGTACTGCATGGCAAAGCCGGTATCGCTTAGTGAGGCGGTCAGCGCGTTAACGTCAGCCTTGCGATTGGGGTTTAGCTCGGCATACTTCCCGCCAAAATCATTGCGGTAGTAGTTCAGCACAGCATTGCGCCGCTGGGCCATATCAATGTCTGGTTGCTCTTCCACATAGGTGTGAAAGGCTTCTTTCATGGACACTGCCACCTGTCGAGTCATGGTGGATTTTGCCAATGTGACCACCTGACTTTCGATGACGGTAAAGTAGTCTTCGATCTGTTCTTTCTTCACGTCACGAAAGCCAATCAAACGCTGTTCTGTCTGGTACAGCAAAGCATCAGTAATACGGTCTTCGCTGTCTAAAGTCAGCACAGTGCTCAGTACTATGGTGGCAACAGCCAGTACTGCCACAAAGTTAAGTGTGATTTTTGATTGAATGCGCATAAGGCTGACGACCACTGAAATGGACTAAGGCTAATTTCAGTGTAGACCAGCAGGCATGGGATGCAGGGCAATACCAAGCGACGGTGCGCTTGGTATTGTTTAGACGTGTGAACGCTTACAGCGTTAGGTCGCGGTTAGACGCTTTAAGAAATTCTTTTTTCAGGTCTTCGTAGGTGTGAACCGCTGGGAACTGAGGGAATTCGTCAATCACGTTTTGCGGAGATTTGAACAAGATACCGGCTTCAGCTTGCGTCAACATGGTGGTGTCGTTGTAAGAGTCACCTGCCGCAATGCAACGGTAGTTAAGCAGCTGGAAAGAACGAATGGACTGACGCTTAGGGTCAACCTGACGCAGTTTATAGTCTGTGATACGGCCTTCTTTGTCGGTGATCAGGCGGTGACAGAATAGAGTTGGGAAGCCCAACTGACGCATCAAAGGCTGAGAGAACTCATAGAAGGTGTCAGACAAGATGATGACTTGGAAGCGTTCGCGCAGCCAGTCGATGAATTCTTTGGCACCTTCCAAAGGTGACAAGGTCGCGATGACCTCTTGGATGTCCTGAATCTTGTAGCCGTGTTCATCCAAAATGCGCAGACGTTGCTTCATTAGAACGTCGTAGTCTGGGATGTCGCGGGTGGTGGCCTTTAGCTCTTCAATACCGGTTTTATTTGCAAATTCGATCCAAATTTCTGGGATCAGTACACCTTCGAGGTCTAAACAAGCCAGTTCCACAGGGACTCCTAAGTCTTTTTTATCAGGAAATTGAAAGGCCGCTACTCTAGCGGCAATGCGGGCCCTATTCAATCCCTGTCAATGGGTGAACTTGTTGGCAACACAAAGGCTATAGAAGGTAAATGAATGAAATTATAGCCAACAATTACTTTTTCAAATAAGTATAATTTGCTACCTTCGCGCCACTAAACAAAGCTGTATTGGGCACATGTAGCCTGAATCCAGCAGGTGAATAAGGCCAAAGAGCCAAAAGAGAGAGAACCATGAGCCTACCTGACATCAAGGACATCGAAGCATTCGATGCTGAAATCAGTAAGTTACAGCCCAAACAAATCATCAAAGAAGCGTTAAGCCGCTTCGACAATATTGCCATTTCGTTCTCGGGTGCCGAAGACGTGGTACTGATTGATCTGGCCATGAAGTTTAAAAAAGACGTGCAAGTGTTCAGCTTAGACACCGGTCGTTTGCACCCTGAAACCTACAAGTTTATCGACGACGTGCGTAAGCACTACGGCATCGAGATTCATTTGGTGAGCCCAGAAACAGAAGCGCTAGAAGCGTTTGTAAAAGAAAAGGGCTTGTTCAGTTTTTATGAAGACGGTCATGGCGAGTGTTGCGCTGTGCGTAAGATCAACCCACTTAAGCGCAAGTTGAAAACCCTAGACGCATGGATCACAGGTCAACGTAAAGACCAAAGCCCAGGTACTCGCGCTGGCATTCCAACCTTTCAAAAAGACACTTTTGAAGGCGCTAACGGCGATCTGTTTAAGTTCAACCCGCTGGCCAATTGGTCGTCTGCTGACGTTTGGACTTACATCAAAATGTTTGATGTGCCTTACAACCCTCTACATCAGCAAGGTTTCGTCAGCATAGGCTGCCAGCCATGTACGCGCCCTGTATTGCCAAATCAGCACGAGCGCGAAGGCCGCTGGTGGTGGGAAGAAGCCACTCACAAAGAATGTGGCTTACATGCGGGAACCAATATTATCTCTAAGAGCTAAAAGAATCAGGACGCTGGACGCTGAACAGCTGTGGTTTGGCTGTAAGCTTCCGGCGTCAAGCTTCGAGCGCTAAATTAGTGTTTCGGCAACTCTATGGTCGAAAACAACTCTTCTAGCTCTGCCTTGCTATGACATTGCGCTGCTTTATCCACCATGGGTTTTTCTAAATGCGGCGCAAAGCGATTTAAAAAGTCGTACATAAAGCCACGAATAAAGGTGCCTTTACGGAAGCCGATCTTGGTAATACTAGGCTGGAACAAGTGGTCTGCTTTAATTGCCACCAAGTCACTGTCCTTTTCAGCATCAATGGACATGCTGGCCACAATCCCCACACCTAACCCCAAACGCACATAAGTTTTAATGACGTCGGCATCAGCAGCAGTAAAGACCACTTTTGGCGTTAAACCTTTCTCTTTAAATGCATCATCCAGTTGTGAGCGACCAGTGAAACCAAACACATAAGTGACCAATGGGAAGGTGGCGACTTCTTCTAGGGTTGGCTGTGCACGCTGGGCTAACGGGTGGGTTTTAGGTACTAGAATGCTGCGGTTCCAGCTGTAGCAGGGCATCATGATTAGGTCATTGAAGTGATCCATGGCTTCAGTGGCAATGGCAAAATCCACTGTGCCATCTGCGGCCATCTCAGCAATTTGCATGGGAGTCCCCTGATGCATGTGCAGCGAAACATCTGGGTATTGCTTGATGAAATCTTGAATAATGGGTGGTAGGGCATATCGGGCTTGTGTATGGGTGGTGGCAATAGACAAGCTGCCTTTGTTCTCGTTACTGAACTCTTGCGCCACTTGTTTGATGCTTTCAACCTTGCGCAAAATTTCGCCAGCCACTTTTAGTATGGCCTCCCCTGCGGGGGTAACACGTGTGAGATGCTTGCCACTACGGGCAAAAATCTCGACCCCTAGCTCATCTTCCAACAGACGAATTTGCTTACTTATCCCAGGCTGGGATGTATAAAGCACCTGCGCTGTGGCTGAGACATTCAGGTCATGGTGCGCCACCTCCCATATGTAGCGCAGTTGTTGTAATTTCATACACCCTCCAAGCTGGCGGCCGCCCTACCCAACGAACGGTTATAAAAATATAAACAAATATTCTTTTCCAGAATAGATGGAAATGGCTAGATTTACCAGCCAGTTCCTCCTTAGATCACCTAATCGAAGTTTAGACTATTTTCATGGAATTTCTGTTATATGCATTAGCCGGTGCCACGGTGGGTTTCATCGTCGGAATTACCGGGATCGGCGGCGGTTCATTAATGACCCCGCTGCTGATTATGTTCAATATTCCGCCCCATGTTGCCGTGGGAACCGACCTTTTATATGCCTCCATCACCAAGGCCAGTGGTGTGGTGGCCCATCATCGACAGCGCACCATTCGTTGGCCTGTGGCCGGTCTGCTGGCACTAGGAAGTATTCCTGCTGCTCTGCTGACCGGTTTTGTGCTGATGTTTTACTTTACCGACTACAAACAATACACCCACGTAATAACCACCAGCTTGGGTGTGATGCTGATTCTGACGGCGGCGCTGTTATTGTTTCGCGGCCAATTGCAGAAGTTTGCATCTCGTCAAGCCAGCGACAAAACCTCGTTCGTTCAACAACACCGTGCAACCATGACCGTTTTAATGGGCGTTTTACTCGGTGTGTTTGTGACTTTGTCGTCGGTTGGCGCGGGTGCCATCGGCACCGCAATCCTTTTGGTGCTCTATCCGGCTTTACGCTCAATTAATATTGTAGGCACAGATTTGGCTCATGCAGTGCCTTTAACGTTAGTTGGCGGACTTGTACACCTTTCGTTAGGCAATGTTGACTATGCCTTGCTCGGCGCCCTGCTATTAGGGTCATTACCCGCCATTCATTTCGGAACTAAAGTGGGCAACCACTTACCTGACAACATACTGCGTCCGGCATTGGCCTCTTTGCTGATGATTATTGGTGGTAAGTACGTCTTTTTTTAGTCGTGCTTGCGCCCTAGGTCCGACAAACTCACCATGGGCACCATATAAACGGGGATCGGCGACATCTGTAGCACCTTGGCCACGACAGAACCGATCAATCCGCCTCGATAGGCCTGCTGGCCATGGCTCCCCAAGGCGATTAAATCTGCTTGCCTAAGCTGCGCTTGCGCAATAATGGTAGACGCAGCACTGCCCTGTTCGACAACCACATCATCTATGGTGAATCCACTGCTGTCATAATCAGCTTTGATCGCGTCTAAAACCTGTAGACGTATTCGCTCCAGCACTTCTTCCATGCCTTGCTCACGCAAATACTGCCGCTCTTTATCGGGGACATAGGTATTGAGAATGGACTCGGCAAAGACCCCCATGGGCTCCACCACATGAAGCACATCCACCACGGCACCGGTGCTACTGGCCAGCTCCGCGACGCGCTTCATTAAATAAGGGCCATACAGCCCTAGATCAGTTGCGAAAAGAATGCGTTTTACCATAAGGCGACAACAAACTGCCTCTGTGTGTACAACGGGAACGCTCCTTGTTTTTTCGTCCTCTCAACAAGCATAGCCTGAAAATCAGGGTCTATACTGGAAATCAGGCAACATGGAGACCTATCTAATGAGTGATGTAAAGCTGCTAACCATGGCGGAAACTTGTGAATTGTTGGGCGTAGGCGAGACCACTGTGAAACGCTGGGCAAAAGAACACCTGCTGGACAGTGTTGACGAGAATGGCGAATTGAAGTTTCCAGAGCCATCCGTGATGAAATACAAAGAAATTAACGACCGCCTAAACGGCCGCTAATTGGCTGGCCGCTTATTCCAGCGCGTTTAACCCAGCGATTGGGGCTGGCCCTTTTTTAAAACAACCCTTGCTGTGGCAAGGCTTGTTCTAACGCGCTATGCCCCTCTCCCATGCCCGTAATGGCCTGCTGCATATCCAGCGCAAGTTGTGGTGCCATGGCATTGTCGGGCGTATGTGCAAATAGATAGACATCTTTGCCTTGAGCCAACCACTCTTGGATCTTGGCGACCCATGGACTAAACCACTTTTGGTTTTCCGAAAAACGCGCAGGGCCAATATAACGCACCACAACATGGTTAGCGGTGCTAATCACATGCAGAGGCACTTTAGGCTTTTTGCGCTGGCCATCCACCACTTCTGGGCTGTCTGCTGGCATGTGAAAGAGCGCCCGTGTATCAAATAACGTCCGCCCCACACCACAATTTGCTAACAAACGATTAAGTGATTGTTCGGTGATGCTTTTGTCAAAAAAATCCAAGTGCCTGACTTCTACGCTATAACGAAACGTCGCAGGCAATTGCTGTAAAAAGGTTTCTAACTGTCCAAGATGATGTCCATCAAACCGATTCGGCAGTTGAATCTGAATTGGACCAAGCTCACCAAACCCTTGCATTAATGTCATAAATTGTTCGTAGTCTGCGCAATTTTGCCAGTGTCCGTCATGTGTCACCGCCCGTGGGAACTTAAAGCTAAATTGAAAACCCATTTGTGCGATGTCCTGCCAACTTTTCGCGACATCCGCTTTTGGCAGACTATAAAACGTCGTATTGCCTTCGACGGAATCAAAAAATTGGGCGTAGGTACTCAGTTTGCTGCCTGACAACTGCTTTTGAAAAAGCCAGTCAGGGTGTTGCCACATGGGGCAACCCATAAATAAAGCCATGTTTTGACGCTGATTAAAAAAATGTATCGAGGTTATTAGGTAAATAGGGTTTAAGAAGGCGCTCATTGTGGACTATGATAGCCTCCTTGAAAAAGTCACCCTACTTTCGCGGAATATAAGTACATGTCCAACACACGCGTAGAAGATTTAAATATTGCCAGCACCAAAACGCTGATTACCCCTGAGCAATTAAAAGCCGAACTGCCGATCAGCGATCTGGCCGTCGAATCTGTTGAAAAAGGCCGCCAAGCCGTCCGTGATATTCTGGACCGCAAAGACCATCGCTTATTTTTAGTGGTCGGCCCTTGTTCAATTCACGACGTAAAAGCCGCTAAAGAATATGCCGAGCGCCTACGTAAGCTGGCCAAAGAAGTAGACGACACTCTGTTGCTGGTTATGCGCGTGTATTTTGAAAAGCCACGTACCACTGTGGGCTGGAAAGGCCTAATCAACGACCCATACCTAAACGACACCTTCAAAATTGAAGACGGCCTGAAAATCAGCCGTAAGCTGTTGTTAGACCTAGCCGAAACCGGCTTGCCACTATCCACTGAGGCATTAGACCCAATTTCTCCTCAGTACCTACAGGACTTAATTAGCTGGTCGGCCATCGGTGCCCGTCCCACAGAAAGCCAGACTCACCGCGAAATGGCATCTGGTCTGTCTTCGTCTGTGGGCTTCAAAAACGGCACCGACGGTGGCCTGACCGTTGCCATCAACGCATTGCAGTCTGTTGCGAATCCGCACCGTTTTCTGGGTATCAATGGCGATGGCCAAGTATCCGTAGTGGAAACCAAGGGCAACAAATACGGCCACGTGGTACTGCGCGGTGGTGGCGGCAAGCCAAACTACGATTCCGTTTCTATCGCATTGTGTGAACAAGAAATCGAAAAAGCAGGCATTCCAAACAACATCATGGTGGATTGCAGCCACGCTAACTCCAACAAAGACCCTGCCCTGCAGCCTTTGGTCATGGATAACGTGAGCAACCAAATCATAAGGATTGCAAAATATTGGTCGGGCAGAAGCAGAGACCAGCAAAACAACCGGCCTGAGGAATTCACCGGCAAGGAGAACGAATGGCTATATGCGTACGCCAACAAAAAACTGGAATCCGAGGAAGTGGACTATTTCATTTTCGGGCACCGGCATTTACCCTTAGACCTCACATTGAAAAATGGGAAGAGCAGGTATGTGAATCTGGGAGAGTGGATCAATTTTAATTCCTACGCTGTTTTCGACGGACTAGAATTGGAATTGAGGTTTTTTGAAAAAGAAGCGGTGCCTTTTAAATTC
>JBFHVZ010000165.1:0-9173 GCA_041589295.1 Pseudomonadales bacterium
AAAAGCGCGACGTGCAATCACGCATGTTGTCGGGTGGTATGAAACGCCGTTTGATGATTGCCCGTGCGCTAGTGCACGAGCCTAAGCTGCTAATTTTAGATGAACCCACCGCAGGCGTGGACATTGAACTGCGTTTAAGTATGTGGGAATACCTGAAAAAGCTAAATGAGCGAGAAGGCACCACTATCATCTTAACGACTCATTATCTAGAAGAAGCCGAAAGTCTTTGCCGCAACATTGCCATCATTAATAAAGGCAATATCGTTAAGCAAACCAGCAAGCGTGATTTGTTAAGCGAACTGCGCGTGCAAACCTTTGTGGTGGAATTAATTGAAGCGAAACCAGAGCGCCCATTGATTGCCGATCACCGCTGCCAATGGGTAGACGACCAAACCTTTGAGGTGGACGTGGAGCAGGGCAAGGGAATCAACGAGCTGTTTGATGCGTTCGACAAACTAGGCTTAAACGTGGCGGGCATTCGTCCGAAATCCAACCGGTTAGAAACCCTGTTTGTGGACTTGGTGCGCAATGGCTGATCAATTAAAGCACGTGGAGGCAGGCTAAGTTATGTCGGCTTATTGGATCGCATTCAATACGATTTTAGTAAAAGAAATCCGCCGTTTTCTGCGTATTTGGCAGCAAACTTTATTGCCGCCAGCCATTACCATGACGCTGTATTTTATTATCTTTGGTAATTTGATTGGTGAGCGTATCGGCGAGATGGCAGGGCTAGATTACATGTCGTTTATTGTGCCGGGCTTAATCATGATGTCTGTGATTAACAATGCGTACAGCAATGTTTCATCGTCGTTTTTCAGCAATAAATTTCAACGCAGCGTTGAAGAGTTGTTGGTCGCGCCAGTGCCCAACTGGGTGATCTTATGGGGCTTTGTTTTTGGCGGCGTCGCGCGCGGCATTATGACCGGCTTGATCGTCACCTTAGTCGCCGTGTTTTTTACCGATATTCAAGTGCATAACATCTGGGTTCTGATTTCAACGGTGTTGTTGTCTTCCATTTTGTTTTCGCTGGGTGGTTTTATCAATGCGCTGTACGCCAACAAGTTTGACGACGTGAGTATTATTCCAACCTTTGTGTTAACACCTTTAAGTTATCTTGGCGGCGTATTTTTTAGTATCAGCTTATTGCCGGATTTTTGGAAAGACGTGTCGGCGTTTAATCCAATCTTATACATGGTTAATGCGTTTCGCTACGGCATGTTGGGTGTGTCGGACGTGAGCCTGGTGAGCTGCTACGCCATTTTAGTTTCGATAATTTTGATCTTAACCGCTTACAGCTTGTGGCTGCTAAAACGTGGAAAGGGCATAAGACACTGATTCGGTCTGTGTTAGAGTAAAAATGATGAAAGATATAATGAAAGACATTCCGTTAGGTAAACACACAGATTACGTCTCGCAATACGACAAAAGCTTGCTGTTTCCCATAGCTCGTACGGAAAATCGCGCCCGTTTAGGGATTACCGCCAACGCCGCTTTACCCTTTACCGGCGTTGATATTTGGACGGGTTACGAGGTGTCTTGGTTGAATACCAAAGGCAAACCCGAAGTGGCTATTGTGGAATTTGTGATTCCCGCTGAAGCACCCAACATCGTCGAATCGAAATCGTTTAAGCTGTATTTAAACTCGTTTAATCAAACCAAGGTAGAAAGCCGCGAAAAACTTCAAGCTATGCTGCAAGATGATTTAAGTGAAGGCTTTGGTGCAAGCATCAAGGTAAACTTGTTTGCAGTAGATGATTTCCCGGTTCAACCTCAACCAGCCGCCGTGCTAATAGATGAATTGGATGTCACCTGTGAAGTCTACCAGCCAGATGCCGAACTATTGCGCGTGAATCAAGATGTTAACGATAAAGGTGTGCTTTGTTCAAACTTGTTGAAGTCCAATTGTCCTGTAACGGGCCAACCAGACTGGGCCACCGTTTGGGTTAAATACAAGGGCTCTCAAATCGACCAAGCAAGTCTGCTGCAATACATAGTGTCGTTCCGTGAACACAGTGATTTTCATGAGCATTGCGTAGAACGTATTTATTGTGACTTATTGGCCAAAGGCCAGTTTGAAGAATTAATGGTTACTGCCCGTTACACCCGTCGAGGTGGATTGGACATCAACCCAGTACGTTCACTTAAACCCCTGAGCGAATCACCCATCGGACGTACTGCTCGTCAGTAATGCTTAGTTGGTCGTTCAACCGCGTAGAAAGAACCGCCGATTGGCGGTTTTTTTGTGGGAACAGCTAATGTTTTAACTGCTGAATATTTGCAGGGTGTGCTTGAGCAATTTCAGCAGAATAGGGGCGTTGCTTGTAAGTGAAATCAGCCATTCAAGCCAAAGGAATGCAGCGGGTACTTAAATGGCAATAGACTAATTTATGAAGTATCTACAGGATTGATTGCTCGGCTGGGTCTTTTTTCTTAGGGTGACTGTCCACGATAAGTCCTTAGTCCCGATAGTTGTTACCTAATATGTATTCTCATCTTTGAGAGAGGTCAGTACAATTACCCCTCTTTTTTCAAAACAGTAATAAGGGATATATCAAAATGGTTTACAGATTGTTCACTCTAGTTGGCTTAATGTTTTTTGCTTTCACATCCCATTCAGCGAATTTAGTTTGTCCTGTTGATGATAAAGAAAAATGCTTTTCCTTTTTCCATGGTTTTGTAGGCTATAGCAAAACCATCACCATAGCTGCTGAGCAACTACCAGACGGGTGTTACACGAAAACGAAAGATTTTAAAGATCCTGAATTAACTTGGGATGCAGGCGTATACCAACCAGGCAAAGGACATCAGATTCATTGGGAGGGGCGTAGATGGTTTTTTGAAGGGGGTGGCTTCGAAAAAATAGCCAGTCTAAATAAAAAGGAATTCTACACAAATATGAGAAAGCTTCTTGAAGCTGAGATTTCATTATGGCGACACAGAAATTGCCGTTAATGCCGCCCCAGGTGCGAGAACTTGGTACACGATATAAAGCCAGATAGGCTGATTAAAGCGTGGAAAATAGAGTCTGACCGTCACCATAAAGAAGTCTGGGTTTAATAAGTATGTTCCCTATGTCACAGGTTAATTTTGACCTAGAGGCAACTCCGAACGAGCGCTATTTCATTGATAGGGATGATTCTACCGTCCCGCCCAATCCACTCACTCTAAGTAATCCCCCAAACAAAAAGGCAGGCCAAACGGCCTGCCTTTTTTATCACTGCCTGAAAATACTATCGCGGTATTTTATGCAGTGTGCTTTCACTGTTTTTCTGCCGCCATTACAGCATGGCAAATAAGCCCAGTGGGTGGTGCGCACGGGCGACGCTGATCAACATAAACACGCTTAGTAGCGACACACCAAAAAAGATCAGCTTACGCTGACGGGCTTGTGCCTTCATACCTAAAATACCAAACACAATGTAGCTCACTAACAGAGCAATTTTTACCGTTAGCCAGTGATGTACAAGAGGGTATTGTTGAATGACAACGGTCAGGGCGACGCCTGTGCCCAGTAAGAAGGTATCAATCACATGGGGGCTGATCTTTGCCCATTTCTTTTGTAGCCAACCGGCATTTAGCAAACTGGCTGTGGCGCGCGCAATGAAAAACAGCAGGCTAATGGCAACCAGCAGTAGGTGAGTGTGCTTAAGGGGTAGGTAGAGTTCGCCCACGGTTTGTCCTTATTTCTGTGATGGGGTAATAAAAATTCTAAAAGCGCATTGACGAGTGCTGATAATTATTCTTAAATGAGAATCATTATCAATAAAGAAACCTTGGGGGCAAGGAATGGGTCGTCATGTGCGTTTTCAGGATGTCGTCAAAGACTGGGAATTCTACACGCTAGAAGCCGATGCGTGCTATCACAGGAACGAGTTAAAGCAGGCGGGTAAACGGTTTTGCCAAACCGTGGACCTGTTGGAGCCTTGGATGGAAAAGGACGGCAAGCACATTACCAGTTTGATCCGGTTGTTTGTGTTGTCCTGCCATAATGCAGGTCATGTGCAAAACCGCTTGAACCGCCCGAAAGAAGCGGAGTACTACTACAGCCATGCCCATTTTCGTCTGTTGTCGCTGCTAGCAGACCCAAGCCGGGGGGATAAACCAAATGAAAACCTGTTGTTCGAGCTGGGTACAACGTTCAGGCACTTACGCCAGTTCTTACTGGGGCAAAATAAGAGCCATTTAGCGGCAAATATTAGGGAAGAAAGTTTAAGGGTGATTCAGCACGCAAACATGTCGAAGGGCACTGATGTGTTGGAGGCATGACACTCAACATAGTGTTGAGTGTCATAACAGCCGTTAATATCAATAGCTAATGGCACCTGCATGCATGGTGTCATCTTGGTCGAAATTAACATGGTAGGAAACATTGTGTTTTTCAGCCTCAACAACTAATTCGTCAGATGTCATTTGGCTGAACTTTTGAACGAGTAACGCATGGTGAATTAACGATACCTCCCGGTCGCTGAGGTCTTTGGCTTCTTGAGCATCAAAAATCTGTGCTCGGATGATCTCCTTGCGCCAAGCAGCAGGGTCATTTTGTTTAACCATTATTTGCTGAACCATAGGGGTGATCATCGATTGTTCGATACCTTGTGGCATAAGGACTCCTCCTTCCATTAGATATGCATCCAATGTAGAAGTGATTTGGCCAACTGGCCAGAAAATAAACATGAAAAATTTCACAAATAAGCTAAAAGTCTAGGACCTTTAGTTTTTAGCGTGACGCCTTTCTGGTTTTTGCGCTAAGCACTGTAAACCCTGTCATTTAAGCGTCATACACGCGGCAGTCATCGATTTAAACGTTTGTAAGAATCGTGTAAGACATTCGCTATCTACACCTATTTATACGAGTAAGGGCGGTTGTAAGGAAAAGCAGGTAGGCCTTAATGGCCAATTTCAGCATATTTCTTTGTCTTGCTTAGAAATCTGGTCTAGATTGCTCATTAACTAACCAGTCAAAGGACACAAGCGTTGAACATGGACGTGCAGGCAGCCTTAGAACTGCCCGACGAGACGGATGCCTTCCTTCAAATATCCGATGTACTCTTTCAAAAAGAATCCCAATCTGGCTACGACCAATTCTCTGATGCGGAGCGTCACTTTTACTGTATTGATGGTTTCATCCGCGGTATGGGTAATGGTGGGGTTGCGCAGTTCTTTTACGATCATGGCCATCACACAGCGGATACGGCCGTCGCACTACAAGAAGTAAAAGCCGAGTCGGCTAAGCGTTTGTTGGATCGCGCTTTGGCGTGCTTCCCTGAACAGCAAGTCCCTCTGGATGAAATCGATCGCGAAACCTTGGTTGCTGATTTAGAAGAACAAAACGGCGACTTGTGGTCTGAGCTTGGCGACAAGTTTTATGCGCTGGAAAACGAGCTAATTAAACTGACACTAAAGTACGTCAACAAGCATCTAAAATCCTTTCATTAGTTTGTCTATCCCCCCAATTGCTGAACCCTCAGAATTGAGTCTGGGCCGAGTACGGCCAATTTGCTTTGTAAGGTTGCAAATGCCCGCGTTTGTTGGCTAGATAGGGCCCACGAATGATCGGGGAGGGACTCAACGTCTGGTTGGTTTTGTCCGACAATACTCAGGGTCCTATCAAGTCGTTCGTTACAACAATAACGAGAGTAAAACTATGAAAAACATTCTGACTTTTGTCTTGGCTGCACTGTTTAGTGCTGCATCCTTCTCTGCCGAAGTGGCGGGTGTAAATTTGCCAGATTCGTTGTCTGCTGACGAACAAGCGCTTAACTTGAACGGTACTGGCGTGCGCAGTAAGTTCTTTATGGATATTTACGCAGCAGGTTTGTACTTGCCAGAAGCAAACAAAAACGGCAACGAAGTTGTTGCAGCAGATAAACCAATGGCCCTGCGTCTGCATATTACTTCTTCGCTGTTAACAGCAGAGAAAATGGAATCGGCTACCCGCGATGGTTTTGAACAGTCTACCGGTGGTAATACTGCGAGCATCAAGCCTTCTATCGAAGCATTCATTGCTGCTTTCAAAGATGAAATCAAAGAAAACGACGTGTTTGATTTGGTTTACAAGCCAGGTAAAGGTGTAGAGGTTTACAAAAACAGTGAACTGAAAACCAGTGCTGAAGGTTTAGAATTTAAAAAGGCACTGTTTGGTATTTGGTTGTCTGATAACGCAGTACAAGAAGATTTAAAAGAAGGCCTTTTGGGTAGCTAATTTCCCATAAGCTTTTCAAAAAAAAACACCACAATTGTGGTGTTTTTTTGTGCGCTTGTTTCATTTTGTTTTTTAGAATGTGCTTAATGCCATTTCAATAGCACTTTCTCCAACGCCTCTATGGTAATTGGCTTCGATAAGAAGTCATTCATGCCTGCGTCATAACACATTCTTTGCTCTTGGGACGTTGCCCCGGCGGTGAGCGCTATGATCGGCAACTCCTTGTATTCGTCGGTACTGCGTAGGTTTTTTGTGGTAGCGAAGCCATCTAAAACGGGCATTTGGCAGTCCATTAAAATCAGGTCGAACGGTGTTTGCGGTTCGGCAGCTTTTAATTTGTCGATGGCGTCTTGCCCATTACCTGCAATCTCGAACTGATACCCCAAGCGTTTGAGCATCGCTTTTATCACAAGCTGATTGGTTGTATTGTCTTCGGCCACGAGTACGCGGGTTTCGGACGCTGGTTTGTGGCTATTGGTAGCCGTATCTTCCGCTGTTTCCATTTGCATCGACCCTGTCTCGGCCACAATGGTGAATATGAATTTGGCACCATGGCCTTCTTCACTCTCAACTCTGATGTCGCCACCCATAAGCTCTACCAGACGCTTGGTTATTTGCAGGCCAAGCCCTGTACCACCGTATTTTCGTGTGGTGGAGGAGTCCACCTGAGTAAAGGCATCAAACAGTTCTTTTTGTTTGTCTTGCGGTATGCCGATGCCACTGTCGTGAACGGTAAAGCGCAGCATAAAGCCGTTTTCGGCCCCGGCGCTCTGGGAAGCATAGTCCACCTTAATGCCCACACTACCTTGTTCGGTAAATTTGATGCTGTTGCCTACTAGGTTCAACAATATTTGTTTTAAACGCAGTGGGTCACCTTTTATGGTGTCGGGAATGCTGGCGTCTAAATCAAGTTCGAACTTCAAGCCTTTGTCACGAATGGGCGCGAGAAAAATAGCGTTAATGGATTGGCAAACATCATTGAGCGAAAAACTGGTTTTTTCCAGTTCAAGTTTGCCCGCTTCGATTTTAGAAAAATCCAAAATGTCATTGATGATCGACAACAGCGCCTGCCCAGACATGCGAATCGTATTTAGATAGCTCTTTTGCTCGTCACTGAGTTGAGTACCCGCCAAAATATCCGCAATACCAATAATGCCGTTTAGTGGGGTGCGAATCTCGTGACTCATGTGCGCTAAAAACTGAGACTTAGCTTCGGATGCGGCTTCGGCTGCTTGGGACTCTTGCTCAACCAACATAATTTGTTTTTGCAGTTGAGCGGCATGCTTAATATCGCGATAAGAGCGCAGCGCATTTAACAATGCCATGCGCAGTTTGTGCGCGGTTAAGTCGGTTTTGCTTAAATAATCGTTGATGTCGTAATCGTGAAAAACCGATTCTTCTGGGGCCGCACCGGGTTGACCTGTCCGTATGAGCAAGCGCACTTCGTTGTCGTGCAGTGTGTTCCGAATATGATTCACCAGTTGCAAACCCGCGTCGTCAGTTTCCATGACAACATCAAGCAATATGACGGCGACATCGGGTTGTTCGGCTAAGAACTCTTTTGCGGCGCTGGCGCTCATGACGCTTTCTAGGCGAATGTCGGTGCCTTCAAAGCGAAAGTTTTTTAGCACCATAGTGGTGAGCTGGTGGACGTATTCATCATCGTCCACCACCAGCACTAAATACTCTTGTGCTTCGGTTTTTTCACTTGGACCGTTGACGTCTTCCTGAGTAGACGTTGAGCCGCCATCAGGTCCAAAGAGCAGGTCGCTACCCGAGCTCATTCAGTACTCCCATCGTAACCACAAAGGCTTCAGGGCACGGCAACGCGTTGAAGCTGGGGCACGATGTAAATGCCCGATATTTCTGTAGGTTTGTGCGTATTTTGTCATCTTTTAGCTGGCCGCTAACGGTCCATAAACAATTATGCTTCATGAGTCCAAATAGGCCCTTTAACCATTATAGGCTGATTCTTTGGGGTCTCGCCCGTGGAAATGTTCCTAAATTGCCGTTTTTAATGCTTTCTGGAACTGGTTCACTGCGTCCTTATAGTCGTCTGCCGCAGTGATTGCCGACACCACGGCGACCGAGTCGATGCCGGAGGCCAGCACAGCAGGCAAGCGCGCTAGGTTTATGCCACCTATGGCGGTGAGCGGGTAGTGGGGTTTTAACACCTGAACCCAGCGCTGTAGGGACTCAAGCCCCACAATGTGAACGGTTTTCGTGTCCGTTGGGAATACCGCGCCAATCGCTAAGTAACTGGGTTTTACGCTGGCTGCCCGGGCCCATTCGAAGTCGCCGTGGGTACTGATGCCCAGTCGTAACCCAGCGTCTTTTATGGCGGTTAGGTCGGCGGTTTCTATGTCTTCTTGGCCAAGATGCACGCCGTAGGCGCCATGCTTAATGGCCAGTTGCCAGTAGTCGTTTATAAATAATCGGCACTGATACTTACGGCCGATTTCAATGGCCTCGATCAGCTGTTGTTCAAGCGCATCTTCTGGACAGTCTTTGATGCGCAGTTGCGCTGTGGTGATGCCAAGGGGCAGTAATTTGCGTAGCCAGTCTACGCTGTCTACCACGGGGTAGAGCCCTAATGGGGTGTCGCCACAGTTGGCGAATGGCTCGTCTGTTAAGTGCGCTATGTCGTCCACAACTTGAGGAAAGTGTTCGAATTGCGTAGGAAACCCCCTGTGGGCGATGGGACCAGCGCCTTGCCCAACTTGATAACCGTGGACAATGCCTTGGTGAACATATGCATTGGCTAGGGTTACAGCGTCGCGCAAGCGCTCGCCGTGGGCCAAAAATGCTGCAATCGCACTGGCCAATGTGCAACCTGTGCCCCTTAGGTGCGCTGCCTTGAGCTTGGGTTGTACTAGCCAAGCCTGAGTGACGGTGCCATCCGGTTCGCGAATGGATAACCAGTCTTTGCACAAGTCTCCTTGTCCGTGCCCGCCTTTAATGAGCACACCCT
>JBFHVZ010000166.1:0-9164 GCA_041589295.1 Pseudomonadales bacterium
CAGTATGTATTCAGCAAAGTGCCGTTAGCCGCAGGCAAACGTGGCGAGCTAAACACCCGCGTATTGGTGGACCGTCAAAGTTTGAATCAAGAGAAGATTCAGGAATTGTGGGCCAATCACAGACGGGTGGTAAGGCAACAGGCGGAGCTAGACTTTATGGAAGAGTTTGCTTAATTAGAGCTAGCTGCGTTGGCTGAACTTTGTTGAAGATCTTTTTTAAAATACTCACTTACGGCGTGTAAACTCCGTTTTTAAAAAAGATCTTCGCCTTGTTCAGCCTTCCTCGCTCACGCTCTAATGCCTTCGATCAAAAAACCTCAAATTTAGTGCAGCTAAACTTCTGCGCCGACTTTATTGTTTGCCTGGTCTTTACTTCCTCAGTAACGCTTTAAGTAGTCGGCTTCAAAATGATTTAGTCGGGTAAGGCACGCCACCCGACAAATCATGTGCCGGATGACGCAAGCTTATCCGGCCTACTTTGCCCCTGTTTTATAGGTGCACCAATAAATTGAATGGGTTAGGAACAGGTGATATTTTTCCGCAACGTACTTTTTACTGTAACAGTGCTTATTTCAACTTTTTTCGTTCCTCCTCGGTTAATTTAGATTTAAGAATTTCCATTTGCAATTTTCCAATTTCTTTTGATCTTTCCCCAAATTGATTCGCTAGCTCGGTATTGTAATCTTGCCATTCCTTTAAATACTCAGAGGTCTTGCTTGTCAGGCTTTCTTGGTAGGAGACTAGCTTTTCATAAAGCGGTTGTTGAGTAAGCTTTCGAAGCTCTACTAGTTCGTCGTAGGTAAAGCTTTCTGAAAAATCCCGAATGATGTAGTTCTGAAGGCTTTTAATGTTAAGAACATATAAGTCGGAGGAATTCATATCCAGCGTTAATTGTTCGCTCAACGCTAGTATCTCTTGCGAGGTTTCATGTGCGCTTTCTAACGGCGTGAGCAGCTCAATAGTTAAAGTTCGGTGATCATGCATTTTCCTTTCAAGTTCTTTCCAATCGTCTTTGTTGTTGAAGTTTGAAAATAGGATTTCTTCAGCAATTTCAAATTTTGTTTCCGCAAATAGGATTGCAGGAAGAATAAAAGGTAATAGGAGTAAGTATTTCATTCGGTTGCTCGTTTGGTTAAATAATTTGTTTATTAGGGTAAGGCACGCCACCCGACAAACCATGTGCCCGATGGCGTAAGCTTATCCGGCGGACGTTGCTTGGGAACACGTTCGCGAAATTATTTCGCCAGCGTGGCTGGCTCCTGCAACAGGTTACTTCGATTCTTCCAGCAGCTTGGCTCGAACATTCATCAACACCTTTCCATAGGTATTTTCCCCACGGCGGTCCCGTCCGCATCCCCAGAAATGATCGTAGGCACTGCTTTCGACCAATTTCTGGTCACCCGTTTCTAATAAAGCTTGAGCAATGTTTGGATAGGTTTTGCATTGTGTATAAAACGCGCGAGTCATTAAAACCTGACGGCGTTTTTTCCAGTCGGCGTGTTTGCCGGTCCACTTAAGTTTGCTGAAAAACCCTTCGGTTAAGGCAATAACAGCTTGCGCTGATGGCAGTGCGCGGATTTTGGTTTGTACGGCTTCGTCTTTGTATAGGTTGGCTTGGTAGTAATGTTCGACCGTTGGCCATTCGTGGCCGTCCAGCGTATACGGGTGCAGGTCGGCACTGCCCAATAGGTTGTGTTCGTCGTGACGGGAAAAGTACAGGGCGTTTACGTCTTCTTCTGCGAATAAGGGCATGGGCGGTACTGGTGAGCGTTAGTTGGGATTAGCCGAGGATTATACTGCACTAGGCGGCATTTATTCACAGGTGCCCTAAGCTTTAACTATTCGGGAATTAGAAAGAAAAAAGCCCCACGTCCTGTGGGGCTTAAGTCATTGTTTCATACCAGGAGAGAAGGTGTATGAAAGCCATCTTGTTTGTTATGACCATGTTGCTTTCAGTTAGTTCACTGGGATCGCAATTAGATTTAAGAAAATTTCAGTCACCTGTGTTGGATGCTGACGCCAGCTATGAATCTGGCCTGCCTAAGTTTGTAGCCTATTTAGACCCAGAGAATCAGCGTATGCCCGGGGTTAATGCGGATCAGCGGGCGGCTATTCGTGATCAATACCGCGTCAAATTGGTTAATGAGTATCGGCTTTATGATAAAACCGAGATGGATTACGAGGAGAAAATCCTGCTGGAACGGTACTGCACACGGTATAATCGCCGACTATTGCAACGCCTTGGTTTGTAGCCGCTGTACTTTGCCGCGGTCGTTTCGAGGCGAACCTCTTACAAGTGAATAATCCAAATGGACTGTCGACTAGGCTGCGGCGCCTGCTGTATTGCCCCCTCCATCACGTCTTCTATTCCCGGTATGCCGAACGGTAAGCCTGCTGGTGTGCGCTGTATTCAACTGAATGAGCAAAACCTGTGTAAGCTCTTTGGTCAGCCAGAGCGTCCCGCTGTGTGCCATCACTTTAAGGCAGATGAACAGGTATGTGGCAGCACGGATCAGCAGGCGCTGGATAATTTAATTGAGTTGGAGAACCTGACCTAATGAGCGCTTCTGAGACCCTATACCGCATCAATGTGTATGTGCCTGCATCCCACTTAGAGCAAGTGAAGCAGGCGCTGTTTGCCGCTGGTGCTGGCAAAATTGGCGATTACGATAGTTGCTGTTGGCAAACACAGGGCCAAGGGCAGTTTCGGCCGTTAGACGGCAGTGCGCCATATATAGGTCAGACCGGTGTGGTTGAAACAGTGGATGAGTACAAGGTGGAGCTGGTGTGTGGTGGTCAGCATTTATTGGCTGCCATAACAGCGATGATCGAAGCACATCCCTATGAGCAGCCTGCTTACGATGTTTATCAGTCGTTGAATTTGTAGGGGTTTATTTGGCTCGCAGTCTTTCTGAAAACTGAATATCAAACACCCGTGTCTGCGGTGTCCCGTGTTCAATATCCTGCAGGTAATGCTTTAAGGTTTTGCTTACGGTTGGGAAGGCTATTTCGTCCCAAGGTATGTCGGCCGGGGCAAATAGGCCGATGTCGGTGCTTTCGCTGGTACTGTTCGCGTGGTCAGCGCTGTGCATTTCGGCCAAGAAAAAAATATGCACTTGGCTGATATGAGGCACACTGATGCTGGTGAGGAGTTGGCCTACGGCCACGTCGATGCCGGCTTCTTCTAACGTCTCGCGCGCAGCGCCTTCAACTAACGTTTCCCCTTGTTCCATAAAGCCTGCAGGTAAGGTCCATTTGCCCGATCTGGGCTCGATGGCACGTTTACACAGAAGAATTTTGCCGTCGAAAATTGGGAGCGTACCGGCAATGATACGGGGGTTAATGTAGTGAATGGTGCCGCAATGGTCGCACACGTGGCGTTGACGATTGTCGCCGTCAGGAATAGCAAGGCTGACGGGGTGCGAACATTCACTGCAAAACTTCATTAGGCTGATCCTGAATTCAGAGCGCAGCAGTATAGCGGGCTTGATCGCAGGAAATAAAGGGCAAGCGCCCTCTGCTTAATCGACGCAGAAGGGCGAGCACCGAACTAGGTAACTAATTGATTACGCCTGACGGCTAAAGCTCAGTACCGTAGCTGACTCGGTAGATTCCAAGGCTTCAATTTGCCCTTCTTCCACACCGTTGATGTAGGTTTTCATCTGGTGCAAAGAATCGTGCATCATTTTGCTGATGGCCATGCAAGATTGCATGGGGTTTTTGGCTAAACGGATTTTGCCGTCCACCTGAAATTGCAAGCCACGCAAGCGCTGACGCAGGTGCTCTGGCGCTTCGTTAATGGTGTCTTCAATGTACTGCTGACGTAGGCGCTCCAGCGCCTCTGGATCTTTCTCAGCCAGATCCCTCAACCACTCAAAACTGGGTAATGGCTTGCTCATGCTACTTCCTCAATGCCCCAATAAAAAAATATGGATTTTTTCTTGATAAATCAGAGTTTTAGTCTACTGATCTATCTATCAAAACATAAGCTTGAAAAAGTGCGTCAACTCGGGCAGATAGTGGCGAAATAATGCCTACCTTTTATCTGTTATTGTCCCGCTCGATTGAGAAACCTTTTACGTTTCATATAGTTAGCCACGTTTAACTGCAACGGTGTGAAACGTTTTTATATAGAAATGTAATGACAAGTAACGATTGTGAAGAAAAACCGTATATGCCAATAAGATTGGTAACTTAGACACCCGGGTTAGGCTGGTTTTTTCGTATACTTAGAGTGATGTGTCAGCCGTGTGTGTAAGCGGTAAGGAGTTCAGGTGCTACAACGTTTAGTGAAACAAGTTGAGGCCTATCAGCCACGGGTGCTGCCGGAAAACAGTTTAGCCAGAGCAGGGGTGCTGCTGGCCATTACCGATCACCCAGAAACACCCGAAGTGATTCTGACGGTTCGCTCCCAGCATTTGCCCACGCACAAAGGCGAAGTTGCATTCCCCGGTGGCAAGATGGAAGACCATGATATTGACGTGATTGCCACCGCCCTGCGCGAGGCGCACGAAGAGATTGGTTTAGACCCCCAGCATGTCACTGTGATTGGCGAGTTGGA
Source organism: Pseudomonadales bacterium (assembly GCA_041589295.1). Taxonomy (GTDB): domain Bacteria; phylum Pseudomonadota; class Gammaproteobacteria; order Pseudomonadales; family Oceanobacteraceae; genus Bermanella. Next base: position 4,562 of record JBFHVZ010000166.1, read on the forward strand.
TCAGGTGATCTCACGTTTTGGCTATTTGGTCACACCCGTGTTGGGCATCATCCCTCATGATGTCAGCCTAGTGGCAGACCCAGGCGAAATCGAAGCCATTTTCAGGGTGCCGTTGGCGTTCTTTTTAGAAGGCGAGCCAGATCAGGTTGACCAATTTGGTCAATTTAAAGGCCCAAGATGGTACTACGAGGACTACACCATCTGGGGGTTGACCGCTATGATGCTGGGCGAGTTCTTTAATCAGTTCTACGACCAAGGCTTTGAGATCTGCCTTGGTGACTATGAATCGTTATTGGTGTAGCAAGCTGGCGGACTCCTGAGTTGCAACACCGGCCAGATAAAAATAAAAATCAGAGGCAAACACTGTGATATACGCATTAGATGAGCGCAAAGTGGAAGTGCGCGGTGAAGATTATTTTATCGCTGACAACGCCACTTTGGTGGGGTCAGTGGTGTTAGAAAATAACGCCAGCATTTGGTTTAACGCTGTAGTACGTGGTGATAACGACGTGATCACCATAGGTGAAAACACCAATGTGCAGGACGGCGCGATTTTACACACCGACCCGGGCTTTAAATTGACCTTAGGCAAGGGCGTTACTGTGGGTCATAAGGCCATGTTGCATGGCTGTGAGATTGGTGATTACTCACTCATTGGCATAAACGCCGTTGTGCTGAATGGAGCTAAAATTGGTAAATATTGCCTGATCGGAGCCAATGCTTTGATCACCGAAGGCATGGTAATACCTGACGGCTCCATGGTGGTGGGGTCGCCAGCAAGGGTTAAGCGAGAGTTAAACGAACAGCAAATGAAATTGCTGGAAGCCAGTGCAGCCCATTACGTGCACAATTTTCAGCGTTATAATGCGCGGCTTCAGGAGCAGGCGTTGTTTAAGCGCCCCGATCCATCCTAATCCAGACCATCGTCATCATAGGCAGTTAAATATGAGCGAAGTGAACGGCAGTATTGTTTCCCCCTGTGTCGGTGTGTGCGCATTGGACGCCGACGACCTGTGCGTGGGGTGTTATCGCACAGGGCAAGAAATCACTCAGTGGGGAGCCATGAGCGATGAAGAGCGTAAAGCCGTATTAGAAAAAGTAGGCGAGCGTGAACGCGCTGCCGGTAACTTTATGACGTTTAGCTAGAAAGGCACTTTTGTTTGAGTGCTTTTAAATGACTGTCTACAGCCAGCCTCAAGTGCTGGCTTTTTTGTTTTATAATCCAACTCCTTTTCCATTTACCACGATCAACAGGCCAAGCTATGAGTGTTTCTCTGGGTACTCCTTTATCTTCCACTGCCAAAAAAGTATTGATGTGCGGCTCAGGCGAGTTAGGCAAAGAAGTAGTGATCGAGCTGCAACGCTTGGGTGTAGAAGTCATCGCGGTGGACCGCTACGCCAACGCGCCCGCCATGCAGGTGGCCCATCGCAGTCATGTGATTAGCATGTTAGACGGTGATGCCCTGCGTGCTGTGATCGAACAAGAAAAGCCCGATCTCATCGTGCCTGAAATCGAAGCCATCGCCACAGACACGCTGGCGGCTTTGGAAAGCGAAGGCTTTACCGTGGTCCCCACCGCGAAGGCCACACAGTTGACCATGAACCGCGAAGGCATTCGCCGCTTAGCCGCCGAAGAGCTAGGCCTAAAAACCAGCGCTTACGATTTTGCCGCCAGTAAAGACGAATACCTAAATGCTGTTGAGAAAATCGGCTACCCATTTGTGATTAAGCCCATTATGAGCTCGTCAGGCAAAGGTCAGTCATTGGTAAAAAACGCAGCCGAAGTAGACGCTGCATGGGACTACGCACAGGAAGGTGGTCGTGCCGGAAAAGGCAAAGTAATTGTTGAAGGGTTTGTGGATTTTGATTACGAAATTACCTTGCTTACGATTCGCCACCGCGCAACCAATAGTGATGCCATGACCACATCATTTTGCGCGCCCATTGGTCATCGCCAAGAAGGCGGCGATTACCAAGAAAGCTGGCAGCCACAAGCCATGTCAGACCAAGCACTGGCGGCTGCGCAAGCCATGGCAGAAAAAGTAACCAGCGCGTTGGGCGGCAAAGGTTTGTTTGGTGTTGAGCTGTTTGTAAAAGGCGATGAAGTGATTTTCAGCGAGGTGTCGCCACGCCCGCACGACACGGGTTTGGTTACGCTGATTTCTCAGGACCTTTCGGAATTCGCATTACATGCCCGTGCGATTTTGGATTTACCCATTCCGGCTATTCAGCAGTTTGGCCCATCGGCTAGCAGTGTGATCTTGGTGTCGGGTGACAGTCAGCAAGTGCAATTTGGCAATCTAGAAAATGCGCTTTCTATCCCAAATACACAGCTGCGTTTATTTGGTAAGCCAGAAGTAAAAGGCACCCGCCGCATGGGGGTGGCGTTAGCACGGGGTGAGAATATTGAAGGAGCTAAAGCCACCGCCATTGAGTGCTCCAAGGCGGTGAAGGTATCGCTTTAACACTATTGATAGCCTCGCTTTTGCGCGAGGCTAGGCAACTTCTCGCATCTTGGCCGAGGCGATGGTATTGGTCTGAACTTTTAAAATCTCAATTTGATAATTTTCGATTTTCAAACACACTGGGTTGTCAGGAATAAACTCTAAGTGTTCAACGATCAAACCACTCAAAGTTTTTGGGCCATCAATGGGTAAATCCCAGTCCAATGCTTTGTTTAATTCGCGCAAGGTGATGGTGCCATCAATAATGTAACCGTCTTCCTGCGGAATAATATCTTGCCCCGTGGATGTCATATCGGTGGTAAAGTCACCCACAATCTCTTCCAAAATATCCTCTAGGGTGGCGATGCCTTGAACGTCACCGTATTCATCCACCACGATTGCCATGCGACGCTGGCGTTTCTGAAAGTTAAATAATTGAGTATGCAACTGAGTGGACTCAGGAATGTAATATGGCTCACGGGTGACCTGTAACAGTTCGGCTTTGTTAAAGGACTCTTGCGCCAGAATTTTTGCAGCGTTGCGCATGTGCAGCATACCAATGACGTTGTTGATGCTGCCCTTCCAAACCGGCAAGCGAGTGTGCTGGCTGGTGCGTAAAATACGTTCGATGTCGCGAATATCATCGTCCAAGTCGATACCGACCACTTCGTTACGCGGAATCATGATGTCGTTCACACGCACTTTTTCTAAATCTAAGATGGACAACAGCATTTGCTGGCGACGTTTAGGAATTAACGCACCGGCTTCGTGAACCAAAGTGCGGAATTCTTCCGTGCTAAGTAAGTCTTTAGTGCTGTGGTCTACTTCTAAGCGGCTGAGCTTAATTAAGCCATTGGCAATGCCATTCACGATCCACACAAACGGCATCAGCAAAAACAGTAAAGGGCGCAATAAATAACTGGCTGGAAACGCGATCTTTTCTGGGTGGTTTGCGGCAATGGTTTTTGGCGTGACTTCCGAGAAAATCAAAATGGCTAAGGTTAATACAACCGTCGCAATGGACACCCCAAGCTCTGGGTTGTCGACCCAAATACGCTGCGCAATGATGGTGGTAATGGACGCCGCTGCGATGTTGACGAAGTTATTGCCGATTAAGATCACGCCAATTAGACGGTCGGTACGCTTGAGCAGTTTAGAGGCCCGTTTCGCACCGCTGTGCCCCTGCTTGGCAAGGTGCCGCATGCGATAGCGGTTCAGGGACATCATGCCCGTTTCGGAACTGGAGAAAAACGCAGAAAACAGAATCAGGAAGAATAAAGCCGCAAACAGCAGGCTTAAGGGGATATCGCTCACTAGGAGTAGTGTCTCGGTTGTCTAAGGAGCGCTAAGTGTATGCTGAAATCTCAGGGTAGGAAAGCGCAGTGTCACGCCCTTCGGGGTGGAAGGGCGAGGGAAGCCAAAGAAAGAAACCAAGGGCTGAGTCGGTTTTAGCGAACCAGAATAAACTCCAGCACGAGTTTGCTGCCAAAATAAGCCAGCGCTAAGAATACCAAGCCGCTTAGTGTCCACTTGGAAGCAACCGGCCCGCGCCAGCCGAATTGAAAGCGGCCAAATAGCAGGCCTGCATAAATGAACCAAGCCAAAATGGTCAGCACGGTTTTATGAACCAATGATTGCGCAAAAAGGTTCTCGAGGAACAAAAAGCCCGAGCCAATGGCCAGTGATAACAAGATAAAACCGGCCCAGACCATTTCAAATAGTAGCTTATCCATGGTTTGTAAGGGCGGCAGCATACGCATCATGCCGCTCATGTGTTTGTGCTTAAGCTGGTGGTCTTGTGCGATCAACGCCATAGCTTGGAATGCAGCGATGGTCAGTAAGCTGTAAGCCAACACCGATAGAAGTACATGTACCAGTAAACCCTTTTCCCAAACCTTGATGCCCAATGTGCTAGCAGGAAAAATCAAGTCTAGCGCAATGATTAACGCCGCCATGGGAAACAAACCCATAAATAGGTTTTCCACAGGCTTTTTAAGCGCGCTAACTAAAATAATGATGGCAACCACAAGCGAGATTAAAGAGCCACCATTAAAAAAGCTCAGGTTAATGGTGTGGGATTCAAACATGGGGATAAACCAGCCGACCCAGTGCAACAGGATCGCAGCGCTGCCGGTGGCGAGTACCAATTTGCGTTGGTC
>JBFHVZ010000167.1:0-9150 GCA_041589295.1 Pseudomonadales bacterium
CATCCAGCAACTCACTTTGGGTTAGTCGATCTTGATTCCACAAGTGGTTCAGAATCGCTCCTTCTTCTGGCGTCAACGCATGACCTTTAGCTGCCATAAATTCAAAAAACGTCTGACGCATGGAAAACGCACAACGATTCACAACGAAGCCAATGACTTGTTCTATATCCATGAGATAAACCCAAATTGCCTAATAGTTGCATAATGCAACGATCAAGATAACAAAAAGGCCACGGCTTTCGCAGTGACCTTTCGTAACAATGTATTGGCGTTTTAGCACAAGGAATTGTCAGACAATCCCTTATTAACCAATGACCTTAGGCAGGTTTTTTGTCGCCATGATGCTCTCTGTGCTTCGCGATGATGACATCAGGACGCAGCAAGAAACGAGACAAAGCAGGCAACAACAACAGCGCGCCGATCATGTTCCATAGGAACATAAACGTCAGCAGGATACCCATGTCATCTTGGAATTTAATCGGCGACAGAATCCAAGTACCCACGCCGATTGCTAGCGTCAAACCAGTGAAGCTTACCGCTTTGCCAGTGGTTTTCAGCGTCGCCAAGAAGGCTTCGTACAGGCTCTTGCCTTCGATTAAGAACACTTCTAACCGACTATATATATAAATACCGTAGTCGACACCGATACCCACACCCAATGCGATTACAGGTAGCGTCGCCACTTTAACGCCGATACCCATGTACGCCATCAACGCCTGACACAGAATAGAGGTCAGCGCCAGTGGCAGCACAATACACAATACTGCGCGCAGAGAGCGGAACGTGGTGAAACACAATAAACACACCACAACGTATACGAAGATCAGCATGGTGGTTTGTGCTTTTTCGATAACTTGGTTAGTGGCTGCTTCTACACCCGCGTTACCGGAGGCTAAACGGAATTTGATGGCGTCGTTGTTTTCATACTCGGCAGCAAATTCACCAGCAACGGCCACTGCGCGCTCTAAGGTTTCAGCTTTATGATCGTTCAAGAAGATCACCACAGGCACCATAGAACAGTCTGGGTTTAACATTCCGCTTGGTGCACGCTGAACACTGGTATTCAGAATGTTTTGGTTACGAGACAAGGCTGACCATTTCGGGTTGCCTTCGTTCATACCCTTAGTCACCAACTTAGATACGGTAACCAAAGAAATGGCTGACTGAACCCCTTCGACGTTTTCCATGGTCCACATTAAACGGTCCATGGCATCCAGTGCTTCGTAAGTTGCACAACGCTCAACTGGGGTTTCGGCCATAATTACCAGTACATCAGAACTGGTTGAGTAGTTATCTACAATGTAGGCATTGTCTTTGTTATAACGGCTGTCTTGGCGAAGTTCTGGTGCACCTTTATCCAAGTCACCAATTTTCAAATCTTGAGATTTGATTACACCAAAAATAGCTAAACCCACGGCCACTAAAATGGCGAAAGAGGCATAGCGCGCTTTCGTTAAACGTGCGATGGCTTTCCACATTTTAGGTTCTGCTTTTTCAACTTTTTCTGCGTGACGTACACCGGCTTTACTAATACCGACATAAGACATCAGTAGTGGCAACAGCACCAAGTTAGTCACAATGATAACCGCCACACCGATGGAAGCAGCAATCGCCAGCTCTTTGATTACGGTGATGTCGATAAACAACAGGGTTAAGAAACCAATGGCGTCAGACAAAAGCGCTAACATGCCGGGGACATAAAGGCTGCGGAATGCCAAACGTGCAGCCATTTCACGGTCGGCACCTTTACCGGACTCAATGGCTATGCCGTTAATAATTTGCACACCATGGCTGATACCAATTGCGAACACTAAGAATGGTACCAACATGGAATAAGGGTCGATGGAGTAACCTACTAGGTTAAGCAGGCCCAACTGCCAAATCACCGCGATCACCGAACAAATGACCGGAATCACAGTGCCCTTTGGACAGCGAGAATAGATAAACAGTAAGACAGCCGTGATGAAAATTGCAGCCAAGAAGAAGGTTGCAACATCCAGCGCGCCCGCCATTAAATCTGAAATCTTTTTAGGGAAGCCAATGATGTGAATAGAAATATTGCTTGATTGATACTTCTCGCGAATATTGGTTTCGAGTTCTTTGGCCAGCTCTGGATAGCTCAGTTTGTCGCCCGTGTCTGGATCAAACTCATACAGAGGCACATCCAACATAGTGGATTTAAAATCGTTTGAAACCAAACGACCCACTTGACCAGACTTAAGAATGTTTTGACGCAACTGCTCTAAACTTTCGTCAGAACCATTGTAGGTAGCAGGAATAACCGGACCACCTTGGAAGCCTTCTTCTGTTACTTCTGTCCAGCGAACATTAGGCGTCCACAGCGACTTCATCTTAGAGCGGTCAACACCTTTAATGAAAAACACGTCATCGTTAATTTGACGTAGGGTTTCCATATATTCGGACGTAAAAATATCTTTACCAGACTGGTTAGCTACAACAATTTTTACGTTACTCAAACCACTACTCAAATCGTTCTTATGAACCATGTGGTTTTTAATGTATTCGTGCTCAAGCGGAATGTACTTTTCAGAGCTACTATCCAGACCTACTTTGGTCGCGTTGTAACCCAGAAATACCGTCAGCAATAGCAGCAACACTAGAAAAATAGCGCGATGATTGAAAAACAATCGCTCTAAAAACGGTTCCGCATCAGGAACAACCAGATAATGTTCTGGTTCAGAAGTTGGTAACTTCTTATCCGTCATGATTTACCCCTTAACCCCTAAACTCTTTACATTGGCATTTACGCGATCACCGGACTTTTCAATCAACTCGATACCCTGTTCGCCTACTACAACAAAATGACCTGCTTTGGTTTCAACAATCGCGGTCGCAGCGGTACGTCCTTGACGCACAGAAGACTCCCACTTTTTACCTTGGTCGATACCTTTTGCAAATGCACCACCGTTACCCACAACATACGCCACTAGGCCACGACGATCTGCACCGCCGATCAAGCTTTGTTGTGTACCAGTGTTAACCAGTTTCCAAGTGCTACCAAAGTTTTCGGTGCGCGCTAAGTTACCACGCAAACCAAACGCCAGTTGTACTTGGTGATTATTCAAACTCAACACACCAAAGTAAGAACCGCTGTAAGGCGAGAAGGTTTTTTTCCAAGAATCACCTGCGTCTAAGCTGCGTAGGATCAAACCCATTTCACCCACCATCATCAGCCGATCATCTCCTGCTGAAGTGATGGCGTTGATGTGAAAACGATCTGGATTTTCGACTCGGCTAGACCAGTCTTTCCAAGTTGCACCACCATCCAGTGTTTTGAAAATCATGCCATAGGCACCCACTACAAAACCTTCTTTTGCATTTTTAAACCAAAGATCAAGTAAAGGCTTAGTGGATTTTTCGTCGTAATCGTATTGCGCATCTTCTAGTGCAAAGGTGCGACTTTCTAATTTTGCTTCAGCTTCTTCAATGCGTTCGTCATTGCCCAAAACTTTTGCTTTGTTTAACTCTTCGATAGCGGCTTCTTTTTGCTGTTTAGCTTGAGCCAATACCATTTCGTTCGCTTTAAAACCATCGAATTGTTTTGCCCACGTTTCGCCACCGTCATTGGAGTGCAGCACCACGGCATCGTGACCAACGGCCCAACCATGTTTCGCATCAACAAAATATACCGCTGTAAGTGCAGTCATCACGGGAACAGAAGCCTGCTTCCAGCTATAGCCATCGTCATCGCTTAACACGACGTGGCCACGATCACCTACGGCGACCAGACGGTCCCCCGCAGTGGCGACATCTAGCAGCATATTAAATGGTGCTTTTAATGTTTTCATGGCAGGGGTTTCCAGTGGGTCCTGCCATTGGGCTTGCGCAGAAACGCCGATGGACGCTGCCAAAGCAACCGTCGCGACCTTATTCGCAACCGATCGCAATTTGGCGCACACTGGGCTCAGTGACCGCATATAAACAATCTCCAGATGGTAAAAAGTTTCAAACTGAAATAAAGCAGCACCAGAAAGGTGCTGCTTAAAGGTTCATTATTATTGTGTGGTTTTGTCCCTAAACCGATTTCCTATTATCGACCGCGACGACGCAATTCCTGCGGCGTAAAGTAACGCTTATCAGGGTACGCTTGGCTGTAGTCGATGGTTGTACGTTCTTCGTTATCCAATCCTTGAACGTGATAACGGCGAGATTGCAGATCGTGATACACGTCCATCGTGGTCCACGTACCTGGTAGCTCATAATAGTTTTTCAAGTAAGCCATGCTCACGCGCCATAGCTGACCACGTTCGTCGTATTGATCAATAACAGCTGCATTCCAACTATCTTCATCAATGTAAAAACGACGCTTGTGATAAATATGGCGTTGACCTGGTTTTAACGTCGCTTCAACTACCCATACGCGATGTTTTTCGTAGCGTAAATATTCTGGGTTAATGTGCCCTGGCATCAGTAGATCTTTGTATTTAACGTCAGGTGAACCAGCACGGTAGTTGTTGTAAGGAATAAAGACTTCTTCTTTGCCGACAAGTTTCCAGTTGTAACGATCTAACGCACCGTTAAACATATCGGTTTCGTCAATGGTACGCAGACCATCTGCCGCAGCTACCGGAGTGTCGTATGCAAGGTTAGGAGATTTACGCACACGACGTTGACCTGCGTTGTAACCCCAAGCACGACGTGGCTCAGCCACTTGGTTTAACGTCTCGTGTGCCAATACCGCACCACCAGCCAAACGAGCGGGCGATTTAGTAAAGGACACGTAGTACATCAGAATATTGTCGAGTTCTTCGTAACTACCGTGGCGGTGGTTATAAACAAAGTCCACCTCGGCTTGGGTAGTGATCAACGAATACTCACCATCACGCTGCACTGCCACTTCGGAAGCACGACGTACACCGTATTCACCACGCCAGCGCGTGTTGTGGTTCCACATCACCTCTTCGGCTACTTGCGGAATTGGGAAAGGCGCACCACCGTATGCGTTGATAACACCGTTACCACCTTCTACAAGCTCTGCTTTTAGCGCATTGGTATAGGTGTTGTCATACAACCACTGCGGTGCAGATGCCGTACGACGGGTACGGTATACCGGAATTTTGAACGTATCTGGGTAGGTTTTCAGCATGGCCAGTTGGCCGGCTGTTAAATGCTTTTCGTATTGTTTGGCGTTTTTAGCCGTTACAACAAATAAAGGCTCATCACTTGGGAATGGATCAGGGTGATGTTGGCCGGGAAACTTATAGCTTGCAGGTGGGAATTGAATACCGCCACGCCATGGTGGAATAGAACCATCTGCGTTGCCTGCGCGTTCACCACCTAAAGGTGTCAACGTGGTACGCAATTTTTCGGCTTCTTGCTTGCTAACTTTGGCATCAACCAAAGGCGAAAAAATGAGGGATAAACTCAGACTTGAAACAAAAAGGAACGACTTCTTTTTCATTTTTATTATTACCTCTCCAGCTTCGGACTGCACAAAAGCAAGAAGCTGTCGCCGGGAGAAACCGGTACATACGTACAAGTTTCAATGTTTTATTTTTGTTATGGGGACCAAGCATATAGAAATAACTGAGGACGTACAACCAAATACGCCACAGAGATTTCGCTTAGCACCGTAAAACGGCTGGCATGTTTGCTTTTTTGCGAAGTGCGACAGTCTACTTGGGATAATTTGATGAAGTCTACTTTGGACTGGGTTAGAGCCCAGCAGAATGGCCATTAAGGCGGATAATGACTCATAAGTGGCACTATATTACCAAGTAGCTTTAACAAGCCTTGATTTACAAGTGACAAAATTTACAAACGTAAAAAAGCACCTGAAGAACACGCCCAATCTCTTGGGCCAACTGTTCTAGCAGGTGCTTACGTCCAACTCAGTTTCAATACAGCTAAGTCTTACAAGGTACAACGCAAACGTTAAGCGGTATACCAACCAATATTAAGCTGTTGTATTTAGCTGTTGTTATGCAGTTCGATTTTACATCAGGCTTTTACTGACAACTTCGTAAACGTCTTTCGACAACTGACCACTGTTATTAATGCGCTCCAGTGCAGACTTCATCGCTTGACTGTTTTGGGCAGCCAGTCGCTTCCACTTGGTTAATGGTCCAACCAAACGAGACGCAATCTGAGGGTTTAAACGATCAAGCTCAATAATGCGATCAGCCAACCAGTCATAACCCGCGCCACTGTCTGCATGGAAGTGACGTAAGTTTTGTGCGGCAAATGTCGCCACAACCGAACGTACCTTGTTAGGGTTCTTAATGTCGAACGCAGGATGTTGTAACAAATGATTTACACGCTCTAAGCCACCTAATTTGTCACTAGACGCTTGGATGGCCAGCCACTGATTCACCACCAGAGGATCGTGCTGCCACTGTTCGTAGAAATAGGCCAACGCCGACTCTGCCGCTGGTTGGTCTGCACTATTCACTAACGCCACCAGTGCTGCGTTTTGATCGGTCATATTATCGGCTTTCGCAAACTGCTCGTTCGCCCACGCAATGTATTGCGCTTCGCCTGTTTCCATTAAGTAATGCAAACACAAGTTTTTCAAACTGCGACGCGCCATTTCTGCGGGTTCTGGGCTATAGGCTCGATCACTGCAATTCGCTTGATAAACCGCTGCAAATTCATCTTCCAACGACTTTGCCAACGTGACTTTGACAAACTCGCGAGCAGTGTACAACGCATGAACATAAGCCGGTGATTGTTGTTCCATCAAAAACGCAACACTTGGTAGTGTCAGCATGTTGGCCAACATGGCTTTGTCGATATTTTGCTGGGATAACAATTCTTTAAATACGGCTATTAGGCGCGCATCCAACTCCATCGTTTTTTGCGCCAATACGTGATCAGCCAATTCCAGAATAATATCTTTCGCTAAATTTTGGCCGGCATCCCACTGGTTAAATCCATCTGTGTCATTGGCCATTAAGAACAGCAATTGGTCACGGGTGTATGGGTATTTCAATTTTACTGGAGCAGAAAAACCGCGTAGTAAAGACGGCACCGGACGCGACGTCACATTTTCAAACACAAAGGTTTCTTGGGCTTGCCGTAAACCAATTACTTGGTGATCGGCATTAAAATCCCCCCCTTGCTTTAACTTAAGGGTAATTTCTTTTCCATCTTCGGCAATCAGACCCAATGCAACCGGAATATGGAACGGTGCTTTGTCATCGCTTTCGGGCGTAGCGGGACAACTTTGCGTAAAGGTTAGCGAGTACGTTTGGTTAGCTGCATCGTATTGATCGGACACTTCCACCACGGGCGTGCCTGCCTGACGGTACCAGTTGCGGAACTGGGTTAAATCTACACCGCTGGCATCTTCCATGGCTTTAACAAAATCATCGGTGGTAACTGCTTGACCATCGTGACGTTCAAAATACAAATCAGAGCCTTTGCGGAAAAGTTCAGCACCTAACAGGCTGTGAATCATCCGCACAACTTCTGCACCTTTTTCATAGATGGTGACGGTGTAAAAGTTAGAAATTTCAATAAATGACTCTGGACGAACCGGATGCGCCATGGGGCCAGCGTCTTCTGCAAATTGCACGGTACGTAGCATGCTGACATCTTCGATGCGTTTAACCGTGCGTGACCCCATATCAGCCGAAAATTCGGCATCACGGAATACAGTAAAACCTTCTTTTAAACTAAGTTGAAACCAATCGCGACAGGTTACACGGTTACCCGACCAATTGTGGAAGTACTCATGAGCAACCACGGCTTCGATACGCTGATAGGCCGTATCCGTTGCCGTTTTTGGATTGGCTAAAACACAAGAGCTATTAAAAATATTCAAACTCTTGTTTTCCATCGCACCCATATTGAAATCATCAACGGCGACGATATTGAAAATGTTCAAGTCGTATTCACGACCATATACCTCTTCATCCCACTTCATGGAACGTTTTAACGAATCCATGGCGTAGTCACACTTATCAATATTTTGTGGCTCAACAAAAATACGCAGCGTGACATCCGTACCACCCATGGTGGTAAACGTATCTTCGATATGTTGTAAATCACCGGCCACTAAAGCAAACAAGTAACAAGGCTTTTTATGTGGGTCATGCCATACCGCTTTATGACGACCATTTGTTAATTCTTCACTGGCACTAAGATTACCGTTAGATAACAAGACGGGGTAACGCGCTTGCTCGGCCTCAATTGTCGTCTCAAACACAGACATCACATCAGGGCGATCTAGGTAATACGTGATGCGACGAAACCCTTCGGCTTCGCATTGGGTGCAGTACATTTTTGAGGAGCGATACAGGCCTTCTAACGCGGTATTTTCATGGGGTTTTATCCGCGTCACAACACTTAGCTTAAATACATCAGGTACGTCCTGAATAGTTAACGATTCGTTGTCTACTTGATAGGCCTGAGCGGACAAAGGAGCATCGTCAATGGCGACCGAAACCAATTCTAATTGTTGGCCATCTAATACCAGCGGGCCTTGTTTTCCGTCATTTAGTTCAGGGTTGCGACGCATTTGCAGCGTCGATCTAACTTCTGTGTAGTCATCATGCAAATCAAAATACAGCGCTGTGGTCTCGATCAGAAACGACGGCGCTTGATAATCTTTTAAGTAAATCGCTTTTGGCTGTGCGTCTTTCATGAAACGTCCTTCGTATTATTGTGCAGCGATTTCGACATCCACCAGATAGGAGGTGTACTTCCGCAGGTTGATCACACCAGTATCCAAAATTAAATACTGTCCTTTGATCCCCATGAGCTTACCTTGCGCTACTGGGTTTTTATCCAAATTAAAACTGGTCACCTTGGTGGGGTAAGCACTGACCGGATACTCAAACTGATTTACGTCACTTTCGTAGATAAGCTGTACAGCCTGCAAGCCATATTCCATTTGCAGTTCGCTGATTTCGTCATGACAGGCTTCAAATAGTTCATCCCGCTTGGCTGCTAGGTCCAACTCGGGTGCCGTTTGCTTTAACAAAGTTCGCCAGTTGGTTTTATCCGCCACATGCTGTTTAAAAATAACTTCCAGCAAGCCAGACAACTGTCGCGTGGCCACGCGTGCAATCGGTAATGCCTGTGCGGCACCTTGATCTATCCATCGGGTGGGAATTTGAGTGTGACGAGTAATACCGACCTTAATACCGGAGGAGTTGGCTAAGTAAACCACATGATCAATCATGC
>JBFHVZ010000168.1:0-9115 GCA_041589295.1 Pseudomonadales bacterium
ACTTACACGGGGCCGTGGACCGACGGGCAACAAGCCTGTGATGTGCTAGGGGATTACCGCTTCTCTGTACCGACTAACAGTTTGCAAAACGAGCGCCTAAAAGCCGCGAAAGGCGGTATTGACGCAGTCTGGTTAAATTACAATGACCGCAATAGCGAAGGAAACTGGCAGGCCAGCTATTAAGTCCTGTTTTATTTGAAGCGGCCAGTGGCCGCTTCTACTCTCCCAAATCGCAATTAACCTACCTAAGATAAAAGCTTCGACGTTAATAACAAGAACAAACAGCCTAACGGAGTAAGCAATGGCAAAAGTAAAAGTACGTACGGGTCGTCGTTATCGCACGGGTCGCGCCGACGATCATTACGATGCCATCATCATTGGGTCCGGCATGGGTGGGCTCGCCAATGCCGCATTTCTTTCTTTAATGGGTAAAAAAGTCTGCGTACTGGAACAACATTATACCGCTGGCGGATTCACTCACGCTTACGAGCGTGAAGGATACGAATGGGATGTGGGCGTGCATTACATAGGCGAAGTTCACAATCCAAAGTCCACGTTACGTCGTGTGTTTGATGTGATCAGCCAAGGTCGTTTGCAATGGGCGGCCATGACGCCTGTGTACGATAAAATTATTTTAGGTGATGACGAACTGGACTTTGTGGCCGGTCGCGAAAACTTCACGAAAAACCTCATTGAACGCTTCCCTGAAGAACGTGAAGCCATCGAAAAATACGTTGCCTTGATTCGTCAAATCAGTTCCCAAACCCCTAAGTTTTTTGCGGCGCAAGCCATGCCTCGTTGGTTAGGTCGCATGTACAACTGGGTTCGTCCTTGGTTCGTGCGCAAAGAGTTTTTTCAAACCACGCGAGTGGTGTTGGAAGGCCTAACGCAAAACCAAAAACTAATCTCGTTTTTAACCGGACAGTGGGGCGATTATGGTCAAGCACCGCGTGATGCTGCTTTTTTAATGCATGCACTGATCGCTAAGCATTATCTGGCCGGTGGTGCGTATCCTGTGGGTGGGGCATCTGCCATAGCGCGCAGCATTATTCCTACCATAGAACAAAATGGTGGTGCGGTATTCACCTACGCCGAAGTCGATCATGTATTAGTTAAAAATAATCAGGCTTACGGCGTTAAGCTAAGCAATGGGGATGAATTATTCGCAGATAAAATCGTGAGTAATGCCGGCTTTATGAATACAGTGAAACGCTTACTGCCCGAAGCCAGTCGCAAACGTCATAAAACCGATCAATGGTTAAAACAAAAATCCATACAATATTCCAGCGCCAGCTTGTGTTTGTACGCGGGTTTTAAAGGTACGGCAAAAGACTTGGGAATCGACAGCACCAATTTATGGATTTATTTGGACGAGCACCACGAACAAAATCTGGATGATTATCGCAGTAAAAAAAGCGATCGCTTTCCATTGGTGTATGTTTCGTTTCCATCCAGCAAAGATCCCGATTGGGAAAACCGCTACCCAGGCACATCCACAGTCGAAATTGTGACCGTGGCCGACATGGCGGATTATCAATCGTGGCAAGGCACCATGTGGCAACAACGTGGTGAAGAATATGAGGCGAAAAAAGAAGCGTTGTCGCAGCGTTTGTTGAATATTTTATTTGAGCGCATGCCACAGCTAAAACAAGCTTTGGATTACTACGAGCTTTCCACGCCGCTTTCTACCGAGTTTTATCAACTTAATGCGCAAGGTGAAATTTACGGCCTAGATCATTATGTTGATCGTTTTAAGCAGCCGTTTTTGCACCCACAAACACCCGTTAAAAACTTGTATATGACCGGTGCCGATGTCATGACTGCAGGCGTTGGCGGCGCGTTAATGGCGGGCCTAATGACCACTTGTTGTATGTCGGGTTTGCGTGGTGCAAAAGACGTGATGCATTTATTGAAAACCTATCGCTGGGATAAATCTGAAGAAACAGCATCGGATGTAAAGCGACAAAAGCACGCAGCGTAAATCTCGTTAGTTGGATTCGGGAACTATTTCCCGCACTATGGGCACCAAGAAATTTCGTCACTCGGTGCCCATCACTCATGCTATTTCCTCAATACCATTTTTTTTCTAGCAACCGCTTTTTCTGCATTGGCCTGCTACTAAGCTGTTGTGGGTTACTGTCGCCTAATGCGCAGGCTAACAAGGTGCAGGCTGGCGATGGGGTGAGTGCCGATCCAGATTGGCAAACTGTGCAGTATCGCAGCCAGCTTTGGGTGTGGGGTTGGACCCTTGCAGATGTGAGCAGCATTGTGAATAACGCGCGCTTGTCTGAATCCGCTGGTGGTGAAGGCCGCCGTGCCCGCGCCAAGGCCGAAGGCATCCGTGCGGCATTAGGGTTGTGGAGTGTGTGGAAGCACAAGCCGGCTTATTTTTCGCTTGACGGTGCACCGACTGAGGCGCAAACCCAAGCACAAATTGAAAAAGCCAGCGCGGTTTACCGTTGGCAAAGCCGTGTACCCAACTTGGTTGTGAATTTGGCTTTGGCCGGCTGGGTGATGGATCAAGGGGATGATGAAAACGCTGGCATCGTATTGGCCAGCGGTATTTTTTGGGGCGAGGTGAGTCTGTGGACCCAGCGGATGTTAGATACCGACTGGCACTGGCGCGTGCAAGATGACCAACTGCATCTTGCTTGGCAGTTTTAGGTCGCCTCGTCTGTGGTGTCAGTGGTATCGGTCGTGTCTGTGGTATCGGTTGTGGTGCTGTCAGTGGTACTACCAGTCGGCGGTTCAAACCGCATCCATAAAAACTCACGCTCGCGTTCACTGATAAAATGCAAACTTCCTTCGCCATCGGTAATGGCAATGCCGGTGGCTGCATCATTAAACGCATCGCAATTTTCGCGCTGAATTTCTAACGATAATATTTGTGCCGATTGCGATGTCACACGGCCTTCCCAGCGACAACTGTTAGAGGTGTCGTAACCGAGAAAGCGCCCTTCGCTGTTAAAGTAGGTTTCGCTGTCTGTCGTAGTCCATGTACCAATTAAATCTTTTAGCTGTACGTCGCGGTCACGGTCTTCGTCCAATACCACATTGATTTCACCGTCTCTTTGACTATTGGCATATGAACCCACCATGTTCACCTCGGTGGCAAGCAAGGCGTTAATGGTGAGGGTGCTGTTGCTGTCGGAGCCTACAAAAAACAAATTGTCGGTATCGGGTTCGGCATATTCAAATACGTTTAATTCGAGCACCACGCCGCCCAATCCATCCTGTACGTAAGTACCAGAAAGCGCTTGATCTTCGCGCAGCAAAAACACTTGGGTATCCAAGAAAAAAATATGTGTATCCAACTCTTGGGCAGTGGCCGTGGTACTGCTGGCGAGGGTTTCATCTGTGGTGCCTACCCACAATCCAGCCAACACGGGAATGCCATTATCATCGGTGGTGTTGCTGCTCCCGCTCCCGCCGCTGCTGCTTTCTTCGGGTAAACAGCCGCCAAGCATCAGAATGATGGTCAGCATGATTGGGGTAACGAACCGACCCATATACAGCCTCATAGATGGCCTTTTGCGTATTATGTCTTCTCTATAACCTTAGCATCGGCCTGAGTACATGCGACTTTAGTGTATTCAGCTTGGGTTCATGCTTTTAGTAAATGCTGTGACCGATACGTCAATTGTTGCTTTGCATGTCCACTTAACTGACGTTGGGACGTTATACTGTAGAGCAGTTGTATTAGGTCGTTGATACGTTATGAAAAAAATCATGCAGGGGCTGTGCGCTAAAGCCGCAGCAGCTCTGATGTTAGCCTCCACCTGTTCCTTATTATTGGCTCAGAACAGCATGGACCAAGCGGATATTGTGGGCGGGCAGGTTGTGGGGGCTAACCCAGAATTATCACTCAACCCTGATACCCGCATTGTGGGTGGCACGGACGTTTCGGTTGCTCGGCCTTGGATGGTGTCGCTTCAGCTTGCTACTTCTGGGCACTTTTGTGGCGGGTCGCTGATTCACCCTGACTGGGTACTCACGGCCGCCCACTGTGTCGAAGACATTGCAGACCCTAACAGCTTATTTTTAATTATCGGTGGTCTCACCAGCATGACTGCCAATGAAGACGCAGAAGTTCGCCGCGGGGAGTATATTTATAACCACCCGTTCTACGACAGTAAAATAATTCTGCACGACATTGCCCTCATTAAGCTTAACCAAGCCTCCACCAAAACCCCCATCAAAATTGCCAACGGGGCCTTAAACAGCCAGCTAACCCCCGGCTTGCTCTTAAAAGTTATGGGTTGGGGGGTGACGGAAGACGGCGGTAATCGCATTCCTAACCAACTGCTAGAAGTAAACTTAAGCTACCAACACGACAATAGTTGTCGGGCTATCCATGGCCAAAGTCAGTATTACTGGAATCACTTTTTATGTGTGGGCGAATCCGCTGGCGGCGTTGATGCTTGTAGTGGCGATAGCGGTGGTCCGTTAGTCACGAATTTAGGGGATGAGTGGGCTCAGGTGGGACTGGTGAGTTGGGGGGCTGGATGTGCGCTGCCCAATGCTTTCGGCGCCTATTCCGAAATTGCCGCCTACACAGAGTGGATCGACCAAGTGATGCAGGGGGCAACTCTGTTTGGTGAACGCTATATAGGGTTTATCGGTAAGGATATTGGCTCGAATAAACACCCCAAGTCGGCCCGTGTAAAAGTGAGTAACTTCAGCGAAAGCGACATCACTATAAATACACAGACCATTCAAAAAACAGCGACCAATGACACAGCCGCGACGGAGTTTGAGTTCAACAGCGCTGCCCAGCTTAGCTCCTTAACTCTGTCACCGAATCAGGTTTGTGACTTTGGCGTGGACGCGTTAGGCGCTGAGGTCGGTGAACATGATGCCGTGGTGCAATTTACGACCACAGCAGGGGAGGTGCTGCAACACTCTGTCAATGCCAAAGTGTTACCGGATATAGGAGCCGTGAGTGCTGCATTGGACAATCAATGGATTTGGTTTAACGGCCATGATCACGCGTGGCAGATCGTAACCCCTGTCGAAGGCGATACCTTTTTGCGCTCGGGGTCCATCGACAACAATCAACGCTCGGTTCTACTGACGTATTTAAACTTTCCCGAAAGCGGCGGCTATTTGGTGTTTGATCGTAAGACCAGTACCGAATTTGACCGCGATAGTTTGATCGTTGCGGTGGACGAAATTACCCACTACGAAGCCAATGGCGAACGAGATTGGAAATCCGTAGTGCTAGGGCCTTTCTCGGGCACTCGTCATGTTCTATTTGTGTACGTTAAAGACGAAGCACAAACCAGCGGCGATGACGCTGTGTATATAAACAATGTGCGCTTATGTGCGAATGCCGACCGTACTAATTGCTCCACCAGCTTAAGCGATTACGTGGCCAGCGTTGAGCCAGATAACACTCCTTCTAGCTGTGTCATAACCACGCGCCAAACAGGTGGCGCACAATACGCAGTAGGCACGCCTCAAAGCTTTGCGCCTAATCCGGGCAGCACCAGCGGGCAAGATTTTTTGAGTCGCAGCAAAGATAAAGGCGCCGCCTTTTTTTGGCTATTGCTGACTTTGCCAATACTTGTTGGCGCTAAAAAGCCACGCCTAAACAGGTAATCGTTCTAAGCAGACCAATTCTGCCAGCGACGCAATTCTATACTGAAATAACAGCATGGAATTGTGTGGCTAGCAGTTATGGCACGCGTAGTATCTCTTTGTTTTACCCTTTTAATACTTTCCTTTGTGCAACCCTGTTTGGCCGCTGGGCAACCCAGCCCGCGCATCGTGGGCGGCGACGCCGTGGCGCGCAGCCCATCATGGATGGTGTCGTTACAATACGGTTATCAGCATTTTTGCGGCGGCACACTTATTGGTCGTTACTGGGTGCTAACCGCTGCTCACTGTCTGCAAAACGTTAGTGCAGAGCAAATGAATATCTTGGTGGGTGCCCGTGATCGCAGCAGCACGGCTAACACGGGAGCTGACCATGTAGCCGAACGCCACGAAGCCGATTGGTATTACGTACACCCTGATTACCAACCCAATAATTTTTTAAACGACATCGCCATTATTAAATTAAAGCGAGCGTCTGAATTAACCCCCTTACCTTTGGCCGACCCCAGCCTCACCGACAGTTTAGGCAACCAAGGGGCGTTAAAAGTTTATGGCTGGGGGGTGACGAAAATGGGCGATGCCGATTTGCCCGATGTACTGCAATCGGTCACCGTACCGTTTCAAACCGACGAGCGTTGCCAAATCATCTATCGCGAAAACGAACAGTACTGGGAAAAATTTATCTGTGCGGGCGAAGACTCTGGCGGCAAAGATAGCTGCCAAGGGGATAGCGGAGGCCCATTAGTCAAAGAAATAAATGGCGAAACGGCGTTAGTGGGTATCGTCAGTTGGGGCGAAGGTTGTGCGTTGCACAGTCGATACGGCGTGTATACCCAAGTATCCGCTTATTTGGATTGGATCGAACAGCGTCGCCGAGGTATTACCTTATTGGGGAACACCAGCTTGGGCTACGTAGGTGAAGGCCTGACCAAAACACAACGCGTTCAATTGTTAAACCATGCCAGTGATGCAGTGGCCATCGACGGTTACAACTTTGAAGGCGATAACCAAAATATTTTTTCCATGGCCTTTGATGCCAGTATGCTCACCCAGCAAGGCCCAGAAGCCCCAGCCAAGTCCAGTTGTGACGTTAATGTCTCGGCCAGTGGCAGCCAAGTAGGCGAATTCAAAGCGAACATGGTGTTAAGTGTCGACAACGAACAAATTTACCGAGTGAAACATCCGGTGGCGACTCGAGTACTCTCGGCCAGAGCAGCCGAAGCATTAGATACGCAATGGTCATGGTACGGTCACCACTGGCTAGCGGTTGAGGACAATCAAGTGCCAGACACGGTCATGGCATCCGGTGACGGTGTGCGCAACGAACTTGAGGCCAGTGGACAGCTTAAACAACAAGACACGCGTGATGATGACACCGCCATGTTAATGACCTACCTACAAGGGCCCGGTGTATTAACCTTTGATGCAAAAGTACGTACGCGTATTCAAGGGGGTCGAACCGATATGCTGGTCATGGAAGTGAACAACCAAAAAACCGATGGCAAGGTTTTGTATGGTGACCACGATTGGGCGCGCTACTCACTGCAATTGGATGAAGGCATAAACGAAGTCATATTCGCGTTTGTGGATAACGTCGCCACGGACAGCGGCGACCCATTAAGTGATCAGGTTTGGTTGAACAACCTGCAAGTGTGCGACGAATTTGATCAATGCAGTGCCAGTCAGGCTTATCTTGCTCATGCCTCTGAGCCCGTGGAAAACACCGACGGTTGCAGCGCAATGGATTACCAAGACAGCCCTTTGGCTTATATTAATCAAGCGGGTGAACGCAATGGCGACAGCGTGTTGGATGTCAAAGTTGTAAAAGGCGGCGCACAAGGGTGGGGACTATTATCCATGTTGTTGGCGTTGCTTGTGCCTATGTGGTCTGCGACAGAGCGTTGCTATTTTGGCCGTCGACCTGCAACAAAATCCGGTTGGTAAAATACACGGCCGCTGACTTTACCGCCCAACCGCTCCAACCATTCTGCCAGCGCATGATTGCAGTTATAGGCCACCCAGTACGACCGCTGTGGATAGGGCACAAAATAAACCCCTTCGTCCTCGTTTAGTATTTCTTCGTTTTGTCCCTGCTTAAACGACGCTTCTAGTTCATCAAATAATTGCGCTGCTTTTTGCGCTTCTGCCTCAAACGTTACCGCCTGTATGCAATCCACAAACAAAGGCGGAATGGATTGGTCTGGAACCCATGGCACGGCTTTACGCCCCAAGGTACCCAATGTGGGAAACAGCATGTGCGTAATACTGGTGAGTGGATCTCGTTTATTCAAAGCGAATAAAGCCCAGTCGCCATAGGTGTATTCGATTAATTCGCCATGACGATAAAACGCCAAGCTATGATGCCCCCACGTGCTGTACTGCAATAAATACAGGGTCTCTGTGGTTTCATGACAGACTGGCAATTCAAAGCGAGTTGCGGAAAATGGCCAAAACATAGGTGTTACCGTTAGCGTCCTTTTAAAGAGCCTCGTTGAACAAACCGGCTTATGTTTATAGTAGTTGGCTTCGGCTCCCTCAGCTGACATTCCGTCCATGTTCTACACTGACATGAAGCTATTGGAAAACGTGGCGCATTAGTCACGCGACAGGACAGGGATGGGTTCAGCTTGTCAGTTGTATTTCACCAAACTCATTTAAATAAAGCCGCTCGGCATATGTGTGCTGTGTTAATGCTTGGCCTGCTGGCGGCTTGTAGCTTTACGCCGAAATACAAAACCATTCGCTACGAATATTACGTCCCACCCACAGAGCAAATCAGTGGTGAACACAAAACCATTAGCTTGAAGTGGCAAGGGGAAAAACTCACACCGCCTAAAGGCTACCCAGAATCGGAAACCCTGCGATTAAAATGGATAGCCAACGAGAATAACGCCGACGTGCAAGTGCGCATTCACATTAAACCCAGCGCCCTACGTCATAATCATAATTACTACCACGAAAGCACCGAATTCAAAGTGAATCGGCCCATCAAGGCCTTGTATCAAGCGCGCATCAAGGCGCATATACAAACCGACTACGAAGTAGAAATTCGGGATAGAAAAAAAGACGAAGTGATTTTGTTTTATCAGGGAGGGCGACAGTTTTATTTCGAAAGCCTAGAAGACACCGAAAAACTATCAGGGTCCGAGAGCACCTTAGTCAAAGACTTTTATAAACACGAACCCGCAGCGCGCCAAGCTGTGGTGGACTACCTGTGGGACAACATGCGCGGCGAGCGCTACAGCTTGTTAGCCAAATTAAAAGCCAAAGTCATGGGTGAAGACTTTGACATACTCACCGAACACCCAGAACAAAAGCATTTTGCCGAGGCTTACAAACAACTTAAACAAAACAATAAAAAACTCATCGCGCCTCAGGTTAAACAGCAGTACAGCAATATTGTTACCAAGCTACAGGCCATCAAACCCGAAGAACGCGATGCCGAACAGCAACTGCTTTTAGAAAGTGCTCAGCAAGGACTCAAGGCCGCTGAATACATACTCAACAACCCTTATGC
>JBFHVZ010000169.1:0-9103 GCA_041589295.1 Pseudomonadales bacterium
GCGAGACTTTAGAGCAGCGCGAACAGGGCGAAACCCAAAATGTGGTAGCCGAACAAATTGATGCGGTGATTGCGGTTGCGGGTATTCAGGCATTTGCTAGTGCTGTAATTGCTTATGAACCGGTTTGGGCTATAGGTACAGGCAAAACCGCAACACCTGAGCAAGCTCAAGAAGTGCATCGGGCTATCCGTCAGCAGCTTGCAGCTTACGATGCGCAGATTGCAGACAAAATTCAAATTCTATACGGCGGCAGTGTTAAACCTAGCAATGCGGCTGAAATTTTTGCCCAGCCCGACGTGGATGGTGCATTAGTGGGCGGCGCCTCTTTGGCGGCCGAAGATTTTATTCAAATCTGTCGAGCAGCGGGCTGACAGGTTGGGCTTAAGCAGGAAATAAAATGGAAAGTTTGATTGTTGTTTTTCATATCATCATCGCCATTGCCATCATTGGTTTGGTATTGATCCAACAAGGTAAAGGTGCTGATGCTGGTGCGTCCTTTGGTGGCGGTGCATCACAAACGGTTTTTGGTAGTGCGGGTTCGGGTAACTTTTTAACTCGTTCAACGTCTCTTCTGGCTGCTGTGTTTTTCGCAACCAGTTTTTCTTTGGCTTATTTCGCAAAAGAAAAAGCAACTTCGTTAAGCTCTGAAGGTTTACCTAGCATTGAAGCGGTAAAAACAGTTGAGCAAGAAGCCCCTGTTGTGGAAGAATACGCCCCCGCTGAATCTGAAGCGCCTTTAGTTGACTAGTTGTTCGCAAACGAATAACAGTTGATTAAACACCAAACGGCGGCGCGAACGAAAATCAGCGTCTAGCCGAATGGGCTAGCAGAGCGGATGTGCTGGAATTGGTAGACAGGCAACGTTGAGGTCGTTGTGTGCTATGCACGTGAGGGTTCAAGTCCCTCCATCCGCACCACTTAAAAGCGAGCGTTAGGCTCGCTTTTTTGTTTTGAGTGTTCCAATTAGCTGCACTGGCTTGGAGCGCCTTGCTGTAAAACGGCATTGTGACTATAATGCCTCCCAATTGACGCGGGGTGGAGCAGCCTGGTAGCTCGTCGGGCTCATAACCCGAAGGTCGTCGGTTCAAATCCGGCCCCCGCAACCAATACGTTATAGGGTAATTAAAATCAGCTTTCGGGCTCGACTCCCTATAACAGCGGAAGGTCATTGGTTTAAAGTCCGGCCCCGCAACCAATACGTTATAGGGTAATTAAAATCAGCTTTCGGGCTCGACTCTCTATAACAGCGGAAGGTCATTGGTTTAAGTCCGGCCCCCGCAACCAATACGTTATAGGGTAATTAAATTCAGCTTTCGGGCTCGACTCTCTATAACAGCGGAAGGTCATTGGTTTAAAGTCCGGCCCCGCAACCAATTCGCTTGAGAGAATTTTGATACACGACACCATCTGGGTCGGAGTGTCACGGAAGAAGCCCCTTCTGGGAGCTGCTTTTGTTCTTGGACAAAAGTGGTTTCGCACAGGGGCTTTTTCGTAACCTGAATTTGGCAGGTCAGTCCGCAGCGTGAATCCTGCGGTGTTTAGCAAGAAGTAAAGGGCGATGTAGGTAAAACACCTGCGTTGACCTGGGCTAAAGATTGGGCTGGATGGCTTGGTACATTAACTGAGTACTGGGTTGTCCCTTAGCCCAATTTTTATTTGAGAAGAGCACATGGCGAGCAAAGAAGAACAGCTGATTGAATTGTTAAAGCCCGTGGTAGAGGCCTTAGATTTTGAATTCTGGGGTATTGAATACATTCCACAGGGCAAGCAATCCGTGTTGCGTATTTTCATCGACAGCGAAAAAGGTATCAATGTAGACGACTGCGCAGCCGTAAGTCGTCAGGTGAGCGGCGTGCTCGACGTTGAAGACCCGATCAGTGGTGAATACAACCTAGAGGTTTCGTCTCCGGGTTTGGATCGCCCATTATTCACGCTGGAACATTTTAAACGTTATGTTGGTGAGTTTGTGGATGTGAAATTACGTTACGCCTTCGAAGGTCGACGTAAATTCAAGGGCAAGCTTGTGGATATTGAAAACGATGAAGACATCGTTGTGCACGTGGATAACCACGAATATCTGTTGCCCATCGACTCTATTGATAAAGCCAACTTAATCTACCAAGACCCAAAGGATAAATAGGACTACCGCGAGGCAAGGTTATGAGCAAAGAAATACTGCTAGTTGCCGAGGCTGTCTCTAACGAGAAAGGCGTAGAGAAAGAAGTCATTTTCGAGGCAATCGAATTGGCTTTGGCCGCAGCTGCTAAAAAGCGTTACGAAGATGAAGAACCGGAAATCCGCGTAGTCATTGACCGCAAAACCGGTAACTACGAAACCTTCCGTACTTGGACCATCGTGAATAACGAAGTGGTGCCAGCATTAGGTAGCGAGTTGAACCTGCAAGAAGCCGCAGAGATCGACACCAACCTAAAAGAAGGCGACACCCACGAAGAACAAATCGAAAACCCAGATTTCGGTCGTATTGCTGCGCAAGCGGCAAAACAAATCATCGTACAAAAAGTACGTGAAGCCGAACGCGCAAAAGTGACCGAAGCATATCGTGACCGCGTGGGTGAACTGGTAAACGGTACGGTTAAAAAAGTAACCCGTGACAACATCATTATTGATCTTGGTAACAATGCCGAAGGCTTGTTGTCCCGTGATCAAGTGGTGGGTCGTGAAGTATTCCGCGTAGGCGATCGCGTGCGTTGTGTACTGTTGAATGTGAACCCAGAAAACCGTGGACCACAGCTTATTCTAAGCCGTGCTGCACCTAAGATGTTGATCGAACTGTTCACCATCGAAGTGCCAGAAATTGCAGAGCAAGTTATCGAGATCAAAGCAGCTGCTCGTGATCCCGGTTCGCGTGCGAAAATTGCGGTTAAAACCAACGATCAACGCATCGACCCTGTGGGCGCATGCGTGGGCATGCGTGGTGCGCGCGTTCAAGCCGTTTCTAACGAGTTAGGTAATGAACGTGTTGACATCGTGTTGTGGGACGACAACCCAGCACAATTGGTGATTAACGCACTGGCTCCGGCAGAAGTTGCGTCTATCATCATGGACGAAGAGTCCAACACCATGGACGTGGCGGTGGTTGAAGACCAGCTGGCCATTGCCATTGGTCGTGGCGGTCAAAACGTGAAGTTAGCATCTGAGCTAACGGGTTGGACCATCAACGTGATGACCGAAGAAGAAATCGGTGAAAAACAACAAGAAGAAGCGGGCAACATTGTTCAGACTTTTGTCGACGCACTGGATGTTGACGAAGAAGTCGCCGCTGTTCTGGTGGAAGAAGGTTTCACCAATTTAGAAGAGGTTGCATACGTACCGGTAGAAGAGATTCTGGAAATCGAAGGCTTTGATGAAGATATTGCCAACGAACTCCAGACCCGAGCTAAAGACGTATTGCTAACCCAAGCCATTGCCAGTGAAGAAAAACTGGAAGATGCCCAACCAGCTGATGATCTGCTGAATATGGAAGGTATGGACCAGCACCTGGCCTTGGTGTTGGCAAGTCGTGGCATCTGCACAATGGAAGATCTCGCCGAGCAAGGCGTCGAAGACATCATCGACATTGAAGAGATCGACGAAGAGAAGGCCGCCCAACTGATTATGACCGCGCGTAAGCCCTGGTTCGAAGAGACCGAATAGGCAGCCAAAGGCGGGAGGAGAGTAAACGAATGGCAGAAGTGACGGTAAAACAACTAGCCGCTGCAGTAGGTTCACCTATTGAGCGCTTGTTGTCGCAAATGAAAGAAGCCGGATTGCCACACACCAGTGGTGATGAAACGGTGAACGACCAACAGAAACAAGTTCTGTTGGCGTTTTTGAAAAAAAGTCATGGTGAGTCCGCAGCGGACACAGCACCAAAGAAAATTACCTTAAAGCGTAAAACCACCACCACGTTAAACACGGGCAGTGGTAAAAAAGCAGTTAACATCGAAGTGCGTAAGAAACGTACCTTCGTGAAAGACGAAGCCGCTGAAGGCGCAGCAGCAGACGGCAAAAAAGCCGATGCAAAAGGTAAAGCGGACGGCAAAAAAGAACGTGGTCCACGTAAAGACGATCGTAAACCAGCAGGTGCTGGCGCGGGTCGTAATCGTGACGCAGCAGCACCGTCTGCAGCGCCGAGTGAAGCGCCTGCGCAACCTGCCGGTGATAAAGATCGCGGCAAGAAGAAAGAATTCCGTAACAAAGATAAAGAAAAAGAACGCGGTGGTCGCTTTGATCATCGTGGCGCTAGTAAGGGTCGTGGCGGTAAACGCTTCGAAGCTGACAACCTAGACGACGGATTCAGTGGCGGTCGTCGTGGTGGTGGTCGTCGTCGTCGCGATGCCGATCACCAGTTCCAGCAGCCAACAGCGCCAATGATCCGCGAAGTTGAGATCAAAGGTGAAACCATCCAAGTGGGTGAGTTAGCCCAAGGCATGGCCGTTAAAGCCGGTGAAGTTATTAAAGAGCTGATGAAGCTGGGCGTGATGGCGACCATCAACCAGTCTGTGGATATCGACACTGCGATTTTGGTCATCGAAGAGATGGGCCACAAGTACAAGCAAGTGAGCGATAACGCCGTTGAAGACAGCTTTATGGAAGACGTGAAGTACGACGGTGAGCAAGCGCCACGTGCACCGGTTGTTACCGTAATGGGTCACGTTGACCATGGTAAGACCTCGTTGCTGGACTACATCCGTTCTACCCGTGTAACCAGTGGTGAAGCTGGCGGTATTACTCAGCACATTGGTGCTTACCACGTTGAAACTGACAAAGGCATGGTGACCTTCTTGGATACACCGGGACACGCCGCGTTTACTGCAATGCGTGCCCGTGGTGCTCAGTCTACCGACATCGTTATCCTAGTGGTGGCAGCGGATGACGGCGTAATGCCGCAAACCGTAGAAGCAATCCAGCACGCGAAAGCCGCGGGCGTACCGATTGTGGTTGCTATCAACAAAATGGATAAAGAATCCGCTGACCCAGATCGCGTTAAAAACGAACTGGCTGCGAAAGACGTTATTCCAGAAGATTGGGGCGGTGATGTGCAGTTTATTCCTGTATCGGCGCACTCTGGTCAAGGCATTGATGACCTGTTGGATGCCGTACTGCTACAAGCTGAAGTACTTGAACTGACGGCAGTCTTCGACGGCCCAGCCACTGGTGTGGTGGTTGAATCCCGTCTGGATAAAGGTCGTGGTCCGGTTGCCACTCTGTTGGTCCAAAATGGTCAGTTGAAGAAAGGCGACATCGTACTGGCAGGTACCTCCATCGGTCGTGTACGTGCACTGTTAGATGAAGATGGTCAGCCAATTGAACAAGCTGGTCCTTCGATTCCTGTAGAAATATTGGGTCTGGATACACCTCCAGGTGCAGGCGATCAGTTCTTGGTTGCTGAGAGCGAAAAACGTGCTCGTGAAGTAGCCGTGATCCGTTCTTCGAAAGAGAAAGAACAAACTCAGGCGCGTCAACAAGCGGCGAAACTGGATGCTCTGTTTAATATGAGCGGCGATGCACAGGCCTCTTCTCTGAACGTAGTACTGAAAGCCGACGTACGTGGTTCCTTGGAAGCACTGATCAGCGCGTTGGAACAGCTTTCTACTGACGAAGTAAAAGTAACCGTGGTATCTAGCGGCGTTGGTGGTATCACCGAAACCGACGCGAACTTAGCGTTTGCCTCTAATGCGGTTATCTTCGGCTTTAACGTACGTGCGGATAACTCCGCTAAACGTTTGGTCGAAACCAATGGTTTAGACATGCGTTACTACAGCATCATCTACGATCTGATTGATGACGTTAAACAAGCTATGTCCGGTCTATTGGCACCAGAACTGCGCGAAGAAATCGTCGGTATTGCCGAAGTTCGCGATGTGTTCCGTTCACCTAAGTTCGGCGCTGTTGCTGGCTGTATGGTGACCGAAGGTACCGTATACCGTAACAAGAAAATCCGTGTACTGCGTGACAACGTGGTGGTCTTCGAAGGCGAGCTGGAATCCCTGCGTCGCTTCAAGGACGACGTACAAGAAGTCCGTCAAGGCATGGAGTGTGGTATCGGCGTGAAGAGCTACAATGATGTTAAAGAAGGCGACCAGATCGAAGTCTTTGACGTGAAAGAGTTTGCTCGTACCATCTAAAACCCGCTGATTCCTTAGAATTAGCACATTTAAAAGCACAAGGCGGGTTCAAACCACCTTGTGCTTTTTGTCTTTGTGGATGCTTGCTAGCAAGCAATGACCTCAGTAGGCGCGCAGACACTGCGTGATGAAACACTATGGCAAAAGATTACAGTCGCACCCAACGCTTGGGTGAACAAATCAAACGGGATCTAGCCGAAATGCTTCAGTTCGAAGTAAAAGACCCGCGCTTAGGGCTAGTTACGCTCAACGCGGTGAAAGTGGCCAGCGATCTGGGTTATGCCGACATCTACTTCACCGTGATGAAACCCGGCATGCCAGTGGCAGACGCTGCCACCATTAAAGAAACCGAGTCAGTGCTCAACGACATGGCCGGCTTTTTACGTTCAGAACTGGCTCGTGATATGAAAACCCGCATCACGCCAGCCCTGCGTTTTCACTATGACGTGACCTTAGAGCGTGGCCACCACCTGACTGGCTTAATCAACAAGGCTATTAAGGAAGACAGCGCTCGTCAAACCAGTGAGCAAGCTGGCGACGACAGCGAAGAGAAGTAACCTTAGCTCGGCAGAACATGATGCCCGCGAAATCCATGCTGGTTTGAATGGGCTTCCAGACAAAGAAGAGAAGTAATCTTGGCTCGGAAAAAGAAAGGCCGTGAGATCAGCGGTATTTTGGTAATTGATAAACCCGCTGGCGTCACCTCCAACGGCGTTTTGCAACAAGTAAAACGCCTTTATAACGCCGCCAAAGCCGGCCATACCGGCGCGCTAGACCCCATCGCCACCGGTGTGCTGCCCATTTGTTTAGGCGAAGCCACCAAATTCAGCCAGCGTTTGTTGGACAGTGACAAGCGTTACACCACTCGCGTTCAGCTAGGCGAAAGCCGCACCACGGCTGACATTGAAGGTGAGGTGCTGGAAACCGCCGCGATTCCTGAGCTGACCGAGGATGCGATTCAAGCGGTCTTGGAGCAATTCAAAGGCGAAATCACCCAAGTGCCCCCCATGTACAGCGCCCTCAAACACGAAGGCAAAAAACTGTATGAACTGGCTCGCGAAGGCAAAGACTTCGATATTCAGTCCAAAGCACGCCAAGTAAGCATTCACAAACTAGAGTTGCTGGGCTTTGGCCCTGACTGGTTAGAGCTGGATGTGACCTGCTCCAAGGGTACCTATATTCGCTCGTTGGCCGAAGACGTTGCCAAGGGTTTGGGTACGTTAGGCCATGTAGCCGTGCTGTGTCGTTTAGGCGCTGGCCCATACCAAGCAGACATGATGATTACCATGGAAGAGCTACAAGCCATGCGGGATGCAGGCGCATTCACCGAGATGGATAATCGGCTGCTTCCGACCTACACCGCGCTGGAATCCATGCCTATTATTCAGGTCACTTTGGCTCAAGCCCAAGACCTGCTACATGGTCGTGCAATTCAAGCGGCCGAGGCTGTGGATAACCCACTGCAAAGCACTGGTTTAGGGCCACAAGCTCAGGTACAATTGCGCCTCTTTCACGAGGGTCAGGATCACCTGATCGGTGTGGGAGAGTGCCAAGCAGACGGCACGGTTCAACCCAAGCGTCTGCTCAAGGTGGAAGGGATCAACCCCTCCAATGGCTAGCGCTTAGCGCGGTCATGTAATCCCGCTGTTTATATGCACGGTGGTGATTGCCCAAAACGTTAACGCATATACTTTGAGGAAATAGTGATGGCATTAACTGCACAAACTAAAGCTGAAATTGTTAAAGAGTACCAGACTGCCGAAGGCGACACTGGTTCTCCAGAAGTACAGGTTGCTCTGTTGACTCACAACATCAACGGTCTGCAATCTCACTTCCAAGCGAACAAACAAGACCACCACTCTCGTCGTGGTTTGATCCGCATGGTTAACCAGCGTCGTAAGTTGCTGGATTACCTGAAGCGCAAAGACGTTGCTCGTTACGCTTCTCTGATCAAGCGTCTTGGTCTGCGTCGTTAATCGACAAAGACGATCAAAAGCCTCCGTATGGAGGCTTTTGTTTTTGTAGTGCTGAAAAGCACAAACAACACGCCTGTAGGCAGCGAAAAGTCTACAAAATGTAAGAGCGACGCCTCGTCGCGAACACATTGGAACACCATTAAAAAACGCGAGTAATCGCAACAATACAAACCAAATAAACCGAATCGTGGGTTTTAGGAACTGTGTTTCTACCCATTCGCCTTTTCGGCCTGTTTGTTAAAACACATTCAAGCATTCGGAAGCGCCAATAGGCTGTTATCTGAATGTTTGAAGCCAATACCGTTTTGATAAACAAACGTTGAGAAAGGGCTAATGCTTGGAAGTACAGCATCCTCCACAGTGTTCATTTGGTGCGTAAACAAATGAAAAAGGAAAACTATGCTAAACCTAACTCCGGTTACTAAAACTTTTACCTTCGGCAACCAAGAAGTCACCCTAGAAACCAAACGCATTGCTCGCCAAGCAAGCGGTGCTGTTCTTGTAACCATCGGCAAAGTACAAGTACTGGCCACTGTAGTTGGTGCAAAAGAAGCTAAGCCAGGTCAGGACTTCTTCCCACTGACCGTGAACTACCAAGAAAAATACTACGCAGCCGGTAAAATCCCAGGTGGCTTCCTGAAGCGTGAAAGCCGTCCAAGCGAAAACGAAACTCTGGTTAGCCGTCTGATCGACCGCCCAATTCGTCCATTGTTCCCAGAAGGTTACATGAACGAAGTTCAGCTGATCACCACAGTGGTTTCTGCTGACACCGAAAACAACCCAGACATCGCAGCTATGATCGGTGCTTCTGCTGCATTGGCTGTTTCTGGTATTCCATTCGATGGCCCTATCGGTGCCGCCCGTGTGGGTTACACCAACGAACAAGGCTACCTGCTGAACCCAACTCATGAAGTATTGAAAACCTCTTTGTTGGACATGGTGGTTGCCGGTACTCAAGACGCAGTACTGATGGTTGAATCTGAAGCTCAAGAACTGAGC
>JBFHVZ010000170.1:0-9097 GCA_041589295.1 Pseudomonadales bacterium
CCCCATTATTTTATTCCTTGTCGCCATTGGTATTGTTGTGGCGTTACTGGCATTTGTAGTGCCAGACATCGTGGATGTCTTCGTTAAGAACGGACAAGAATTGCCGGGGCTTACGGTCGCCATGATCTCATTAAGTGATTTCATAATGGATCATGGTCTTACTGTATTTGTCTTAATTATGGCCGCCATGGGCGCGTTTATTTGGCGTTTAAAAACTCCGTCGTTTAAATACAAGGTCGATGCCAGTGTACTTAGAGTGCCGTTTTTTGGGCGTATGGTGAAAGGCTTTAGCACTAGTCGGTACGCCAGCACCTTGGCCATTTTAAATAGCAGTGGTGTGCCTTTAGTCGAGGCCATGCGCATCGCTGGTCAAGTTGTGAATAATGTGGTCATAAAAGAGCGCTTAGATGTGGCGACACAGCAAGTCAGTGAAGGCGGGTCACTTGGTCAAGCGTTAGAGCAGACAAAGGTTTTTCCACCCATGATGTTACACATGATTGCCAGTGGTGAAACCAGCGGTGAGTTGGATCAAATGTTAGAGCGCACCGCAACGACACAAGAAAACGATTTACAAAACACCATTACAACTTTGGTGAATATGTTTCAGCCTATGATGCTGTTGGCCATGGCTGGTATGGTTATTTTAATCATTGCCGCGATCATGGCTCCGATAGTCAACATGAGTCAGATGCTGGGATAACGATTTTTAAAACAACTGATTAAATGTCAGACACCGTGCAGAGGGTAAAATGAAAAAACAAAACGGATTTACGTTAATAGAAATTTTGGTCGTAATCGCCATTATTGCGGGTTTGGTGGCCATGGTTGCGCCGAATATTATCGGCTCAGCGGGTGAAGCTCGCATAAAGACAGCTAAGGCGGAGATTTCTAGTATCGTTTCGGCAATGGATCTTTATAAGCTTGATAACTTCACCTACCCAAAAAATGATGAAGGAATTGAAGCCTTAGTTAACAAGCCAGAATCTGCAAAAAACTGGAAGGCCGGTGGCTACCTGAAGAAAATGCCAACCGACCCTTGGGGAAATGCTTATTTGTATTTCGCTGAAGGTGGTGATTTTGAAATTATCAGCCTAGGCGCAGATGGTGAAGAAGGTGGTGAAGGTGACGCCGCTGATATTAGTAGCAAGGATCTTTAATCCAGTTTATGCAGCAACGTGGCTTTACCCTGATTGAAATATTGGTCACAGTTTTTGTGATTGCTATGGTCGTCGCCACAGTTGGTTTAAATCTAGGGGATGACCCTAGGTTTAAACAATTGGCGCAAGAGGGTAAACGCTTAAAGTTTTTTTTGGAAAAAGCCTCTGATGAAGCTGTTTTCCAAAATATTGATCTCGGCTTTTACGCCACGCAACACGAACTCCATCCTTACGAATGGGCGCTTCTCGAAAAAGCAGATGCAGACACTCCAGATTCCCAAGACAAATGGGGTTGGCGCGCGTTCGAATCTCGTCATATTAAAACCTATGTCCTGCCTGAATATTACCGCCAGTTTCTACAAGTGGATGGTCAGAGTGCTCGACTGCAAAAAAAGCTTCCAGAAAACCAAGAAGACATCCTGCCGCATTTTTTTATGGCGGCTTCTGGAGAGCAACAAGTGGTTGAGTTTGAAATAGTTATCGAAGATGTTGAGGCGAAAAGCTTCGTGCGCGGTGAAGGTGTCGGGCGATTCGTTACCCGGATGGAGCGATACGATGCGGAGTAAAGGGTTTACCTTGCTTGAAGTTATGGTGGCACTCATCGTGTTTGTCATGCTTGCCAGTATGGTAATGCAAGTTACTACTACCACCACGGGCAATCAGGGGTATATGGAAAATAAGGTGCTTGCATCTTGGATTGCGGAAAATGAAACCATGGAGCTTAGGTCAGTCGGTTGGTCGGACATCAAAAACCAAAGCAAAGAAGTGGAGTCGGCAAATCGTAAATGGATAGTTACCCATAGCGTTGCTGAAAAGAAAAACTTCATGGGTGTACCGGGCCTAATCGTTAAAGAAGTTGCAATCTCGGTTGCGAAGGCAGATCAACCCAATCAAGCCCTGCAAACCTATTTATCTTATATGGCCAATGAAGATGCTTAAGGTTTCTCAATCCGGTTTTACTTTGCTAGAAGTGTTGCTTGCCATCAGTATCACGGCGGGTTTGGGTTTGGGAGCAAACCAGCTGTTAAACACCATGGCTTCTGCGAGCAGCAATACTGAGCAACATTCACAACAAATACGAGAGCTACAACGCATGGATTTGTGGCTCAAGCAGGATTTATTGCAGGTTGCTGCTCGTAAGGTGCGTGACATATATGGTGACCATACCGAAGTGCTGTCGACTCAAGGTGATTTCGGATTCGAATTTACGCGCAGTGGTTATGCTCAGATTCCTCACGGCGAGTTTAAGCGTTCTAATTTGCAGCGCGTCGCGTACGGCATCAGAGGGCATGATAGTGAATACTGTGAATCTGCCAAAATGCGCATCGAGTCGGTTCCTAATGGCGTGGCAGACGGGCAATGTTTAGTGCGCTGGTTTTGGCCGGTGCTCGATCAAGCCCCAGATACCGAACCTGTTGTACAGGTGTTATTGGATAATGTGGAAGAAGCACGCTTTTTCTTTCGCGGGCAAATCATTGATACCCAAGACCCGAAGAACAACGAGCGCAGCAATGCTTGGCAAGAAGAGTGGCCACCGTCCACATTAAGTGACAATCAGAAAGCCGATCTTGTGCAGGTTAAATTTGAATATACGGTGCCAAAGATGGGCACCATTGAGCGCATATACGAAGTGCCTAGGTACGCCTATGCCCAATAAAAAAGGTGTATACAAAGGCGTGTCGAAACAGGCCGGACTTGCGCTTATCTTAATGCTGTTTTTAATGGCAACTGCATCATTGTTGGCTATTGCGATGCAAAGTCGCCAGGCACTTGATGTAGAACAAGCAACGGCTACGTTTGAAATTGGTCAGGCTCAATTATTAGCTTTGAGTGCAGAGGATTTCGCGAAGGCGGGTTTAACGGCTGATGCCAAGTTTGACGAAAGCCAAAATGAACTGATGGATAACGTCAGTGAGCTGTGGAATAGCGATCAATTTAAAGGTGTGCCGCTTGGGCCGGCGCAGGTGTCCATTAGTATTCGTGACCTGCAAGGTTTATTTAATCTGAATAGCATGGCCCCTACGGCACCGGATGCGGCAAATGCAACGAAGCGATTCGAGCGATTGTTAGCTGAGTTGCAATTGGACAGCGGTGTGGCGCAGCGGGTCAAGGAATTCATGGATAAAGACAGTCAGGCATCCTATACCTATCAAGGTTTCGATCCGGCCTATTCAGCATCAGGCTTACCATTTACCCACCCTAGCGAATTGAAACTAGTAGATGGGGTGGATAATAAGTTTTATCAAACCATCGAACCCTATGTTTCAGCGCTGCCCGTTGCAGCGCCGCTGAACGTTAATACCGCGCCAGCGCAAGTGCTCGCAGCTTGGGATGCAAAGATGGATTTATCCAGCGCAGAAAAGGCCTTGGAAAAGGCAAAAAGCGCAGGCTGCGAAGCAGCTGCTCGTGCGAACACTGGCTTTAAAACCGTTGAAGAGTTTTGGGAACAGCAAGAAATCCAAAACTATGCGGCACCTAAAAAAGATGAGAATGGCAATGGCGGCAACAGCGGTCAGGATGGTGATGATTCGGGCTCTGACACCGGTGCAGATGAAAACAATGCCGCAGGTGGATGGGCTCAAGCGGATTTTGATGTAAAGTCGAGCTTTTTCAGTGTCATGATTCAAGCCCAGATAGATGAGCGTAAAGTGGTTCTTGAATCAATAATAAAGCGCGATACAAATAAAGAAGCCGGATTTATCGGCGTTATATATCGAGACTTCTCTCGTAAAGTACACGATATGGAGCGGCTTAAAATTAAGCCCTGTTGAGTATGATAAAAATAGTATTTGAAACCGGAGTGTCGGTGGGTCGCTGGGCTCGTTTCGACGCACTTGGCCAGCTGTTAGAAGAGCAGTCTTTTGAACAAGTTGGCGCACTGGCTGATCTAGCTGAGCAGTGGCCAGATGAATCTTGGGTGGGTGTGTTTGCGGGTACGCAAGTGAGTGTGGCTTCTGTTGATATGCCAATCAAACAGGTTAGGCAAATTGTTAAAGCCTTGCCGTTCGCAGTAGAAGAGCAGCTAGCCAGTGATATCAGCGAAAACCATTTGGTTTACCTCGGTAAACAAGATGGTAAGGCTCAAGCGGCTGTTGTTGAGTTGGGCTATATGGATGCGATGAGCGCGTATTCTGCTTTGCGTGCGCTGTCACCACTGATGCTTTTACTGCCGCTACAAGCTTCCTGTTGGACCATTTACATCTATGGTGATAACGCATTGGTACGCCAAAGCGACGCCGCTGGATTTGTTTGTCCTGCTGCGCAATTGCCGCTATTCCTAGAACAAGCGAAAGCCAAGGCGGAGTTGGAATCCGTTTCTTTATTGTTTTTGAGTGAAGATCAGCACGATCAATCACTGCTACTGGCTCAGCTGGAAACGTCCGGTTACGAAATCCACACGCAATCAGTTGATGGTGTATGGTCGTTATTTGAAAGTGTAAAGGTAGCAGGTGCGGCTAACCTACTTGTTGGTGACTATAAGCCAGTGCAGCCTAAAAAAGCGAAAAGACCCTCTGTATTAAAAGGGGTGATCGGTTTGGCTGCATCTGTTTTTGCCCTTGGGCTACTAATGAATATTTGGCAAGCTAAAACCGATTTGCATTTAGCCAATGAAGTGCATGAAGCCAGCAAGAGCTATTACAGCTCGCTGTTTCCTGGTGAGTCTTTACCTAAGTTAAGTCGACAAATTAAGTCAAAGTTTAATGTGGGTGAAGCTGGTGGGGGAGAAACCTTTACGCAATCCTTGGGTGCGATTGGAGAGCCATTAAAGACCGTTGCCGAATTTAATAGCATTGTTTTGCATAGTGTTCGATACAACGAAAAACGCGGCGGTTATGACTTTGAACTTACCGCAGCTTCTATTGCTCAGCTAGAAAATTATAAAAAAACATTATCTGAGCGCGGCTTTTCAGTAGAAATCACTTCAGCAACGAATGAGAGTTCAGGTGTGAAAGGTCAAATCAAGGTGAAACGTAATGGCTAGTCCACTGGAAAATTTCAAAGCTAACCTTGCACATAGCATTAATAAACAACCGACAATTATCGCGGCAAAAAATTGGTACCAAGCATTGCCACCTCGTGACGCGGCAATTGTTCGCGCAATGGCAATCGTTATTGGCCTGTGTCTAATTTATTTGTGGGTTTGGGTGCCTGTTGAAAAATATCAGGCATCAGCTCAAGCGCGATTACAAAGCGAACTGACACTACATCGTACGTTAAAAGAAAACGCCTACAAGGTGACAGGGTCTCGACAAAGCAACGCTCCAGCGGGGCAGTCTGTGCTTGCAATCGTTAACAGCACCTCACGGGCAAAAGGGGTTAAGCTTAGTCGCTTCGAACCTGAAGGTGAGAATGGTCTACGGATCTGGTTGGATAAAGTGAAGTTTGACGATGTGGTTGATTGGCTAGACTTGTTAGAAAATGAGCAGGGTGTTCGTGTTACTCAAATCAATATTGATAAGGTTGAGCCGGGAACAGTGAATCTCAGGGCTGTTTTGCAACGATAGCGTGCCATAACAATCAGATGCATGGTATCAACTCTCCTTTTATGCACGTCTGACTAATTGGAATCAGCAATATGACAGCATTTGATTATGATCTTTTCGTTATTGGTGCAGGCTCTGCGGGTGTGCGAGCAAGTCGCATGGCTGCTGGCCTAGGTAGGCGCGTCGCCGTTGCGGAGTCACGATATTTAGGCGGCACCTGCGTCAATGTGGGATGCGTCCCCAAGAAACTGTTCGTATATGCTTCCGAGTACCGGCAGTTCTCCCATGAAGCCTCTGGCTTTGGTGTTTCTTTGGATTTAACCAATTTTGATTGGCCGACTTTGCGCGATCGTAAAACGGCAGAGATTGAACGTTTAAACGGCATTTATCGTTCATTGCTCGATAATTCTGGTGTGAAGACCCACTGGGGGCACGGTAAAATCATTGCGCCCAATACCGTACAAGTAGAAAGTGAGCAGGGTACACAAACCTATACCGCAGAAAAAATTTTACTTGCGACCGGAGGCTGGCCAGCGCTTCCGGATATATCTGGTAAAGAACACTTTGTAAATTCCAACGATGTTTTCTATCTCAAACAATTTCCACGAAAAGTTTTGGTGGTCGGCAGTGGATACATTGCAGTCGAATTTGCAGGTATTTTTAATGGCTTGGGTGCTGAAACTGTCATCGCCTCACGTTCAGGAAAGCTTTTGCGCGGGTTTGACGATGAAACCCGTGAATTCGCTCAGCAAGAAATTCTTAAAAAGGGCATCAAGCTCGTTGCCAGTCAACCCTCTGCAATCACCAAGCACAATGATCAATACAAGGTGACACTCGCGTCTGGTGAAATCATTGAAGTAGATCTTGTATTCTGCGCTACGGGTAGAACACCCAACACGCAAAACTTGGGGTTAGAAAATACCCGTGTAGAATTTGATAGCAATGGCTTTCTAAAAACAAACGATCACTTTGAAACGTCCGAGAGTGGCGTTTATGCCATGGGTGACCTAATAGCTGGGCCACAACTAACACCCGTTGCGCTGGCAGAAGCCATGACCTTTTTAAGGCAGCAATATCAAAACGATCCAGCTCCATTAGACTATGCTGCCATTCCTACAGCGGTGTTTTCTCAGCCAAACTTGGCAACCGTAGGTCTAACCGAAGAGCAAGCGTTGTCGCAAGGCTTTGATCTTGATGTTTATACGTCTAACTTTAAAGCGCTTAAGCACACCTTGTCTGGTTTAGATGAAAGGACTTTTATGAAGTTGATTGTCGATAGTCAAACTCAAAAAGTTTTGGGGGCGCATATGGTGGGTGAGCATGCAGGGGAGATACTGCAAGGTTTCGCCGTTGCTGTAAAAGCAGGCCTAACAAAGTCTCAATTTGATAGTACGATTGGTATTCATCCGACATCGGCAGAAGAGTTCGTCACCATGCGTACACCTAGCCGAAGCGTTACTGCGTCTTAAATTGCTGCTGTTGTTTTCGCTTCGCGAAGTTGGTGTTTGATCGGTGGCCTGTAACTCGATATGCGTAGTATGTGTTACAAGTCACCGTTAAATACTAGTGCGGGACTTCAAATGCGTGCCAATCAAGCAACACACAGGGCGGCGCATCACCTTCACTTTCTAAGTAGCCCGCAATGAAATTCAAGCCTTCTAAGTTTTGATTGTCGTCTACTTCGTCCTGTGGTGTGAATGCACTACGATCGAACGTTCGAATGTCACTAATGGCGTTTAGCCTTACTGCGATCATTTTTTTGTCGGTGTGAATGTAAAGCAAAATAGGGCGTGTAATATTTTCAAGGCGATCTTTTGCAGCAGTGAATAGCCCTTTTAATTTGTTTAGTGTCCGAGAGCGCTCCATATCTAGGATCGCCAACGCTTCATCTTTTTTGCCTTGTGCGCACATGTCTAGCAGGGTGTCAGCCAGACCATGAATCCGCTTATGGGGCTCGTCAAAATCTTTGAGTATGTCGGCAAGCAACTCGTCGTCAGCCTGATAATTGTTGTACCACTTACCGAATTCACATTGCGAGGCATCTCGAGCAAGTGGAAAAGGTGCGCCGGTTTTGATGGACTGTTCTAATGCATTGACCCAGTCAATGTGGTCCTTTTCGCGTAGCTGTAGGGTCTTGAGCAGCTGTAGGTTGGCTTTATATTCTGCTTCGCAGCCCATGAGGTCCGCAAAGTCGTATATCGGAACCGGCTTACTTTGATAGGTGGTTACTTCGGCCCCTAGCTTGTCATTGACCTCGATACGAGTTGTTTTTCGCTTGTCTTGCTCAATGTAACGCACCGCCGAAACCGGTGTGGCATATTGGGTGGCGGCAACGTAAAAGGTGATGACTTCAAGAGTGCTGGCTTGAGCGAACAATGTTTCCTTGGTGGCGGTTTCCATGGCTATGCCCATATTAGTCCTTCATGTCTTAAGAGTAGATGAAGTCTGGCGACATGCTGGTTGAAAGCGATGATAAAATTTTGGCCGTTCATGGTTTTAATAATTCTATGAAAAACCCTGTAAGGTGGTTAAATTACATCTCTTTTATTTCCGATAATTCTTATTATCGGAAGTATTGTAAAGTGGACTAATAATCACAAAAAAAGCCGCAATTGCGGCTTTTTCGCTATCTATATCGCTTCTGGTTTTGATTCTGTCAGGTTTGGGTGATTGACAGATTTTGGGGAAATTGACCGGTCGATACACCCTAAGTTATTGTTTTGCAATGGAATTTATACCAGAAATATTGCTTTAAACTTTCCGCTTTTTACCACTCTCAGCCCTTAAACGATCATCCGATTGGACATAAACCGTATCCGTAGTGGCCATACTGGAATGCCCTAAGTCTTCTGAAAGATCCTTTAGTGCACGGCCTCGTTCAATTTCCAAGCTTGCTCCGGTGTGCCTTAGCCAATGAGTGGACGCTTCTTTAAGTCGTTGCGCTGTTTTTGGCCCATGATCTGACTTCATTTTTTCGTATGCCAAATCAAAGACTTCTTGTACAAGCCGAGATAACTGGCGAGCTGTCATGCCACCTGAACCACGGATTTTCGCAACAATAGGATAATTTTCATTTTTCGATGGCAGTGACGGTAATTCTCTTGATTGCCTGTATCTCTCCAAATAAGTTAAAAAGTTTGTCGGAACACTAATGTCACGCAACTTCCTACCTTTTCCGTAAATTTTTAACCACCAGTTCTTTTCATAATCCTCCCAAAAATGCCCCATAGTAGGAATCCAATCTCGACGCTCAGAAAGCTCTGAGATTCGAAGAAATAGCGTTTTTAATGCAGCAACTAAAAACAAACTGCGCTCTGTAGTGGTTCAATAATCCCGGACACCAAGTTAGGTGGTATCCTTGCCACCCAAGAGGTGTTCAATGAAGAAAAGACAACGTCGTACCTTTACGCCGGAATTTAAACTTGAAGCTGCTTGTTTGGTGCTTGATAAAGGCTA
>JBFHVZ010000171.1:0-9028 GCA_041589295.1 Pseudomonadales bacterium
CACTAAACGATCAACTCAGCATCGCCACCACCGCAGATCAGATCGCCTTTATTATTCTCACCGATCAATTTACGCGTAATATCTATCGCAAATCACCACAAGCATTTGTTGGCGACTCACGGGCGTTGACCATGAGCTTGGACATGATTGAGAAGCAACTCCACCTGTCACTTCCAGTGACCGTCGCCAGCTTTATTTGTATACCGCTACAACATTCCGAAGACAAAGAAATCCAAGCGCACTCCATCAGTACTTACACCGCCCTTTACGAACATGCGGCACCGCAATTTAAAGAAGAAGCGAAAGGCTATTTGGACTATGCCAAGCTGCACGCACAAATCATTAACGACTTTGGTCGGTTTCCCCATCGCAACCAAGTGCTCGGCCGCTCCAGCACAAAAGCAGAACTAACGTACCTTTCAGATGGACCTAGGTTCGGCCAGTAATAATGACACTTGCGGCCAAGCTCGCTAGAATAGCCCACCTTCAGGATGGCTGATAAAAATAAAAAGAGGACATCATGCCACGTTTGCTACTGGCGCTGGTTTTAAGCGCACTCACTTCAGCCGCCCTTGCCGATGGCTATTTAGGCTTAGGAACAAGCCTTAACAATACAAACGATTTCGACCACGAAGACGATGGCATCCGTGTAGATTGGGGCGCCAAAGTTCATCCAAATTTATACCTAGAATGGAATTTCGTGGATTTCGGTAAATCCCTATACAACGATCCAACGTTCGTTGCGGGAAACGAAGAAGACGATGACGAAGATAACGATCTCGCCAATTTCACAGGCACACGCTTTGGCACCGTCAACCGCGGTCGCGGTATTTATACAGGTTTTAGTGATGTTCACGTTAAAGGCTTAGCCACAGGTTTAAAATGGCATGGTGGCTTAACCAAAGAGCTGCGCGTGTTTTTGCGGACCAGCCTAATGGCTTGGCAAGGCACCACTACCGAAATTGAAATCTATGGCCCAGACGCCCCTGAAGATTCTGATGGCGACCCATTGCCCGATGGCGCAGATCCATCAGAAGCTGTTAATGAAAACCCCTGCGGAAATTTTTCTTATTGCCGCTTAGAGCGCACAGGAAAAACTTACTGGGCTGTTAACTATTGGATGGGTGCTGGTTTTAATTACCAACCTTTGTCTTGGTTACAGTTTCGTGCCGAGGCTTCCACCATCACGGTGAAAGCAGAAGGCTTTCCGAAAGCCACCTACGAAAGCATTGGCGCAACCGTCGAAATGCACTTCTAGATTTGTCCGAACCGCACACGCTGCAACGGTTTGAGCGACGAGTCGCAACACGAGGTAGCACCAAGGTGTTACTTTTCAGTTACGACTCGTAACACC
The DNA here is from genome assembly GCA_041589295.1 of Pseudomonadales bacterium. Taxonomy (GTDB): domain Bacteria; phylum Pseudomonadota; class Gammaproteobacteria; order Pseudomonadales; family Oceanobacteraceae; genus Bermanella. The sequence goes on from JBFHVZ010000171.1 coordinate 1,355, forward strand.
TTTTGCGCCAATTTAATTTAGTAAAATATCTTTAAAATTTAAAAACCCACCTAGAATCTACCTTTCTAAAAAGTTCCCCAACATGGCACATCTCGTGCATTTTCTAAAACAGGACAGTAGATCCGTAAGATAAAAATAACAAACAAAGGATCAGGACGGTGAAATCAGACTGCTTATCTGTATCACTTCTCAACCCCTTGATCAGCCACGTGAAAACCATGGGCTTTGATCCATCCGCGGTCATATCTCAGGTTGAAATCGAACCTCGCCTACTGGTTGATCCCGATAACCGCATACCGTTGGACAAGGTAGACCGCGTGTTATCTGGTCTGGTCAAAGTGACTGGAAAGGCAGACCTGGGCTTAGCCACAGGTGCAAGTCTCGAAGCGCGTTCATACAACCTGCTTCAACATTTGCTGCTGTGCTGCAGTACCCTTAGCGAAGCCCTAACCTATCTGAACCGTTACTACATCCTGTTCAGCGACGAAGCGCCGCCAATTTTTGGTCGCAAAGGCGATGGAAGTGTCAAAGTTTCGTTTCCCCTTCATGGAGAAATAGATGAGTCCTCCCGGATTCGACACGACTATATCCTTTCACTGCTTTGTCACTGGTTACGTTTACTCTGTGGACGTGACTTTAAATTAACCCAAGTCTTACTGCCATTTTCTGCGCCTTCCTACGAGGCCGCGTATCAGAGATGGTTACATGCTCCAGTCCGGTTTAACTGCCAAGAAGTGTCTGTGGTCTTCCCGGCTTTCTGGCTCGACAAGCAACTTCATCAATCGAACCCACACATTATGAATATGATCAAATCCGAAGTGAAAAACCTGGCAGAGAAAATTAACAACCGCGCATTGCTTTCAGATAGGATTAGACAAGCATTGCAGCAAAATCGTATTGAGTTCAGCGCAACTCAACGCGAAGTTGCCGAGTTGTTCCACATCAGTTCAAGAACTTTGAACCGTCACTTACAGCAAGAAGGCACGTCACTGAAGTCAATCTTGACTCAGTCTCGCATCGAAGAAGCCAAGAAAATGCTGGTAGAAAACAAATTCAGTATCGAGCAGATTGCCATGAAAATTGGTTTCTCTGGTCGCCGTACACTGGATCGTATTTTCATTAAGTATGTGGGTATAAGCCCAGCACAATATCGCAGCAAGCGATTAGCTGAACTCAGCGCAGAAGTTGCTTAACCGACCAACGGTATTCCGTTCGTGAGATAAAAAAGCCAAACACGCTCTGTTTGGCTTTTTTATTGTCACCCCTCACTAGCACGCATTCCTTGCAATCCACCTGTGTGGCAAAACAAAATACGACTGCCCTTGGCAAAATAACCCTGCTTAATTTGATCCACCAACCCGAACAAGGCTTTAGCGGTATAGACGCGATCTAATGGTAACGACCATTGAGTTTGTGCTTCTGCTATAAACTGCTGCAACAACGTATTGGTTTTTGCATAGCCGCCAAAGTGATAGTCCAACCAAAGCGTCCACTGAACTGGCTTGTCCTCGTCCGCTAACCACTGCTCAATATCTTGATACATCCAGTTAGCTCCTTTTAACACCGGCACACCGATGATTTGCAATGGTTGACTTGCCGCACGAATCAGCCCTGCTAATGTGGTACCGGTTCCGCAAGCTGCAACCAAGTAGTCGAAGGCCATACAATCGACCTCGTTGATAATGTCTTGCGCGCCTTTTACACCTAACCCATTTGCGCCGCCCTCCGGTATCCAAAAACTGTTCGGATACAACTCAGCAAAGTCTGCTTTAAACTGATCACTTTCTTTAGTTTGATACTGCTTACGGGTAAGTGGATGAAGCGTCATGCCCCACTTCACACAATCCCTCAGCGTCGGATTGAGCGGTAAGATTTGCTCACCCCGAATCAAACCGATACTGGACAAACCTGCGGCACGAGCAGCATAGGCGGTGGCATGTAAATGGTTGCTATAAGCACCTCCAAACGTCAGTACATATTGCGCGCCGATTTCTTTTGCCCGCAGCAAGTTGTATTTAAGCTTATACGCTTTATTGCCACTGATAATTGGGTGCAATAAATCATCACGCTTTACAAAAACTTGTACACCGGCGTGGTCGAAGATAGGCGATAAAATTGGCTGGATAGGAACAGGCAAGACTCTGACTCTATGGCGTTTGCCATATTATGCCAGAGCTGCATGCCAATGGGAGATTCGAAGCTAAGAGTGCTCTATGACTGGACAGCTAGGATACTGCTAGGAGAGAGCATCTAGGGCTGATGAACATCGCAATACACATCGACTTCCGGGTCGAAAATTCTGGGATTCCCAATCACACTAATGCGCGCATCACAGACTTGGCACTTTCCATGGTTGTGATGCTCGATCCACACGAGATATTGTTCCTTGCTCAATGAAACTTGATGAGCAGCATATGCAATAGGGTCGTCTAAATATTCAAGCAGTTGGGCTGGCGCTAAATTGATATGCCCTGCACCAGGGTGATAAACCACACTGAGCATATCTGCTTGAGCCATTTGCTCAATAAGCTTCTCGGCGTCCGTCAGATTGTCATCTTGCGACGACGGCTGTGGCTGCGCCGCTTGGCTTAGCTGTGTATGCAAGCGATCGTTAATAACCTCTAACTCGCGCACGCGTTGCGATAACTGCTGGTTTTGCTGTCGCAACGCTGATAAATCCAGTCGATTATCGCTGTCGTGAGCTTGCTTACTGTCCAGCTGACGATGTAGACGCTCATTTAACAAGCGTTGCTTTTCAATTTCTTGCTGCAGACTTTGTAGCTGATTGCGGTAAGCCATGGTTTCGTTACGCAGTGTGCGTCGTAAACTGGCAATATCATCTTCGGCTTCATCGTCCTCCTGAGTACTCACTTCAGGTTGGCGAATATCAAGCGACGCTTTAATCACACCGTGGGATGTTAACGCTTTTTTAATGGCCACAAAGGTACTGGTGGCAGGGTCCCACAAGGCATCTTTGTGCCAGCTAATGGCACATTGACTGTGGCACGCTAAGCGAATACGTCCCCCCCCTAAATTGGGCCCACGCCCTGCGGTGTCCGCCAACCTTTGTAACGGCAAACGCCATCCATCAAGCACGTATCCCTTTTCATCCAATGGCAAATAAAACAACACAGCGGCCTGAACCAGTTGGTGGCGATTTGCAATGACGTACGCCATGGTGATCTTGCCACTATGACCTTCTAACGCAGCGTCACCGTCAATGATGGTTTCGAATTGATTTTTACTCAGTATTGAGTGCAGTTGGCCTTGCTCGAATACGGCAAACACTTCGATATTTCCGGCTAAAGGGACAGCGGCGTTGTGGTTATTTTGTGCAAGTTCCCAGTTCATTTCTGAGCCTGATCTTTCTGGATGGGGGTGTTTGCAGTGTATTTGAGTTGGTTAGCTCAGGGTGTGATCAAGGTAGCATCTTTGGGCGATTGAAACGGAGATAAGAGTCAAAGTGTTAGGGTAATTGCGCAATATGGCATATTTGACTGAGATTACGGGAGAACAAGCCATGGACTGCCCATACCAGCGTTCAAATGCACAGGCCCATGCTCATTTTTGTTCCCATGGGCCTGTGCTTTTTAAGTTAAATGACCGCAGCTAATTCAGTGCCTTGTTTAATGGCGCGCTTAGCATCCAACTCGGCGGCTTTGTCTGCTCCACCGATTAGGTGCACAGGCAAATTGGCAGCTTCTAATTCGGCTTGTAACTCTCGCAAAGGCTCCTGACCGGCGCACACAATGACGTTATCGACTTCAAGTACTTTCGCTTCGCCATTCAATTGAATATGCAAACCTTGATCGTCGACTTTTACGTACTCAACCATGTTCATCATGTGCACATTTTTATGTTTTAACGTCGTGCGATGAATCCACCCCGTGGTCTTACCTAAGCCAGCTCCAACTTTGGATTTTTTACGCTGCAATAAGAAAACTTCACGGGCCGCCGGTTCTACTTCTGGTTTACCTGTCAGGCCACCGGGAGTCGCCACTGTAAGATCCACACCCCACTCTTTCATAAACTGATGGCGATCCAAACTTGGTGTGGTTTTACCGTGTACTAAATACTCCGACACATCAAAACCAATACCACCGGCCCCCATAACGGCCACACGTTTACCCACTGGTTTTTTCGCTTTAAGGACATCTAAATAGCCCATGACCATAGGATGATCGATTCCTTCTAGGTCAGGCGTGCGCGGTACAATCCCTGTCGCTAATATCACTTCGTCAAAGCCTGCTTGAATTAAGTCCTGCGCTTGCACGCGCGTATTTAACTTTAAGGTAACCGCTGTTTTTTCAATCATTTTGCCAAAATAGCGAATGGTTTCTTCAAACTCCTCTTTACCCGGAACTTGTTTCGCTACATTAAACTGGCCGCCAATTTCTGCCGCAGCATCAAACAGCGTCACATCATGACCGCGCTTCGCCGCCGTCGTTGCTGCTGCCAAACCAGCAGGGCCTGCGCCTACCACGGCAATTTTCTTCTTCTGCGTGAGTGGCTGATCGATCAATTTGGTCTCGTTACAGGCGTAAGGGTTAACCAAGCACGATATTTCCCCACCACTAAACACATGATCTAAACAAGCTTGGTTGCACCCGATACAGGTATTGATTTCATCTGCTTTGCCTGCCGCTGCTTTGGTTACAAAGTACGGGTCCGCCAACATTGGACGGGCCATGGACACCATATCAGCTTGTCCCTCAGCAATAATCGCATTGGCAACTTCAGGGGTATTAATGCGGTTTGTGGTGATTAGTGGAACTTTAAGTTCTTTCTTCATCCGTGCAGTGACCTCGACAAAGGCAGCACGGGGAACGCTCGTAGCAATGGTCGGTACACGGGCTTCGTGCCAACCAATACCCGTGTTTATCAAAGTAGCACCGGCTTTTTCGATCTCTTTACCTAGGTGTACGATTTCTTCCCAAGTTGATCCTTCCTCTACAAGGTCCAACATGGAAAGACGGTAAATAATAATGAATTTTTCGCCGACGGCTTCCCGTGTGCGACGCACCACTTCAATTGGTAAACGAATACGGTTTTCGTAACTGCCGCCCCAGCGGTCCGTACGCTTATTAGTACGCTTAACAATAAACTGGTTAAGGAAATAACCTTCGGAGCCCATAATTTCGACGCCGTCGTAACCAGCTTGCTGGGCAAGTTTGGCGCAGGTCACAAAATCTTGGATTTGTTTTTCGATACCGGCTTCATCTAGCTCTCTAGGCGGGAAGGGGTGAATTGGCGACTTAACCGGCGAAGGTGCCACTGCTTTATTGTTATAAGCGTAGCGACCGGTATGCAGAATCTGCATACAGATAAGTGCACCTTCTACTTCGTGAACCGCATCTGTGACCAACTTGTGTTTCGCCACATCCTCTTGGTTATCGGCGCAGAGAATTGCACCACCTTGCACACCCACACCTTCTTCATTGGGGCCAATGCCCCCTGAAACTATGATGCCCACACCGCCTTCGGCGCGTTGCTTAAAGTATTCGGCCTGACGCTCCCAACCACCCTTACGCTCTTCTAAACCTGTGTGCATGGAGCCCATAAGGACTCGACTACGGGCTTGGGTAAAACCCAAATCTAACGGACTTAACAGATGTTCAAACTGACTCATATTCATCTCCATCAAATGCAAACTTCTTATTTTTATTCTGCTCGCAGGGCCTGGCGTTGATGTATCAGCGGCAGCAGTGGATTACACATTAAGATCCTTGCTAAAATCCGACAATATCCCATCCGGACAAATATCTGACCATTCAGAACAGTGACCTTTTACCACAATGAAACTAGGTGATATCTCCGTAAGTTACGCCCGCGCACTGATGAAAACCTTTGAGGAACTTGGTGGCGACATTGCGTTATTGGCCGAACAATTCAGCCTGCCTGAAACCAAGCTCAATCAACCAGAGGGTCGAATCAGTATTCCTCGATATATGCGCTTAGGTAATACCGCCATTCGTCTGATTAACCGACCAGACATTGGGCTGGAAATGGGCAAGCGAGTCAAAATTCCACTGCTGGGTCTCACAGGTTTTTTGGCCATGACAGCCAAAGACGTGGCCAGTGCTTGCAAAGTCATGGCCTATTACGAGCGACTATCCAGCACCAACTGCCGCGGGCAATCGACGTTTTATTTAGAACATGGCAAAGGCGTTTCCAGCTTTTATTCAATTAGCCCTTATAACGAATTTAACTTGTTTGTAGTGGATGCCGTCCTTGCATCCCAATATCGAATTATCGAATGGTTATGCGGTCGCAACGGCGCAATTGAACGCGTAGAAGTCGAATTTCCAGAGCCCGATTATGGCGAAGCCTATGAGGCGTTTTTCCAATGCCCAGTGTTATTTGGGCAAGACCGAAATGCCCTAATCATTAAAGAAGATGCTTTGGCTTGGCCGCTACTGCAACGAGATGCAAATGCCTTTAATAACTTGAAAGGCATTTGTGATGAACGCCTCGCAAAAGTGACCAAAGACCGCAGCCTCAGTGAAAAAGTCATGGATGAAATTAGCCCTTTGCTAGAGGGTCAAACTCCCAGCATTGAGCAAGTCGCCGACAGTCTTGGCATGCCACCTTGGACATTGCGTAGAAAATTACAGGACGACAACACCAGCTTTCAAAGTCTGTTGAACGAAACTCGGCAAGGACTAGCTGAAAGCTATATGAAAGATACCGACCTAGCCATTGGCGAAGTCGCCTACCTGCTAGGGTTCTCATCACCTACTGCATTTCAACGAGCATTTAAACGCTGGACAAATGAATCCCCCGGACAATATCGAAAGGTGCGCTGGTCAAGAAGCGGATAAGCGAAACTGGGAAACAGGTGGAAAACGAAAAAAACAAGGAAGAAGTTAAGGAAAGCTTTGGAAGCGGGCATTGATTTGAGGGGAACCCTCTAAATCAAAATGCCCGTCATTTTATAGATGCTCGCTTAGCGATTACATCTCAGTTGCATCATCGAAGTCGTCTTCATAATCGACAACCACGTCAAGCAACTCATCTTCATAGTCACTCATGATTGACCTCCTTTTTAGTTATTATTAGAACCTCTTGGTTCGGTATGACCAACATCCTATCGGCCCAAAACCCTATGTCTTTAACCTCTTTATTTTAAATACACGGGTCGTGTGCTGCTTTTAACCGGCTATTTCAAGCGCATTATTTGCATTTTGAAATCAGCCAATCCATGGACCTGTCTTGCTGAGCCAATTTCATCTCAGCAACAACTTTGCCACTTCCTCATAAAAGCTGCGGCCACTATAGGCTGCATTTGTGACACTAACATGACAGCGAAGTTCCGAACAAGCATACCCTCCTAAACCGTGACATAGGGCGTAATTGTCAGCCGTTAAGCAGTGCAATGTGTGTATCAAATGAAACGGCCAGCGTAAAAGCTGAGAATGCAAACTCAAAACCGCTAGCAAAAGCAGACTCGGATTAAGGCTTTGAAATTAACAGAGGGTGATAAACCTAGATGAAACCCAGTGTAAAAATCTTTTCTACTGTGGAAGGTAGTAATTTGGAAAACTGTAAAGAAGATGGCGGACTGGATGAAACCCAGTGTAAAAGTGCTTGTTCGAGATTAAGTATTAATATTGGGGACTGTAAAGAAAATGGCGGACTGGACGGGACTCGAACCCGCGACCCCCGGCGTGACAG
>JBFHVZ010000172.1:0-8977 GCA_041589295.1 Pseudomonadales bacterium
AATATGGCACTGCGCCCATGTTCTAATAATTCATCCAATGCTTTTTCTACTTGATAAACAGAAAGGCTTTTATGGCTGAGTTTTATTCGGTCTTTAACCCGTCCGGTGAGCCAAATACGTCCCTTGGTATCGACGAAGCCTGTATCTCCTGTTTTATGCCAAACCAATCCGTTGGATCGTGGAATTTTGTTTTCGTTGTCTGCTTCAATGTTATCTACATAACCCTTAAGAACATGAGGGCCTGATACAAAAATTTGACCTTCCTCTCCTTGGGCTAATGCGCTGTTTGTAAGCGCTTCTTCTTGTTTAGGTGTGTTATCAATTGGCGCAATGCATAACTCAATATGTTGACTTGGATAGCCAACTAGATAGCCGTTATGTTGATGTTGATCGCTGATATATTCTTGGGCAGAAACAGAGGAAATAGGTTCTGACTCGGTTGACCCATAAACAATTTTAATGATTGCATTGGGGAAAGCGGACACTAGATTTTTTGCCAGTGCATAAGAAACAGTAGAGCCACCAATGGCGACAAAATTTACCTTGGTTAAGTATTGCTGGTTAGCGATTATGTATTGTGTAATTTTTTCGAGATAGGCGGGCGATCCACTTAATCGTGTAATGCTTTCACGGTTCCATTGCTCTACAACTTGTTGAGGTAAAACCGCTGCCGGATGCGCAAGATCTACCTTAGGCAGTACTGATGTTATCCCGCAACATAGATTGTGCAGTACAACCACAGGGAAGCTAGGAGAATCAATATCGTCAACTGTGTTTGGCAAATGTGCCTTGATAGCCATGTGTTGCTGAATAAGGCTTTGATGTGTGCGATCAGCACCCTTGGGCCTACCCGTGCTGCCAGATGTAAAAGAAATTAAACCGTGGTCGTTTTCACTGCATGACGTGGTTTTGGGTTGTTCATAACTATTATCTAATGCTGTTTGCTGTGCATTTAATAGCGCGCCTAGTGATTGTACGCCTAAGCTGCTTTTGTCTACTGAGATACGTTTCATCGGCCAAAGCACAGGTAAAAACCAAAACTTAGACAGAAGGCTGTGCATCGAAACAATGGCTTTGGCGTTAGCATCGGCTAAAGCCATTTTAATTTTCTTTAGCCCCATTCCTGTATCAACAAAAACCGGTACCATACCAAGCGCAAGCAAGCTCAAGACACAAACGTAGAGCTGAACCGACGGTTTGAAGATTAAAATGACTCTATCACCTTTCGCTAGAGATAAGCTCAGCCATAGGCGTTGATAGCGAGCGATTTCTCGGGAAAGCTCTCCGAAGGTAATGCGCTCCTCACCTAGACAATCTTGTCCATTCATAAAAGGCGCAACGATAGCGCTCTTTGCAGGATGGCTGGCGACTTGTTTTAGAACGTAATCAACGAAATTTTCATTGGTGTCATTTTTCATACTTTACGTCATGTATTCATTTAATAGTTGAATGAAGGATGTCAAAGGATTCAAGCGAACTAACTAAGTTGTTTGCTAAACAGTCCATATAGTCTTTTATAGGGCAATCGTTCCGACACATTGGAGGATGGATTGTCATCCCGAACCATTGCACCATATATGGTTTTGTAATGACCCCTTGCGTTGTCTGTGATTTTAAAAGACATGGCAGAGAATAAATGTGCGTTGCGCAGGGCAGGGTCAACAGCCACAGTTTTGGCGATGCAGATTTTAGGCGAACTCAATAAATCAGTATGGCGTTGGTAGTGTATCTCTGACTCAGATATCCTATTTTCAGCTCCGTTTTGAATAAGTTCAGCGTAATTTGGATAGCCAAGAAAGAATCCTCTAATCACACCTTCTTGGTCGGTGGCGACAACCGAACTCTTTGGACACATCTTGTCTGCGAAGGGTTGGCCGCAAAGTTGATTAAAAACCTGTTTCGATATTTTTCGGTAACCGAAATTATTGCCAAACGCTTGGTCAATGAATTCGTAGAGGTAATCGAGATTATCCATCCAGATTTCGGGTGTCATTAAACCGATTTTTATATCCCTATGATTGTGCTTTAAAAACTTTTCATAGCCGGGTCGTAAAACGTCGGATAACTCCGCAAGATCGTGGGAAATACTCGTGTGGTATTGGTAGTAGCAATGGTAGCCAAGTTGCTTAAGTAGGTTAGGGTAGTAGCTTGGGTTTCTTGGTTCACCTTGAAACGAGGGCTCGTCGAATGCGTCTAACTTAAGGCGATTGGCTTGGTAGGTACTAAAGTTGATGGGGCCAAAAATATGTTTAGCTCCTTTCTGTTTAGCCCAAGCCTCTAGTTCGGCAAACAAGGTTTCATTGTGCTTAAGACTATCGGTTGTTTCCCAAAATCCAAAGTAACAACAGAGCTCACCATTAATTAGGTTGGTATCGTCAAAGAATCCCACTAACCGCGAAACGCCGTCTATATTGCCTAGCCACACGGAATTGCTCTGAAAATAAGGGTTCTTCGAGCTAAATTGGTTGCTGACACTGTCTGAATTTTCAGGAATCCAGTACGGGTCATTTGCGTAAATTTCATGAGGTAAACGCAAAAAAGAGTCAGGCAATGTGTCCAATGGGTTCCAATCTAAAGCAGCGTTTTTCACGGTTATATCCATAGTCAATTCAGTCTCTGAATGTCGCCAGAACTGCCGTCCATGCGAACCACTTCCTGATCTTTCAAAATGCTGGTAAGGCCAGGCACACCCACTATGGCAGGGATACCCAGCTCTCTCGCCACCACCGCAGAGTGAGATAAGGTTGATCCTCGCTCTACAATAATGCCGCCAGCGGTGGGAAACAGAGGAGCCCAACCAGGGTCTGTTCTAACCGTGCAAAGAATGTTGCCATTCACGCTTAGTTCGTCGTCTGGTGAAAAGATCAGACGAATTTCTTTTTCGACAATGCCGGGATAACAACCAGTGCCTTTTAGCGTGGTATCAGAAGCGTTTGAATAGTCGGCGCTAGCATGAGGGTATTGGAAATCGTTATGAAGGTAAGCAGGACCGTAGGTGTAAAAATGATGAGCAACGTCTTCGGCCTGATAGCTCGCAAACTCTTGCTTGCGCACATTAACCAGTGCAACGAAGTCGGTAGTGACAGATCGACCATCATAGTACGCATAAATTTCGTCAATGGTGAGATAGAAAATATCACGTTCGTTTGTTAGCTTGCCGAACAGTGTGAGTTGTCGGCCAATCTCCAGATAAATATCACGATAAAGCCCAAACATGCGGGTTCTAGCCAGTCGCATATTTTCTCTGTTCTTTACTGCTGCTCTAAGTTTGTTTAGATCCTTTTTAAACTTAGCTAGCGCGCGTCGTCCCAGTTTACTTTTTATTTGTGAAAACGCTTCTGCTTCGGCTTCTGCTCTAAAACCGGCCTCTTTTTCAGCAAGGGATGAAAGTGTTAAGTCTTCTCTAGTCAGGAAGTTTTTCAAAATGGCGAACATAAAGGAGGCGTCTTGTCTTAGGGTGACGGACTCCAATTTCAGTTCGCCCATGGTGCGGTCGCCGTAAAGCTCTATGTATTCAAGGCAGCGTTGATGTAAAGCAGGTGCCTGTACCTGAAGCAGGTTTAATAGATGGGCGTTGTCACTGCGCGTAATCAGATCTTGAAGTGCTTTGTCTTGGCGAATGTCATCACACATGGATAACAACATTTTTGTCGGCTCGGTACTTTCAATGCCTTCTTCGCCTGACATTAGGTTATTTTGCAAGGCTTCACTATTTGCGATGCCTGCCTTAATCAAGGTGCGGTGTACTTTGCCATTCATCATCATGACGTAAAAGTCATTCACTATGGGCGTTGTCCAACGGTCGAGCAAATGTGTATCCAAGTAACGGCTTAGTTCGATCAGTTCGCCGGTGGATTTCATATGTAGACGACTACGATTAATTTGACTGTATACGTCTTTGAATTCGCTGAGGAAGGTGTCCACTAGCGAGGTCATTTTTCTAAAGCGGCTAACCAACTGATAAAGTGAGCGAAAAATTTGCGGTAACCGCGTTAGCTTTTCCTTTAATGTCAGTGCCCGGTCGCTGATCATATCTACCGGGTCTTCCAGCCCCATCATGCGTTCCATGTCAGATTTGTTTTCACTAAACGCTGGCAGGAATAGCAATCCACGATACCAGTTATTTATATTGTAAAAGACGCGGCCTTTAATTAACCCTAACATGTTGTCGAGCATATCTTGGTGCGCATTGATTACGTTTTCACTGACACCCAGTACTCGCAGCGTCTGTTTGTACACCGTGCTGTAAGCCTTGCTGGCAAAAGAAAAGGTTAGAGGTGTAGTAACGCCACAATACGACTCTTGAATGTTTGAGTTATCCCATACCACCTGTTTGTCGTTAATATTTGCAACTTCGGCTAATGATGTAATCGGACGGGTTTGAAGTATGTAAACTTGATCATCGGCAATGGTCCATTCAATGTCTTGAGGACTTAAAAAAGACTCGGCAATTTTTACACCCACGTCTCTAAGCGCTAATACCTGTTCTTGCGATAGACATGGGATATTTTGTTTGCTTGGTTCAATGTTGACTTCTTTAGTGCCTGTGCCAGTTGAATCGTCATGTTTAACCGCTAAGTCCTTAGTGTTAATGACTTGATCAATATGGTTGCTAAAAAGACTTACGGTAAATTCGTCCGTATTGCATATGCCAGAAACCACGCCTTCGCCACAGCCCCATGCGGCTGAGATCAGCGCTTGATGGCGGTTGCTTGTGATTGGGTTGGCGGTAAACATGACACCCGAGGCATCGCCATCAATCATTTTTTGGATAATAACCGCAGCTTGTATGTCGTGTACTGGAATGTTTCGCTGTAGACGATAGGTAAGCGCTCTAGGGTTAAATGCGCTTTTCAAAACACCGACAATGCTAGCAAAAATTGCGTCAAAGCCTTTTTGATATAAGAAGGAATCCATTTGCCCAGCAAAGGATGCACCTTCTGCATCTTCACCGACGATAGATGAGCGAACAGCCCAGTAATCTTGATCTATTGTATCTGGCAATATTTCTTGAATAGCCGCTTTAAGATCAAGCGACAGCGGCACATCCGCAATGCGTTGTTGAATTTTATCTGCTACGTTTGAAATGTCTGCAAATGGGCTTTGGGCATTTAAACCTGCTACTTGCGTAGCAATCCAACTTTCAAGGTCACCATTTTTGATATGTTGTTTAAAGACGCTAGTTGGCAGTGCCCACCAGTCAGGTACTGAAAACCCCTCTCGGCTAAGGCTTGCTAGGTTAAAAGCCTTTCCGCCCAGCTCATGGGCTGGCAAAGAGGCAGCTGTTTTGCTATCAATTATGTACATCGGTATGTTGCTCATAGTACAGCCTCTTGCGCTTCATGATGGTGGCGCTCAACGTAAGCAAGGTGACGCATGGTTTTCGCAACGCGCTCGATAAACTTGTAATGTCTAAATGTGTGCGCCATGCCGTACATCATGATGCGGTTCATGAGTAGATCGTAGATGCACAAGTGGTAACCACGTCGCCATTCGTCTGCATCAATGTGTTTCCCAGAAAAACGTTCCAGCTCGGTACGATGCCACTCCAAGTATTCAAGAATTTGCTCTTCGGATACGCTATCAAACAGGGTAAAACCGAGTAGTTCGGCTAAATCGTGTTGCGGTAAATGAACTGTGGCCAGCTCCCAATCGTAGGCGCACAATTTCGGTTTCCCATTTTCGACTCTAAAAGCGATGTTCCTTGGATTGAAATCGTTATGAATAATGGTTTTTGGCATGTTTTCGATTTCGGTATACCAATTCTCAATATCGTAAACACGCTGACGATGTAAGATCATGTCCTGTTCTGAAAACAGTTGTGGGTATTCTTCTCTAACGTGAGCACCTAGTAACTCCCATAGTTGCATTTTTTCCATCATGGATGCTTTGTTGGGAGCGTGACTCACAAAGGTTGCAGACTTGATCTTTTCTTCGTTGTCATACCAAATGCTGTGAAAACCAGCTATGCCAGAGATGGCTGCTTTAATATGTTGCGGCGTCCACTTAGACGTATCGTCAGCCGAGTCCATGAGTTCCATGTTCGTTAAGCGCTCTTCAACGATGGCATAAAGCTCTCGTTCTGGGTCGGCCAATGTGCCGTAAACTTTTGGTGCGATACTGGTAAAGCGTTCGTCTGTAAGCGACATCAGCGCAAGTTCGCGTGTGTGGCAATCTTTGAAACCAAGTTGGTCTTTGAATTTGTTATAGGCTTGCGCGAGGCGTGGGTCACACATAGAGGCCATGCTATTGAGCATTAGAATGACCTCGTCGTCCAAAGGTTTGACTTTGAGCATGACATCAAGCGGTTCAGCGGTTTCATCCAGTTTGAGCTTGTATGGAAATAAGCCAACCAGTTTATTGATCTTATGGGAGGTCAGTTCGGTGATGATACTGCTGCCGGTTTCAACGTTTTCTTGGTACTGAATCGAAGAAACTTTGGTATTTGCTTGCTCTAAGTGTTTTGCTAATACCTTGTTGAAGAATTCAATATCCAAATCTTTTTGCTTCAACCAATTTACCGGTCGGTTGCGGCCAAGTTTTTCGTGAGCACGAGCAAACTGATCACTGGCAATGGCCGAAAGCGTAGATAGGTCAAGTGCCAGACAGAAGCCACCAATAATTTCGGCTAGGCGGCGAGAGTTGTTAGCACCCGCGCTATTAATCATTTCCAAGCACTCGCGCTGCTGTGGCAAGTTAGTGCCTCCGCCAACGCTGCCCACGACCAGACTGGGTAGCATCATGGTGGCATACAGTGTGTCTTCGTCTATTAGGTCCATGTGGAGTTGGCCAATCGAAGATTCGTGGACACACGCAATGTCTTGCCCTGTTGCGGTAAAAATAGCGGCAATTACATTGGCGATATTGATGTTGATACCGACCATGCCCGACGCCAAACTACCGCCAATAAAACTATTAAATGCCGCGTACAGTTGTTTTGGTGTGACTTTTAACACTTGCTCGCATATTTCACGGGTTAACGTACATTCTGCTAGTACCCGTGTGCCTCTGCCTTTTAGAAACGATTCGTAGGTGACTTTTTTATCGTTGGACAGGTTTGACTCAACTAAAAAGTTTTCAAACTTAACTTCTTCAAAGCGTTCCATTTCGGACATGATCCACTGACAGGCTTGCCATGTGCAGGTTGTGGTCATGTTCTGGCCAGAGGCGTCTCCAGTCATATACGAAAAGCGCACATAGACGGAACGACCTAGCACATGGCAATCGAGTGATTGCAAGTCGGCGTAGTTTGAATAGCGTTTAGTTTGCTGGGAGATTTCGTCGAAGTGGCGCTGAATCCAATCAGCAAAAAAGAACGCGCTATCAAGGTCACTTAAGGTGAATACGGGCACACGCAGCATACGTTGCGATAACACACGGCAGTTGACCCCGCCGGATCGCGAGATGGCCGTGGCCCCTCGTGTTACCGAAGCTAACAGCGCGCCTTCTGTGGTCGCCATGGGCGCGTAGTACATACCATGGGCGTGCTCGCCATTTATCAGCAGCGGGCCAGCCACCCCGACCGGAATCTCAACGCTGCCAATGAGTGCTTCGATATTACTCACCAGTGCTTTAGGGTCTAGGCTGGTGTTGGCGACGCCAGTTAATGGCGCTTGAGTTTGTTCGCGAACAAATGCTAGACGCTCTTGTCTAGCTTCTTCTGTGTAGACACCTCTGGCAGGCACCTTGGGTAAGGCGTCGCTAGGTACGGCTTGATTAACGTATTTACTGCCTTTACGTACGAGATACCCAATGCTCCACAGAGCTGCTTCTGCGTCACGGTCTTCTTGGCCACAAGTAAGCGTGTACTTCATGTGTTGTTGGCTTGGCCAATCATCGCTACGCGTGAGCATTAGGTTGTAAAGCGTAAAGGTTTTATCGAATAGGGATAGGGTTAGCGAATGAACGCGTCGTGGCTCCATAGCCCCGGTTATCAAGCTATTCGAATTTACGATGATGGTGATATCACGTTTAGCGACATCGAACGGCGTGACTCGCAACGTGCTGTCGCCCAGCGACAGTTCTGCTTGAGCGCAATGCTCTACTTTAAAATTTTGGCGAGGTTCAATTTTTTGGCTGTGATGGGTCATGTTGGTACCTATAAAATGTTAACGACTGCTAGGATTTAACGGCGTATTAAGCAAGTTGATAGGCACAGGATTTTTCAAACGACGAAAAATACTTAATCGCTAAATGCCAATCAAATTGCGGAATCTTTTTGTGCTTACCGGATTTCATAAAACGGATATTTATGTAACCGTGGATATATCGGTAAGGTTTGATGGACCGCTTTTATTAAGTTAGATCAGAGCAAAATTAACACCGCGATCAATAATCACGGCGGATAACACAACCCAGTAGGAAGAGAGCATTGCAATCGCAACCGATTTTTCATTTTTCTCTCTACCTTCTAATGATGGTTTTGAAATAAACGAAATAACGCTTTTGAACGCAAATGCATAGGCCAGAGCTGATATGAAAATACCAGTCCAGTAAATATCGCTAGATATAGAATTAAGCAGAATAATTTGCAGTGTTGTGATGATGGCAAGCAACACTAGAATAATTGCCGCAGAACCAGTGGCACCAAATATTTTGGAATAGGAGTCAACTGTGTCCCTTTCTTCTTCGGGGCCACGTGTCTTACGAGTGATTTCGAAGGCAAAGCCACTGAAGAATGCGAATGCCATTAGGTAGGATATTTCTAAGGTCAATGCGGCATGAGCGCTTGCTAGGTTTGCCAACCACCAAATGATCAGTCCCATGACCAGCATGTGCGAGAACGCATAGAGGACCAGTCTTTTTTCTAGCCATTCTCCACAGAAAAATTCTTTACCCATTAAGCATGTCCAAGCAAACATCAGTAGCCATGCTGAAAAGGTTTGGCCGGACCCCGAGTCTAGTGCTAAAGACCAAACAAGTTGCAGCGCTATGCAAATCACCGCAGCTAATTTCAAGTGTTTTAGAGTAATTAGCC
>JBFHVZ010000173.1:0-8976 GCA_041589295.1 Pseudomonadales bacterium
AAAAGCCCGACCTACACCTTGGTGGAACCTTATGAGTTGGACCGACTCAATGTGTATCACTTCGATCTGTATCGGTTAGCCGATCCAGAAGAGTTAGAGTTCATGGGCATTCGTGATTACTTTAACGAAAGCAGCCTGTGTTTGGTGGAATGGCCTGAGCGCGGTGCGGGCATTTTGCCGAAGCCGGACCTTGAAGTGACACTGACTCAATGGCAGGAAGGTCGGCAATTGACGCTGGCGGCTTTTACCGAGCTGGGTCTGCAATTTGCATTGAGTGCACATAAAATGCACAAAAAGTAGTCAGGCGACAATTGGCTGGCAGTGTGTCGGAGGTTCGGGCTGAAAGGTTCGACCTGAAAGGTTCCAGCAGAAAGGTTCCAGCAGAAAGGTTCGGCCCGGGCCGATCTAATCGCGAAGTGACGTCGCTCCTACAAAAACGAGAAGAATAAAATTACCAGGGGAAAAACGTGCAGAAAGTACTCGCCGTTTTCATATCCATACTTGCGCTGAATCTGCTGGGTGTCGTCGCTCATGCGGATATTCAGGGTGCGCGCCTCTGGCATGCGCCGGATCATAGCCGCTTGGTGTTTGATCTGAGCAAAGACACCGACCATAAAATCTTCGAGCTAAACAACCCCAGCCGCTTGGTCATTGACCTAGAGCGTACTCAGGCGGCCGACCACCTCAATAACCTTGATACCCGAGTGGGACCCGTGCGGAAGGTACGTTGGGCTAAGCGTCATCAAAATGATTTACGTATTGTGCTCGACCTGCGTCATCCGGTTGACCCAAAAAGCTTTCAGTTGCGCCCTAATGGTCAATATGGACACCGACTTGTTGTGGACCTGTTTGAAACCGGCGCAACTCAAGCTAGCGTGCCGGTTAAGACCCCAGTAATTAATGCGCAAGATGCTCTTAAAACTAAACGGGATGTGGTCATTGCCATTGATGCCGGCCACGGTGGCGAAGACCCTGGGGCAATTGGGCATGGTCGTGTTTATGAAAAAAATGTGGTCCTTGCCATTGCACAAGAGCTGGCCTCGCTGTTGGAAGCGGAGCAAGGGTTTACCCCTCACATGATTCGCAGCGGCGACTATTACATTCGCCTGCGTGATCGCACCAAGGCCGCTCGTCGGGCCAATGCAGACTTATTTGTATCCATTCATGCAGACGCGTTTAGCAGCCCACAAGCCAAAGGCGGTTCTGTGTTTGCGTTATCCCAACGGGGAGCCACCAGTGAGGCGGCCCGTTGGTTGGCAGACAAAGAAAACGCGGCAGATTTAATTGGCGGCGTGGGCGGTGTGAGTCTGGATGACAAAGAAGAGTTATTGGCGGGCGTACTGTTAGACCTATCCATGACCGCCAGTTTGGGTGTGAGTTTAGATCTGGGCAAAATGGTGCTTAATAGCATGGGCAGTGTCAGCCGATTACACAAACATCATGTGGAGCAAGCCGGTTTTGCTGTGCTTAAAAGTCCAGATGTACCGTCAATATTGATTGAGACAGGCTTTTTATCGAATCCCAGCGAGGCGCGGAAATTGGCAACCCGTGCTTACCAGCGGCAAATGGCCCGCGCGATTTTTAATGGCATTAAAAGCTATTTTAGCCAGAGCCCACCGCCTGGCACCTACCTAGCCGCATTGAATCAGCAATCCCGCGCCCTGCGCGAATACATCATTGCCCCGGGTGACACACTGTCGTTGATTGCGCAGAAACATGGCATTGCCATGGCGGATCTGCGGGAGCTAAACGGGTTGAAGGATGATAGACTTCGCGTCGGTCAGATACTTAAGATTCCCACGACCTAAGCTCGAAGCTATCTGCGTTGCGAATACGGCGTTAAAAATCGTTTAAACCTCGTTACATAGGCGAGCTATGCGCCTCGGTTGAAACGATTTTGTGCCTTGTCTTCGCTGCCTCGATAACGCTTCTCGTGTGGGTACTGAACAATATTGCCCCACGAATTTCTATCCGATTGGTGATTTGTAAGTGCGATTTGCAAGTACGATTTAGGAAACCAGCCAGAGTCCCATGAAACGCATTCAAATATTAACCCCTCGTCTTGCCAACCAAATCGCTGCCGGTGAAGTGGTCGAACGCCCCGCCAACGTGGTGAAAGAACTGGTGGAAAATGCGTTGGATGCAGGTTCCACCCGCATCGAAGTAGATGTTGAACAAGGCGGCGTTAAATTAATTCGTATTCGAGACAATGGCTATGGCATCGACAAAGACGACCTGCCGTTATCGCTGAGCCGGCATGCCACTAGCAAAATTAAAGAGCTTGACGATCTAGAAGCCGTGAAAAGTTTAGGCTTTCGCGGTGAGGCCTTGGCGTCCATTGCATCGGTTTCTCGTTTAGTACTGTCCAGTCGTGAACAAGATGCCGACAGTGCGTGGCAAGTGACCGCCGAAGGCCGCGACATGGCCACCGAAGTAAGCCCATGCGCGCATCCAGTGGGCACCACAGTGGAAATGCGTGATTTATTTTTTAATACACCTGCGCGCCGCAAATTTTTACGCACCGAAAAAACCGAATTTAATCATCTTGAAGAAGTGGTAAAGCGCATGGCGCTAAGCCGCTATGACGTGGCGTTTCAATTGCGTCACAACCAAAAGGTGATTCACGCCTTGCGCCCAGCCGAAACCGACTTCGATAAAGAAAAACGCATCGCCACTTTGTTAAGCACGCAATTTATGAAAGAAGCCGTGCGCATCGAAATGGAGGCCGCCGGTTTACGCTTATGGGGCTGGGTGGGCTTGCCGACGTTTTCGCGTTCGCAAGCCGACATGCAGTATTTTTTCGTTAATGGTCGCATCGTGCGCGACAAACTCGTCGCCCATGCCATTCGTCAGGCCTATCAAGACGTGCTGTATCACGGACGTCATAGTGCCTTCGTTTTGTATTTAGAAGTGGACCCTGCGCTGGTGGATGTAAACGTCCACCCAACAAAACACGAGGTGCGTTTCCGTGACGGTCGTTTAGTGCACGACTTTTTATTCCGCACCTTGCACAAAGCCTTGGGCGAAGTGCGGCCTGACCACCATGGTGTGAATGCAGACGAATCCACTGGCTCGTTTACAGCGGGCGGAGAGCTACAAGCCCAGCCACAAGTGTCTGGTATCGCTGCAGGCGAATTTGCAGGCCAAGCTAATATGGCGTTGCAGCCAGAAAGAACTGAGCCAGCTCAAATTCAGTCTGGTGCTGCACCATGGTCAAATGGTTACAGTGGCAGTCAGCCTGTGGGCAATGTGCGCGAACAAATGGCCGCGTATCAGTCTTTGCACGAACCCTCACAAATATCGCCGCAATTTTCTTCCCAGCTTTCGCCGCAACTGTCACCACAAACAGGCGATAAAGAAGGCGCTCAGATTCCGCCCTTGGGGTATGCCATCGCACAATTGCACGGCATTTATATTTTGTCGCAAAACCAACACGGTATGATCATTGTCGACATGCACGCCGCCCACGAGCGTATTACCTACGAACGCCTAAAAACCGCCTATGATGAACAAGGGATAAAATCCCAGCCCTTGCTCGTACCGCAAACCATTCACGTCAGTCACGAACAAGCGGACATGGCAGAACAGTTTGCCGACGAAATACAAAGTTTGGGTTTTGGCTTGGAGCGTTTAGGGCCAGAAAGCCTAGTGATTCGGCAAATGCCGGTCTTGCTGCGTAGCGCTAACAGCGAAGCCTTGGTGGTGAAAGTGTTAGAGGATTTTCGTCAACACGGCAGCAGTCGCAGCTTAACCGAGTTCCGTAACGAAGTGCTGGCCAGCATGGCCTGTCATGGCAGTGTGCGCGCTAACCGACAATTAACCATTGCCGAAATGAATGGCTTGTTGCGGGATATGGAAATGACCGAGCGCAGTGGGCAGTGTAACCATGGGCGGCCGACGTGGACTCAACTTTCCATGAATGAGTTAGATAAGCTCTTTTTGCGCGGTCGCTGATAATTGCTTGTTGTTGGGCTGAAGCCCAACCTATCGATTGCCATTTTCAGAGTTTAAGCAGGCTGTAAGCCAATATTGTTATGAATACATCTACATCCAATTTACCGCCCGCCATTTTTGTTATGGGGCCAACGGCTTCGGGCAAAACCGCGCTGGCGTGTGAGCTAACCAAGGTGCTGCCATGCGAGCTGATTAGTGTGGACAGCGCGCTGGTATACAAAGACATGAACATTGGCACCGCGAAACCTACGGCCGAGGAGTTAGCTGAGTTTCCCCATAAGCTAATTGACATTCGTGATGCCAGTGAGCCTTATAGTGCTGCGGATTTTCGTGAGGATGCATTAAAAGAAATGGCCGCGATCACCGCACGTGGAAATATCCCTGTGCTGGTGGGGGGCACCATGCTGTACTTTAAGTTTTTACTAGAAGGTGCGGCGAATTTGCCGCAAGCCGATGAAGCGATTCGTAAACAAATCGAACAAGATGCACAAAGCCATGGTTGGCCCCACATTCATGCCAAGTTAGCCGAAGTCGATCCAGAGTCAGCGCAACGCTTGAATCCCAATGACCCCCAACGGGTAAGTCGCGCCTACGAAGTGTATTTAATCAGCGGCAAAACTCTGACCGAGCATTGGGCTGAACAGCAACAACAGCGTATTCCTTACGATGTTGTGCAGTTTGCTATCGCACCAAGAGAACGCAAAACCTTGCATCAGCGCATAGCTTTGCGGTTTAACCAAATGTTGGAACAAGGTTTTGTGGAAGAAGTGCGCGCACTTTATGCGCGAGGTGATCTACAATCTGATTTACCCGCGATTCGTGCCGTTGGCTATCGCCAAGTGTGGGATTACCTTGATGGCAAACTTTCGTATGACGAAATGGTCGAAAAGGGCATCGCTGCCACACGGCAATTAGCGAAGCGTCAAATCACTTGGTTGCGCAGTTGGTCTGATTTAAACTGGCTGGATAGTGAAGACCCTAAAGTAGCTGATTCCGCCTTGAAAATACTGGAATCTAAAGCCATAGTTGTGGCATAGTCCGCGCTCGTTTGCTTGGGGGTTGGGCAAAATCGCTCAAATCATAGGAGAAGAACAACATGTCAAAAGGGCACTCGTTACAAGACCCTTATCTAAATGCACTACGCAAAGAGCGCATTCCCGTTTCCATTTTTTTAGTGAATGGCATCAAGCTGCAAGGTCAGATTGAGTCCTTCGATCAGTTCGTAATTGTTCTGAAAAACACCGTAAGCCAAATGGTTTACAAGCACGCTATTTCCACAGTAGTTCCTTCTCGTAACGTTCGTTTGGCTCCTGCTGAAACGAAAGAAGAAGAGAGCTAATTTTTATCTCGGGGTAACCGTTGTTTTTTGATCGTCCCGATACCGGTGAAGGCGCCATACTGGTACATATCAACTTTCCGGAAGGCGCCGATAAAGAAGACCCCGTTGAATTTGAAGAGCTTGTCCGATCTGCCGGCGGCGCGCCTTTGGCATTGATCACAGGTAGCCGCAGCGCCCCCCAAGCCCGCACCTTTATTGGTAAGGGCAAGCTCCAAGAAGTTCGCGAGGCCATTGAATACACCGAAGCCGAATTGGTGATATTCAACCATTCCCTTTCTCCTAGCCAAGAACGCAACCTAGAAGCCGAACTTGAATGTCGGGTATTGGATCGAACGGGTCTGATACTGGATATCTTTGCTCAACGGGCACGTACCCACGAAGGTAAGCTGCAAGTGGAATTGGCCCAGCTGCAATATCAGTCCACGCGACTGGTAAGAGGTTGGACCCACCTTGACCGCCAAAAAGGCGGTATTGGTATGCGTGGTGCCGGTGAGACCCAGCTCGAAAGTGACCGCCGAATGATTGGTGATCGCGTAAAACTGATCCATAAACGTCTTGAGAAAGTACAAAGTCAGAGGGATCAAGGTCGACGTGCGCGAAAACGCAACGCGGTCCCCACTGTGTCGTTGGTGGGTTATACCAACGCGGGCAAATCCACTCTGTTTAATGCCATGACACAGGCCGAGGTTTATGCGGCTGACCAATTGTTTGCCACCTTGGACCCAACCTTGCGCAAGTTATCGCTGCAGGGTTTTGGTGATGTTGTTTTAGTCGACACGGTTGGATTTATTCGTCACCTACCCCATAAACTGGTGGAAGCGTTTAAAGCGACGTTGCAAGAAACCCGCGAAGCGGATTTGCTGTTGCACGTGGTGGACTGCGCCGACGATGACCGTCAGCTCAACATGGAACAGGTTGAAATTGTATTGGATGAAATCGAAGCGCTAGAGCGACCTACGATTCAAATCTTTAACAAGATCGACTTGTTGCCTGAGCACGGCCCACGCATCGACCGTGATGACTCGGGTCGACCATGGCGTGTTTGGGTGAGTGCAAAGCAAAATTTAGGTCTGGAATTAATTGAGCAAGCCATCAGCGAAAGCCTGAGTACCACTAAATTTGAAGGGGTTATTACGCTAAAACCGCAAGATGGCCAGCTTAGAGCACTTTTATTTGCTCAAAATGCCGTACTGTCTGAACAGAATGATGAACAAGGCAATATACTGTTAGATATTCGTATCGAGCAGGATGATTTTAAAAAGCTGTTAAGCCGTGCCCGAGTGCCGGTTGAGCGCTACTTGCCTAGCAGTAAAGAATTCTGGGAAACGGAATAAACAATTCGGCCAGCATCAGTGCGTGGTGCTGGTAAGAAAATAATGAGCCGTTATCATAGCCACGATACAGTCACGATCAATGAATTCAATTGCACGAAATAAAAAAGACGGAGTGCTTATGGCCTGGAACGAGCCGGGTGGTAACAACAACGATAAAGACCCTTGGGGCAACAACAATCGCGGTGGTAATCAAGGACCACCAGATCTGGATGAAGCGCTAAAGCAGTTAATGGACAAGTTGAACGGTTTGTTCGGCGGTAAAAAGTCCGGCAATGGCGGCCCAACGGGTAGCGGACAGTCAGGCATTGGCGGTGTCATCGCTTTGCTGTTGCTGGTCTTTGTTGGCTTCCTGCTATTCAAATCCTTCTACACCATCGACGAACAACAACGTGGCGTAGTACTGAGCCTAGGTAAATACGATCGCACCCTAGACCCAGGTTTGCGTTTTGTTATTCCTATCATCGAAACCGTAACGCCAGTTAACGTCACCAACGTACGTAACGCGGAACTCAAAGAATTAATGCTGACTCAAGACGAAAACGTGGTTGAAGTAGCCATGAACGTACAGTATCGCGTGGTTGATCCGGTGTCGTTTGCGCTGCGCGTGGAAGACCCCGAGCAAAGTTTGGCTCACGCAGCTGAATCCGCTTTGCGCCACGAGGTGGGTAGCACGGATATGGACCCAATTTTGACCTCTGGTCGTACCTTGCTAGCGGGTAACGTGCGTGATCGCCTGCAGAAGTACATGAACAACTACCAAACGGGTATCGAAATCGACAAGGTCAACATCAAAGAAGCAGCAGCACCTCAACAGGTAAAAGCGGCGTTTGATGATGTACAAAGTGCCAAGCTCGATAAAGAGCGTTACGTTAACGAAGCCGAAGCCTACGCGAATACTGTGGTGCCAGAAGCTCGTGGTCGTGCTCAGCGTATGCTAGAAGAGGCCAATGCTTATAAAGATCAGGTGATTGCAAAAGCAGAAGGTGAAGCGCAACGCTTTGTGAAATTACATGGCGAATACAAGAAAGCGCCGACGGTAACACGTGAGCGTCTATACCTAGACAGCATCTCTAAGGTTTACGGTAATGCCAGCAAAGTCTTGGTTGATGTCGAAGGTGGCAACAACATGATGTACTTGCCGCTGGATAAAATCATGGAACACAGTGCCACTCGTCGCGCAGTCAGCGAAGAAGCCTCCGGCCTGAGCGAAAATGATATTTCCAAAATAACCGACCGTGTATTGGATGAAGTACGCGACCGTCAGACTGATCGTCGTAGGGAGGGCCGTTAATCATGAGTCCTAAAGCATTAGTGATTTCCATTGCTGCCGTGGTGGCGTTTCTGCTGGGTTTGTCCAGCTTGTTTATCGTCAACGAAACCGAACGTGCCATTAAATTGCGTTTCGGTGAGGTAGTGTCGGAAGACATTCAACCTGGCATTCACTTTAAAATCCCTACACCGTTTTTTGAAAAGGTGAAAAAGTTCGATGCCCGTGTGCTGACATTGGATGCGCGCCCAGAACGCTTCCTGACTGTGGGTAAAAAATTCTTAATCGTAGACAGCTTTGTGAAATGGCGTATTCAAGATGTACGCGCATACTACAAGGCAACAGCAGGTGATCGCTGGCGTGCTGAAAGCTTGCTGGCTAACTTGGTCAACGACGGCTTGCGTGCCGAGTTTGCCAACCGTACCGTGCAAGAAGTGGTATCCGGTGAGCGTGACCAGTTGATGGCTCACTTGACCAAGGTGCTTAACCAACAGTCCATCAGCCAGTACGGCATTGAGATTCTTGATAGCCGCGTAAAAGGTATCGACCTACCAGACGACCTGATGAAAAACGTTTACCGTCGCATGTCGGCAGAGCGTGAGCGTGAAGCCCGCGAACTGCGTTCACAAGGTAAAGAGCTGGCAGAAGGTATTCGCGCCGATGCAGATCGTCAGAAAATCGTATTGGAAGCCGAAGCCTACCGTGAAGCTGAAGTCACCCGCGGTGAAGGTGACGCCAAAGCCGCTGCGGTTTATGCCCAAGCCTACAACCGCGACCCAGAGTTTTATGCCTTTACTCGTAGCCTGAAAGCCTACGAAGAGACCTTCAACGGCTCTGAAGACGTGCTACTGCTTAAGCCAGACAGCGACTTCTTCAAATACATGAAGGATACCAAGGGTAAGTAATGTTGCCCCTCGGCAGCGTGAAATAAGTCTGGCTTGAAGCTTGACGCCGGAAGCGCGAAGCAAAACCATCTTGGTAGCTTCTAGCTTCTAGCTTCTAGCTTCTAGCTTCTAGCTTCTAGCTTCTAGCTTCTAGCTTCTAGCTTCTAGCTTCTAGCTTCTAGCTTCTAGCTTCTAGCT
>JBFHVZ010000174.1:0-8923 GCA_041589295.1 Pseudomonadales bacterium
CGTTTTGCGATCTTCTGGGTCTGAGGTTTGTTGGTAGGGAGCCAGTTCGCCATTGTTGTTTGGCAAATATTTGAGTAACTCTTTTACCTTGCGCAGTGCCGCGACTTCGTCTTGCACCACAAAATCGGTCACGCCTGTTTGGCTGTGTACACCTGGGCCGCCTAATTCGTCGGCGCTCACGTCTTCACCGAGTACCGACTTAACCACACCCGGTCCGGTCAGACCGAAAAAGGTGTCGTTGGGTTGAATCAAAAAACTGCCTTGGCGCGGCAAATAGGAACCACCGCCCGCGTTGAAACCAAACATGCACATAATAGAAGGCACCACGCCGCTGATTTTACGCAGAGCGGTAAAGGCTTCGGCGTATCCGTCCAGACCGCCCACGCCAGCAGGCACATATGCGCCCGCGCTGTCGTTTAAACCGACCAATGGAATGCGGCGTTTGCCTGCCAATTCAAATAAGCGCGCCAGCTTTTTACCATTGGTGGCGTCCATGGAACCTGCGCGCACGGTAAAGTCGTGTCCGTAGAGTGCGACATCTCGACCGTCGATGTTTACTACAGCTGTCACCAAAGACGCGCCGTCTAGATTTTTACCCCAGTTTTGAAACAGCACCATGGGGTCTTCGCCGGTGAGCACCGAAATACGCTCCCAAATGGTCATGCGTTTTTTGCTGTGCTGACGGCTAATGGCCGCCACGCCTGCTGCTTTTTTCGGGCGTTGTATGAGGTCGTAGCCTTTTTTCAGGCTGGCTTCGTACAAGCCTGGCTCGTAACTGGCCTGACCCGGTACGCTGAATTCCACTTCTTGGGCTTGGGCAAAAGGGTTGGTCAGCGTTGCTGATACCTTGTTTGTTTTTGTCATGTAGTAATGGGCCTGATGTCGATACTGGCGCTTATCCGGCTGAACTAGGGGGCTTTGGCGCACTTTCAACCGGCATTCAATCTTAAAATAGGTGTCGAATCATAGTGGGGAATGTCTATCTTGTGAATAGCATCGAACCTGCAAATCATTGGCGCAATAGATCATAAACCCTCATAAAATCTAGCCTTCAGTGGGTTGTTTGGCTCAAAAACTCACAAATAAATTAATTATGACTAGACAAAAGCGCTCAGTTAAATCACTTATTCGGTGAAGATAAATAGACATAATCGCTTATGGGGTGCTGGTCTTAGTTTTGGTCTTAATGTTGGTGTTATTGGTGCATGGTCTACTTGCGCCACATCAATCACGGCAATATCGATTTTGTATAAGCTGCGCGCGAAGTCGCCGATCCTTGTGCGCGACAGAGTACCTCCCTCCTTATTCGAGTTTGCAGGTTGTGCAAACAGGCAGTCATGTAGATGAATACACAGGTTTTGTCCCCACTGGTAGAAACCCAGTTAGTTAAGCAAGAAGACACCACATCAAACCCTGCGCCATTGGGCCTGATGGGGTTTGGTATGACCACTGTATTGTTGAATTTACACAACATAGGTTTGTATGAGTTGGGATCGATGATTCTGGCCATGGGGATTTTCTATGGTGGTATGGCTCAGATTGCAGCGGGCATTATGGAATGGAAGAAAAGCAACACGTTTGGCACAACCGCATTTACTTCTTATGGCTTTTTTTGGTTAACCCTTGTTGGGCTGCTGGTTATGCCGAAGTTGGGCTGGGTTGCTGCGCCAGAGAACGGTGCCATGGTGGCTTACCTTGTGATGTGGGGGCTGTTTACCGCAGGCTTATTTGTTTGTACGTTCAAATTAAACCGAGCATTGCAGGTGGTTTTTGCATCGCTAACACTTTTGTTTTTCTTGTTAGCGATTGCAGATTACACCGGAAATAACACGATAAAAGTGCTGGCTGGCTATGAAGGTATTTTTTGTGGTCTAGCGGCAATTTATGCTGCTATGGCACAAGTGATTAACGAAGTTTATGGCCGAGACCTACTACCCTTGGGTTCGATGGCTTAAGAATTCGAATGCACCTTTTCTTGATTTAGCTCTCTTGAGGTTGTGATACAACTGATTTTTAATGATCTGCAATTAGTACTCAATCATAGGGAAAATTATGAAACGGTTCTTGTTTAATTCGGCGTTGATCGGTTGGGTGTTGCTTGTGCTTGCGGGTTGCAGTCAGTCTGTGAATATTCAACTCGCCCCTGAGGTCAGTGTGTTTCACAGCAGCGATCCGAAACATGAAATTCGTCTCGCGGCGGATCATCCTGCTTATCAAGAATTTAATGCTTGGTTAACCGATAATCAGGATGGTTGGTACGGTGTGTCGGGGCGGTTTCAGGGTGGCGTGTTTATTCAATCTGGCGTGCAGGGCATTCAGGTGTTGAATACGGAAGTGGTTGTGTACGCAAAGCAACAAGGTGGATTGAACGCTACCCATGTTCATGAAATCGGCCCCGGCGAGCTTAAAAGCATTAAGCAATTACACCGCAACGCAGATAACAAATAGTCACGTTTGCGTTCACTGCATCTAAAGTTCAAAAGCTAACGATATCGAGCCAATTTTTCGGCTCGGTATTCTTTAGGTGTTTGTCCCGTCCACTGTCGGTATGCCCGTGTAAATGCACGGGGCTCACTAAAGTTTAATAAGCGCGAGACCTGTGCAATGGTTAGTGCGCCATTCCCCAATAACTTGTTGGCTTGTTGTAAGCGCAAGTTGTCCTTAATTTGTTGATAGCTAATGCCTTCGGCGCTGAGTTTGCGACGAAGAGTTTGCTCGCTGATGTTTAAACGCTTCGCCAAATCATCGGAGTTTGGCAATTCTAAAATTTCATTGGCCTGTGGTTTTAACATTAGGTTAATTTGCGCAGTCAAACTGGTGTCTTCACCGGGAATCGTCAACAAATCAATGGGCGCACGTTTTAAAAAGACCATTAATTCCTGATGGGACTTAACCAAAGGCTCGTTCAAATAATGCTTATGAAACACCAAGCGATTGAACTTGCTTTTCATATACGTGGGACAGCGGAACAGTAAATCAAACTCGTCCTGATCGATGGGTGTGTAGTTGATATAGGCCCCCAAAAGTTTAATGGGTTTGCCAATAAACCAACTGGCAAAACGATGCCAAGTCACATGCCAATATTCAATATAAAAATGTTCGAAGTCTAATTCGGGCCGTCGAAACTCCGTAGTCAGATACACATGGTCTCCGGTGTAATCCAGCGACATTTGCACTTCGTCGGTAATTTGGTTGTAAAAGCGAATGCCTTTTTGTAGTAGCTCTTCTAAAGTTTGCGCGTGGCTTACCCACTCGGCCATTAACGCAAATGTCCCAAACTTAATGGGTCGCTCAGTAAAGCCCATGAACTCGTCGTTTAATGCCTCGGCAATGCCGGAATAAAGCTTGGCCACCAAGTCCACATGGAAGCGCGCCTTGGGGTTTTTTAATGGCTTTTCGGGAATGCGCGCCTGACGCAGCAAGGTGTGAGGATCAAGCCCCTTGGCCTTTGCACCGCCCATCGCGCTTAAAATGTAATGCGTGCCAACTGTCGCCATGAAACCCTGCTCGCTTTAACCCTAGCTATATAAAGAAAGGTTGGAATGTTTTGGTCGATTAAACCTTGTTGCCGGAGTTTAGCAAATTGGAAATGGCTTGGCAGTATGTAGGAGCGAGCCCTTCGGCCCGAGCCATGCTCGCGAAACATGCCTTTAGGTCTGCGCGATTTTGCTCTGCGTCCTGCGGTCACCAACCACCATCGCACCGCACCTTGATGCGTTATTCCTTTGTGAAACCAACCCGCGTCAAACACTTCGTCCTTGCGGGTCCGTCTCGCCCGCAGCGTTTTGAAAACGGTTTCTAATGTGGTGGCTCGCGTTCAACCCGCGGCGAACTCGGGTGTTGACGGTTTGATTTCTCATGCGGACGCATCAAACCGTGCAGCGCGATGATGATTGGTGACCACCATTGTAGGTGTTCGCTGTATCTCCGAAACCTGTAGGAGCTTCGCCCTCGAAGCGATAAAAAAAGCCCAGCAGTGATACAGCTAGGTTCATTGCCCCAACCACCATTGTAGGTGCTCGCTGTATCTCCGAAACCTGTAGGAGCTTCGCACTCGAAGCGAAAAAAAAGCCCAGTAGTGATAACGCTAGGCTCATGGTCCCCAACCACCATCGCATTGCACCTTGATGCGTTGTTCCTTTGTGAAACCAATCCGTATCGAACACTTCGTCCTTGCGGGTCCGTCTCGCCCGCAGCGCTTTGAAAACGGTTTCTTATTTGGTGGTTCGCGTTCAACCCGCGGCGAACTCGGGTGTTGACGGTTTGATTTCTCATGCGGACGCATCAAACCGTGCAGCTCGATAATGGTCGGTGATCACTATTGTCGGAGTGAACCATATTGGGATGGTTATCATGGGCAAAGTGATGCAGAATCAGTCGCAGTGAACATTCATGGATGAAAGTCACGAAATCAGCTCAATCCAGTATTATGCGCATGTGAGTTTAACATTCCTTTGAATGTGACTGACCTTAAGGAAACCTCATCTAGAACATGAGTTTGACGCGAAGTTCGGAGGGAAATAAACGTGCACATCACTAAAATGTTAGCTTTTATATGAAAAAGAATATTACAGCCAAAATACTACCTACTTTAATTCCGATCTTAATTATTGTTTTTTTTATAAATATCATACATTCGCAATATCAAGGTGAAAATGTATTAAAAGGCATAGCTGGTCTTCAAGTAGATGATGTTGAATCAATTAAGGTAAGGTACGATTCCTTCGGGACTGAAGTCCTATTAAGAGATATTCCTGAAGATATTATGTTGAGCTTTATCTCGTTTGTTGATGATGTGGATTGGGCGATGGGAACTAGACCTCCAAAAGACCACCATAACCTTTTTGTAAGGATAAACTCGTCAAAGGGAACTTATGATTTTGAATTCTTCTATCATGCAGATCCTAATAAGCCTATTACGTTTGATCTAATTGAAAGAGAGTATCACTCTAAAAACTTTTATACCCAAGAGAATTACGGTAGTTTCAAATCGAAGTCTATAGCTAAGTTTTTGGGATATTTGATGGAAAATCAGCAGTAATAAGGGGATTAAGCTTAGAATTAATAATTCGCGATAGATTTCGGTCGAGAGTGGTTGATAAAAGGCTTTTAATGATCGGCTTCCTAAGGAAGAAAAGCCAGTTATTTTCTAGCTGATTCTGTCAATAAACAGGGAATTTACAGGCAACAGAGAATGAATCCTGAGATACGACACCATTTAGATTTATTCGCAACGTCATTTGTTGAGAAGGCTCGGGTAGAACGCTGGAATCTCATTCTAACCAAACATAAACCTAAAAATTATAAGCACTCCGCCAAACTTTATGATCATCTTGATCGAACCTGCTGTGTTAGAAATGATGATTTAAATAATGTTGCCAAGGATGATGCCCTTGGGGTCTATTACGATTTCCTTGAAGAGGCAGAGTTAATAACGTTCGCTGAGGCTAAGAAGCGTGGTATGGGTCGTGATGCCATCTTTTCTATTATTGCTGGAAAGCTCGCGGTGTATTTTTTTCATGAAGTTGAAAACTATGTGCTAAAGGTAAAGTAGTACCGTTCGTGGACGCCGATCTTAGAAATCAATTATCAATGTAGATACAAGGTCGGGATCAAAGTGCCCTTTGGCGAAGTCAAAGTTATAGGCACTATTCCGACAAATTACCGCCAGACTCGATTGGCTTTAAGCTTCAAGCAGGCTTTCGTCGCCCTAATACCCACAAGGGAAGGGGGGCGACGAGGACGACCTACGCTCAACATGCCCCATGTGATCCCAATTCTCATAAAAAGCGTAAAGCTTTCTAAGGATAGTTGACTATCAAGCCAGTACCTTTAAGGTGCTGTGTGTTTATTTGCATAACTGGGCGCGCGTTCACCATGGCGGTAATTAAAGCAGAACATTTGGGTAAGACAGTGTTGTTGGGCGACAGCTCGCTGACGATTTTGCAAGATGTCAATTTAGAGGTGGCGTCTGGGCAGTCGGTGGCGATTATCGGTCGCAGTGGTAGCGGTAAGTCTACCTTGTTGAGTTTACTGGCGGGCTTGGATGGCGCAAGCCAAGGGCGGTTACAGTTAAACGGCCATGAATTAACGGCGCTGGATGAAGACGGTCGTGCGGCGGTGCGTAACCAGCA
Organism: Pseudomonadales bacterium; assembly: GCA_041589295.1. Lineage (GTDB taxonomy): Bacteria > Pseudomonadota > Gammaproteobacteria > Pseudomonadales > Oceanobacteraceae > Bermanella. The sequence continues at coordinate 6,135 of JBFHVZ010000174.1, forward strand.
TGTAGGGTTTGTGTTTCAGTCGTTCCAGTTGTTATCGCATTTGTCTGCGTTAGAAAACGTGATGTTGCCGTTGGAGTTGGCGGGTGACGCTAACGCGCGTACCAAAGCCAGCGAGTGGTTAAATCATGTGGGGTTAGGCGAGCGCTTACATCACCAACCGAATCAATTATCTGGCGGCGAACAACAGCGAGTAGCCATTGCGCGCGCGTTTGTGAGCGAACCCGAAATCTTATTTGCCGATGAGCCAACGGGTAATCTTGACCCGCAAACGGGTCAAACCATTATTGAATTGTTGTTTAAGTTAAACCGTGAACAAGGCACGACCTTGGTGTTGGTAACCCACGATCACAGTTTGGCCGCGCTATGCGAACAACAATACGCGCTAGAAAACGGAGCCTTGCATGCTCGCCTTCAGGAGGCGCAAGGATGAAGTCGTTACTGCCAATGGCGTGGCGACATTGGCGCGCCGATATTCACAGCGCTGAAATGCGTTTGCTATTAGTGGCCACGCTGATTGCGGCCATGAGCATGAGCATGATCAGCACATTTAGTGATCGCCTGACTCGTACCATGGCGTATCGTGCCAGCGAATTAGTGGGCGGCGATTTAACTTTGCGTGGCCCGCAAACTTTATCTCCCGAATTTATGACACAAGCACAAGCGCGCGGATTAAAAACGGCCTCGGCGCTGGCGTTTTCTACCATGGCGTTTGCCAACGACGAACTGCAATTAAGCCGTATTCGTGCGGTGGACAGTGCTTATCCATTGCGTGGTCAGGTGCAAGTATCGTTAAGCCCATTTGAAACCGGTGTGTTTTTAAATGCTGGACCGCAACCGGGTAAGGTGTGGGTAGAGCATCGTATTTTACAAGCCCTAGCCATTGATGTTGGCGACAAAATCGAAATCGGCGATGCGCAATTTGAAGTCGAATACATTTTGCAGCAAGACGCCGATCGCAGCGGCAGTTTTTTTAGTCCGTTTGGTCGTGTGTTAATGCACTTGGACGACGTGGAAGCCACGGGTGTGATTTCACCGGGCAGTCGCTTGTTGTACAAAGCGTATTTTGCCGGACCAGAAAGCGACATTTTGGACTATGCCGATTGGCTAGAACCACAATTAGACGGCGCTGAAAAACTCGGCGGCATTGTTCAGTCCGAAAGTAATACGGCCGAAGCCTTGAGCAAGGCGCAACAGTATTTAAGTTTGGCCAGCTTGGTGGCGGTGTTGTTAGCGGGCGTGGCCATTATTATGGCGAGCCAACGCTACAGCGAACGCCATTTTGAAACCGCTGCATTATTGCGCTGCGTAGGTGCGTCCCAACGTACGATTACACAATTGTTTTTTATTAAACTGTTTTTGACGGGGGTATTTGCAGCCGCCCTAGGTTGTGCGCTCGGTTTTGCTGCTCACTATGGTTTGATGGCCTTAATGTCGTCGTTGTTGCCGTCGGATTTATTGCCACCAAATACATTGCCTGTTTTTGTCAGCGGTTTGTGCGCGCTGATTGTTTTACTTTCGTTTGCCATGACGCCGTTGTTGCAGTTGAAGCAAGTGTCGCCAGTGCGTGTGTTGCGTCGTGAACTTGCCCCAAAACCCATTAAGCCGAACGTGTATTACGGCTTAGCCGTTTTGACCTTGGGATTACTGGCGTACTTTTTAACGGCGCAATTAAAACTGACGTTAATTTTTGTGGTGGGTTTGACTCTTTTGGCGCTGGTGTATGGTTTGCTGGCCAGTGTGTTGCTGAACCTGATTCATCGCGTCAGTGCGTATTTTCCTAAAGTATTCAAAACCGGCTTTGAACAGTTGTTCCGTCATCGTTACTACGCCACGTCACAGCTGGGCGCGTTTGCATTTATTTTTACCGCCATTGTATTGGTGGTGATTGTCCGAACAGATTTGTTTGCCCGTTGGCAGGCATCCGTGGCGGCAGACACGCCCAATTATTTCGCCATTAATATTTTGCCTGACCGTAAGCAGGCGTTTGCGGATCATTTACAGCAGGCGGGTATTGAAAGCAGTTATTTTTATCCTGTGGTGCGTGGGCGTTTAACCCATGTAAATGACGAAGCGGCGCTGGACCGTGCTGGTGATGATGAAACGCCAGCGGCGTTGCGACGGGAATTAAATCTAACTTGGAGCCATCAGCTTAATCAAGATGCTAAAGTCATCGAAGGCAAATGGTGGCCAGAGCTAAATGCCGAGTCTGTATCAGGCGCTAATGCCGACGGCAAAACCAATGGCCGCTTATTAAACGTATCCATTGAAAGCGGTTTAGCTAAACGACTCAGCATTAACCTAGGTGACACGTTAACCTTCACCATTGCCGGACAAACGGTGCAGGCGCAAGTCAGCAGTGTGCGTGAAGTAAAGTGGGACAATTTTAGGCCCAACTTTTACATGGTGTTTGAACCCGGCAAGTTGGATGGTTTTCATCACACCTGGTTGAACAGCTTTTATTTAGACCCAAGTAAAGGTGAGCAACTGCTGGAAGTGAATCGCGAATTTAAAGCGGTGAGTTTGATTCCGGTGGAACAAATTCTCAATCAGGTGCGCGATATTTTGCAGCAGACTACAGCAGCGGTGGAGTACATTTTAATGCTGGTGTTGGCGGCGGGTATTTTGTTGTTGTTTGCCACCTTGCTAAGCACCTTGTCATTGCGCAAGCGAGAAGCGGCCATATATCGAACATTGGGTGCATCCAGTAAGACTTTGAAACAGTTAATTCTATTTGAATACTTTTGGTTAGGAATGCTGTCAGGATTGCTGGCTATTGTGTCGGTGGAAGC
>JBFHVZ010000175.1:0-8858 GCA_041589295.1 Pseudomonadales bacterium
GACATGCGGCGGTGTGACAACAGCACAACCACAGCAAAAGCCAGCATCAGCCAAGCGCGCATGGCCGGCACTTGCAAGCCGGATAACACAGCGTAAAGCCCTGCACCGCATAGACCCACCAGCAGCGCCCATGGCCGCGTTTGTGCCATACCAACTAGCAACAATGGTCTTAGGGCCAAGCTGGCTAAGCCATAAAACATCAGCGCCACCAAACCGACATGCAAGCCACTAATCACAAACAAATGACCTAACCCTGACCCCATCAGCAATCGCTTTTGGTCTGCGCTGAGCGCATTCTTATCACCCAACACCAACGCCGAAAGAAACCCAGCCCCTTGGGCTTGCGCCAACCAGCTGTAAATGGTTTGGCGATATTCATCGAGCCATGACGGTTCTTCGACCTGCTGAGCGTCCAATAGATTGTGCTGTGACCCTTTGCGTGTCAGCACGTAGGCAGTGGCTGCGTACCCTTGCGCCAACATCCACTGGCGATAGGACATGCCACCCGGGTTTTTAAAACCGACCAAGGGTCGAATCTTGAGAGACAGTTGCCAACGTTGATGATTTTGCAACAACTGATGAGACGTGGACGAGGTAGCTAAACCTTGCACGCAGCGATAACACTTCACCGCCAATGTGCTGCCTTCTAAACCCGTGCTTACATCGCTGACGTGAAAATCGAATTGTAGGTTCATGCCCGTTTGGCTTAGCTGACTGACACGGCCCGTTAGCAGGGTTTCAAAGGGTTCGAGATCTTCAGCCAGTGCAGTTTGCTCAGTATGCTGCCAATGACCATCTACCCAAATAGCACCCAGCGAGAGCCAAACTACCCCGTAAAACTGCGAGGTCACACGGGCCAGCCGCCAGCGCAGTGGCAACAGCAAAAGAGTCAGCGCTGCCAGCGCCAGCAGCAACACCCAAACATCCGGTGCCACACTGGCGATTAACGCACCTATACTGATCAATATCAGTGATCTACCCGTCTGCCCGACCATGGGCTCACCTCCTTTTGCGCACGGGTTAGGTTATGTGCATAATTGCGTCCGATTTAAGGACGGTTGCCTGAGTTTTACTATGCCAAAACAAGCGCTTAAGAAGTTTTTCCCCTCTCCTCAGGCGGTTAAAGAACATCCTTCGTTACAGTTTCTCGGCACGTTATTGCACGAACCCAATTTATGGCACTTGAATCGCCGTTCGGTATCACGGGCATTTTTGATTGGTATCTTTTGTGCGTTTTTACCCATGCCTTTCCAAATGGTATTGGCGGCAATTTTGGGTATTTTCATTCACTCGAATTTACCCATTTCCATTGGACTGGTTTGGATCAGCAACCCCATCACCATCCCACCTATTTTTTACTTCACCTATTTAGTCGGCGCAGAAATCTTAGACATTCCATCAAAACCGTTTGAAATTGAGCTGTCGGTGGAATGGGCATTGGAAAAACTGGGCGCCATTTGGGAACCCTTGTTATTGGGCTCCTTTATTTGCGCCGTGATTTTTTCATCTATCGGCTACGTGGGCATTCGACTGTTTTGGCGCTGGAATGTGATGCGTCAGTGGCAAAAGCGCAAACTGAAACGCGCAGAAAAAACGCATTAAAAAAGCGACTAAACAGTCGCTTTTTCCTCTACTAAACGCCCCGCCTCAAGCCGATAAATTCGCTCGGCATTTTCTGCAAACTGCAAATCGTGGGTCACCGTAATAAACGCGGTTTGCAGTCGCTCACTCAATGACTTTAACAACGCCTGAATCGTCGCAGCCGTATGGGTATCCAAATTGCCCGTCGGTTCGTCCATTAAAACGATGGCTGGCTCGGTCACTAAAGCACGAGCAATAGCCACACGTTGACGCTCACCACCGGAGAGCTCTGCAGGCTTATGTTTTGCCCGCGCTTCTAAACCCACTTGTTGCAATAACGCTGCGGCCTTTTCCTTTGCTTGCTTTTTATTAACACCCTGAATCCACAACGGCATACACACATTTTCCAACGCGGTAAATTCCGGCAATAAATGGTGAAACTGATACACAAAACCCAAATGACGATTACGCAACTGCCCCAGCGCCTGCTCGGTTTGCGCGCTAATATCGACACCCTGCCAAGTGACACGACCAGACGTTGGGTAATCCAATCCGCCCAACATATTCAACAGCGTGGTTTTACCTGAGCCAGAAGCCCCCACGATGGCAATCCATTCGCCTTGTTGTAAATTCAGCTCCAGTTTATCCAGTACCCGCAAAGAGTCTGGACCCACTTGATAGTCTTTAGTCAGCGCCTCACAGGTTAAAACTGTATTAGATGTCATAGCGCAAAGCCTCCGCTGGTTGAACGCGAGCTGCGCGGTAAGAAGGGTAAAGCGTTGCCAAAAACGCCATGGCGAGTCCAGCTGTGCACACTAAGGTGACATCCAACCAATCTAATTGCGACGGTAAATAACTGATGAAATAAACGTTCGCGTTTAAGAATTGAATGCCCATCAGCTGCTCAATCCAAGCAACGATGTCAGTAACCGTCAGCGCGAGCAAAATACCGGATAACGTGCCGCATACAATACCGACAACACCAATGACAGACCCCTGCACCATAAACACCAACATAATGGCCCTAGGCGACATACCCAACGTGCGCAAAATAGCGATGTCACTTTGTTTGTCTGTTACCACCATCACCAGTGCCGAAACGATGTTAAACGCGGCGACCGCTACAATCACGAGCAACAGCAAGCCAATCATGGTTTTTTCCATTTTAATGGCCTGAAATAAATTGCCGTGGGTGCGTGTCCAATCACTACTGCGGTAATGCCCTTCTAGGTCGTACACCAAGTTCCACACCACGGATGGCGCTTTAAATAGATCATCGGTCTGCAATCTCAGGCCTTGTACACGACCCGGAATACGCGCCAATTTGGCCGCGTCATCCATGTGAATGTAAGCAAACGAAATATCCAATTCCGCGCCGACAGAAAAAATACCCGTGACGGTAAAGCGTTTTAAACGCGGCATCACACCCGCAGGCGTTAGACTTGCCTCAGGCATAATGAGCGTCACCTTATCGCCAATACCGGCACCTAAAGAGCGCGCCAATAGGTCGCCTAAGATCACGTTGTACTCACCGGATTGCAGCGAATCGAATTCACCAGCTTTCATAAAGTCTGGCAAGATCGACACCTTACGCTCCCATTCAGGGCTAATGCCATTGACCATTACCCCTTGCACGCGACCGCGATGAGACATCATACCCTGCACGTTTACAAACGGCGCGGCACCGACAATATTTGGGTGCTCCATTACTTTTTCGGCCAGCGGCTGCCAGTCTTCGATGGCGTCAGCCCCAAACAAAGAAGCATGGGGCACCATGCCCAAAATGCGTTCGCGTAATTCTCGATCAAAACCATTCATCACCGACAACACCAGAATCAACACGGCAATCCCCAGTGTTAAACCGGCCATAGAAACCAATGAAATAAATGAGATGAAATGATTGCGCCGCTTGGCGCCGGTATAGCGAAGGCCGATGGTGAACGGCAGAGACTTGAGCATAGAATGTACAGACAAAATAAAATAAAAGCGGTAGCCTAAAGAAATCCTGAGTCTAAGGAAATAGTCATCGGCGCATTTTGGGGCTAAAATTAGACCAAATCACCAACTAAAAAAGAAATGACCATGCAAGCACATACCCTGATCTTCACCCTGCTGTTGAGCGCGTTAGGCGCGATCAACATCGCCGTAGCGGACGATCATGGAAAAACTGCCATGGACAACGTCCAACCCGAGGACGTAATGGTTGAAGAAGAGTCCGTTGAAATTCCGCTAAATCGCAAAGATTACCGCGAGCAAACGACCCAACCTAAGCGCGGCATGTCACAAAAAGCCGTGAAGCAAGCATTCGGAGAACCGAAAAAAGTCGTTGGCCCCACAGGTAAACCACCTATTACACGTTGGGTCTACGATGAATTCACGGTGTACTTTGAGTCGAGCTGGGTGATTCACACCGTTCGTAATCCTTAAATTATTTTTGGTTTTAGACTGCCCTATGACAACCCATTTCCCAGCGGAGTGGCATCCTCAGTATGCTGTGCAATTAACTTGGCCCCATGGAAACAGCGACTGGGACTGGATTCTGCCCGAAGTCCATCAGCTGTATCTCAAACTTGCCAACATCATCCTGCAATATCAAAACCTCATTGTTTGCGTCGATAGCCAAACTCTGGCCGATGACATTCGCACACAATTAGACGAAAGCAAATTTAAAGCACACATTTATATCGCCCCCAGTAATGACACTTGGGCGCGGGACCATGGGCCATTGTGTGTATTCGAAGATGGCAAACTGGTGGTTAAAGATTTCATCTTTAATGGCTGGGGTAATAAATTCGAAGCAACGTTAGACAACCAGATTACTGCTCGCCTTCACCAACAAGGAGCTTATCAGGCCAGCGCCATAAAAACGCTGGACCTCGTCATGGAAGGCGGCAGCCTAGAAAGCGATGGTCAAGGCACACTGTTGACCACCAAAAACTGCTTGCTGAATCCCAATCGTAATCCGGGTCGTTCGCAGGCAGACATTGAAGCCATACTGCAAAAAGAACTCGGTGCCGAAACCATTTTATGGTTGGAGCATGGCCACCTTGAAGGTGATGACACAGACGCCCACGTAGATACACTGGCCCGTCTATGCCCTAACAATGTCATTGTGTTTCAAGGCTGTCAGGACCCAAGCGACGAGCACTACGCTGAACTTCAAGCCATGAAGCAAGAATTAACACACCTTAAAAACAATCAGGGCGAAGCCTTTTCCTTGTACGAGTTGCCGTTTCCGCAAGCCTGCTACGAAGAAGGCGACGACGGACAGCCTCAGCGTTTGCCAGCCACCTACGCCAATTTTTTAATCATCAACGGTGCTGTGCTTTTGCCCGTTTATAATTTACCGCAGGATCAAGCCGCCATCGACGTTATGCAACAAGCCATGCCCGGTTACGACATTGTGGCGGTGGATTGTTCTTTATTGATTCGCCAATACGGCAGCCTACACTGCATCACCATGCAGATCCCAGATACTTCGGACGCGCTCTAAGCACGATTTGAGCAGACGATAAAAGGCAAAGAACCGCATTATGAAACGCACCATTAAAGTGGCAGGCATTCAACAAGTCTGCTTTGAAGATAAAGCAAAATCCTACGAGCGCAGCGCGCACTGGATTGCACAAGCTGCGCACAAAGGCACCGACCTAGTGGTGATGCAAGAGCTGCACGCCACTCAGTACTTTTGCCAAACCGAAGAAGCGCGCTTTTTCGATTTAGCCGAACCCTTAGATGGTCCAACGGCACAGTTTTTAAGCGCCCAAGCCAAACAACATAACATGGTCATTGTGGGTTCTATTTTTGAACGTCGCGCTGCTGGCATTTATCACAACACGGCATTGGTATTTGAGCGTGACGGCAGCCTAGCAGGCTTTTATCGCAAGATGCACATTCCCGATGATCCGGCCTTTTATGAAAAGTATTACTTTACACCCGGTGACGACGAACCCGGTTTTGAACCCATTCAAACCAGCGTTGGCAAACTAGGCGTCATGGTCTGTTGGGACCAATGGTATCCAGAAGGTGCTCGCTTAATGGCGCTAAAAGGGGCCGAAGTGTTGATCTACCCCACCGCCATTGGCTGGGACCGTGATGACACCAACGAAGAACAGACTCGCCAAAAAGACGCATGGATTGGCGTACAACGTGGGCATAGTATTGCCAACAACCTGCCTGTCATCGCTATTAACCGTGTAGGATATGAGGCTGACCCAAGCGGTCACACCACAGGAATTGAGTTTTGGGGTCATAGCTTTATCACCGGCTCTCAAGGAGAATTCTTAGCCTTGGCCGAACACCAGAACGAAACCCTGGTCGAAGCCGAATTGGATTTAAACCGAATCGAGCAAGTACGCCGTATTTGGCCGTATTTCCGCGACCGTCGTATCGACCAGTTCGCACCGCTCACCAAGCGCTACATCGACTAGCAACCCCAAGGCAGCCACACAGCCGACACTGTGATGGCTGCACTGGTCAGAAAGCGCACACCAGCTATAGTAAGAATAAGAACCTCAGGACAAGGTGGGCTTCACAATGACCAATCAATCATCATCTCTTTACTTTTTCACCGCCCTACTCGGCATGACGCTGATGACCTGCGTAAGCCACGCAGAAGTAGAAGAACTCGATAATACCGAAATGACCGAAGCCTACGTGGAAGACGGCGGCATTGTGGTAAAACAGCGCGCCAAGAAAAAGGTAGAGGCCCAAGCCATTGAGGGGGCTAAAGTACGCATCAATGTTCGCCCCGGCGAGCCCCACTTAGACGAAGCCGCCGCCACCCAGTCACAAGAACAGCAATACCAAAATAGTAACGACGCCGTGCTGCGCGAATTGCAGCGTGACACCACTGCGCAACAACTGGAACAAAGTGACCTTAGTGGCTACAACTCATCCGTCACACTACCCATTGCCCAAAGTGAAGCCGCCATCGCACAACGCGCCCATGCCGAACAAATCGTTCGCGACCAGATGGGATTAAGCGCCGACACCCAAGTAACCGATGCCATTATGGCTCAGTACCTTGCCAGCTTTAACGGCCAGAGCTCAGGCACCATTCAAAGCTTCCAGCACAACGCCACCAACACCGGATTCCAATTCATCATACCTAATACAGGTAACTACAACCCCGGCGTACACAACTCCGGCGACGGCAGCATTAACGTCGAAGTCACGAATCAGCAAATTATTTGGAATTTTGTTTACCCGCAACAGTAGTTGCTAACTACCAACATCAACAATAAACGAAAGGGAAAATGAGCACAGTGACTTTAGCGTTCCGTTAGCAAGAAATAGCATTTCTTTAACGCGAACGCTGTGCTCTTTTGATGTGAACGCGATACAACACCGCCAACAATAAACACGCCACAGCTGGTAGCCACAACGCATTAAATTCGAATTTGCCAAACAACCAAGTCCCACCGGCCGCCCCGCAAACAAACCCCATTAAAATCAATGCAAACAGAACTCCCTTGCGTCGATCAAATGACTCACCTCGTAAAAACGCCCCCAACATAATGCCAAGGTCCGTCACGATACCTGTTAAGTGAGTGGTTCGCACCACAGCACCGCTGTAGGCTGTTGCCATCGCATTTTGCAGGCCACATGCCGCCGACGCGGCGAAATGTCCTAAGAAAGAAGCGCTCGACAAAAAGTACAAAGCAGCAAATAACAACAATGCTTCAACGATTAAGGCCGTATCGTAATGACGCCCCAACCGCAACGACGCACCGTGCAATAGCCAACCACTAAAACAAGCCCCAACAAAAAAAGACAGCACCACACCCGCAAGGTGCCATACCGCACCATGCCCCGACGAAGCCAAACCTGCACCCAGCAACGTCGCCGTGCCAGAAACATGAGAAACCGCTTGATGTTCAAAACCCAGAAGACCGACTGCATTTATAAAACCTGCAATAAACGCCAGCGCAAAGGCTCCGAATTCAATCCATCTTGGCAAGGTAGTGATCAATTAAAACACCTTTGCATTTTTAATAAATGCGGCAACCATGTACCGTGATTTCTTCACGGTCGTGGTAGAGGTGCTTGGCAGTTAACTCCACATCGATCTCGGCTTGTTCAAATCGCTCACGCATTTTTTGCAAACAACTCTGCACTTCTTGGTAGCGTTTTTTCATAGGCAGCTTGAGATTAAAAACGGCTTCGCTGCACCAGTCACGTACAAACCAGTCGGCCATTCTATCAGCCACTTTCATCGGGCTTTCCGCCATATCACACACCATCCAATGTTTTTTCTTAGACGGTGAATATTTAAAACCATCTTCCATTAAATGCGTAACCTGACCGGATTCCATTAGGTCACCTTTCATTGGGCCGTTATCGACTGCGTCTACCATCATATGACGCTGTACCAATTGCCACGTCCAGCCACCTGGGGCTGCACCTAAGTCCACTGCGGTCATACCGGAGGCCAGTCGCGTGTCCCATTCTTTTTTCGGGATAAACCAGTGCCACGCCTCTTCTAGTTTTAACGTTGAACGACTGGGTGCATCTTTAGGGGACTTCAAATGCAGAATGCCGTCAGCCCATGGCGCTGCATTATTGGGTATGTGATAGCCCACAACTACGCGTTTGCCATCGATGAACATCAGCATGAGTCGTGGCAGCTTATTGTTGCGTTTTGCGGTGAGTTTATTGGCTTTGCGCAGCGTGGCCGCCAACGGAGCAGTGAGTTTTTTGCATAAACGGCTTAGCTCTTTGCCTTCGTTCGTGTCGGCGTGAACTAATTCCACTTCGCCGCACAGTGGAATGCCATCTAGGTTGTCCATGACACCGCTAACGCGGTCGGCATCGTCCAGTTCGATGATATCGGTGGAGATAAACCATTGGCGCGCGAAAATCAGGCGCTTAAACGGGTAGTCCTGAATCATTTGCTTCAGCATGAGGTCGTCAGCAATGAATGCCACCCAGCCTTGCTCGGGCTGGGTTTTGCAATAACCAAAGCACCCTGCCTCTGTTGCCACGTCTTGAATTTCTGCCGCGGTTTCGGCTTCGAAGCCTTGTCGGCATAACAAGGTGATTTGATTCAACGCCATTGCTTGGGTCCAGTGCGATTTAAAACGCTGCGGATTCTATCTGATTTTGCTGTCAGCCACACACGCTTGTATGAATTTCGCCACCTGCTCAACTGCGGTCGTCAAATGCTGTTCATGGCTGAGCCCTGAAACCTTACGTGGTTTTAAGTCATGATCGCCATCTTCTAACCAATGAATGCTCACCGAGTCAGGTAGGTTGAGGGCCGATACGCACTCAAGGTC
>JBFHVZ010000176.1:0-8824 GCA_041589295.1 Pseudomonadales bacterium
CGTTTGCGGTAACTCGAACTTTTGTTTTGATGTGTGTTTTTCAGGATTTCGAGCGCATGGAGAGCCTGCCCCGCGAAGCGCTTTGGGTATGCGCTCGTAAAGCCCACAGGGATGTGCTTGTGGCGACCTGAAAAATACACTCGAAATGAAAGTGAAGGGGTTTATCAATAAGCTGAAAGGAAAAACCCAGCACTGCTGGGTTTTTCATCTTAATTTAATTGTAAATGCAACGACTACGCACTGGCTTGATGTTGGTGTTCGATAAAGCTGCGCAATGCTTCGCCCACTTGCAAGTCCGTCGGGATCGCTTCGGTGCGCACCAGCATAATGATGCTCTGGGCGTAAACGCGCTCGTTACCGGGCGGGTGAATTTCGATGTCTCCATCTTTCCCCACATACGCCAGTGGTGTGCCTAAATTAGCAGTCATCATAGCGCTGACAACGTCGCGCCAGTAATCACCTTCTAACCACAATGAAAAGCGCATGAAGTGATCGTCAGCACGGGTAAACATATTTTCGATGATCAATTCAGACCCTGGGCTTTCTAATGCTCGCACTAAAATCTCAGGGTAAGAGCGAATCGGGCGAATGACGGTTTTTACGCCTAACTTTTTCAAGCGACGGCGGTTTTCATCTTCAACGCATTCCACAATTACGCGATACGCTAGTCCGCGCTCATGCATGCGATGGGATAGATCAAAGCACAAGCTATCACTGTCCATAACGTATTCATCGTTCGCCAATATTAAAATGTGTTGCGCCTGTTCCATATTGGATTTAACAAAGTCCTCGTCATGGTTGCCGTGGCCATGCACATAGTGCACGCCGAGGTTCACCAATACCTGAGGCAGACCGTTGGGGTAATCTGTGTTGATTAACACCACAGGGGTTTTCTTATGTGCGGCATTCTCTCTCACCTGCTTCACGAACCGCTCGAAGTAGATGTCACGATTGTTTTTTGGGGAATTTATGATGACGATGTGGTTATTCATCCCGCCTCCTAAGCCCTGCTGTGATTAACCATCTTTTTTGTGCTGCTATTGGCAGTATAGTTAACCGCGCTGGCAGCCTTAGTCCAAATGGCTATTAACAGGGCACGCTACCAAGCAACGACAACATCATCGCGCTGGATAGCAAAGCGGCCGGGGGTTTTGTCTAGCTTCGCGATGGCGAAGCGGGGTTGAACTTGGGTGATGGTGGCTTTGACCTTGGTGTCTTTTAATTCGGTTAAGCCTTCGTTGTCTTGATTGTAAAAGGTCCGAGTGCGGAACACCGTCAGCTCGTCCCCAGGGCGCATGCCAATACTGCTGCCAGTGTCCAGCCGAATATAGTCCCCTTGAGTGCTGATGATTTTGGCCATGTAGGGCTGGCATCCCAGATTGCCATTTAAGTCATTCACAACCTGACTTATCAGTCGCTTTACCTGCTGACCAAAGTCCACTTTCCAAAACATGGGTGTGGCGAAGCCAGTAGCTGTGTAATTGTCATGTTCCCACACGCCTTGAGTGGCATAGGTGTTTTGAAACATCAGCGAGCCGCTAATTCCGTCGTGCACGTAAACATCTAAAACAAAATTACGTGCTCGTTTTTCTCGCGACAAGCCCAGCAAATCCAAAGGAGCATCCCACGAGCGTGGCACGCCCGCTTCGGGGTTTATCATGGCCAGATCACGAATGACACCAGACACCACAAACTGGGCACCCAGCTCTTTCGATAATTCCACCGAGGTCGTTAAACGCTGTAAATTGTTTTGCGACGCGGGAGCCCGATCCACGCTAGAGAATAACAACACGTGTCCTGCGTCCATGGCGCGCAGGCGATGTCGCGCGTTAAGCGTGTTGGCTAACACGCTGGAAAGTCGTTGTTCAATATTATCTAAGCGACCTAAAGTGGCTTCCTTTGGCGTTTGTAGCGGAAACCCCGCCACCGCCACCGCTTTGCGATACCCGTTACCCGCGTTCACCGCGCAACTGGCACCTTCAATGAACTCTGCGCGGATTTTCACTTCGATCATGCCGTGGGCGATTTCTTCTTTTAGCACACGAACATGGCGAAAGCGGCCCTCGGTTTTTACCCGCACCTGATCCGAGGTGACCAAGCCATCCACCAGCATTTGCGAACTATGGACGCTACCGCCCATTTCGAGTGATGCCTGACGCAGGGCATCTTTCACCGCCATTTCGCGGCTAAGTTGTAAATCCGCACCAACGACCGCGCTGCCCATGGCCGTGATTTCTTTAGCATTGGCCAAAGTCGACACCAGCAATAGCAAGAGGGCAGCAGAAAAAGTACGACAGGTACGAAAGATCATGGTGAATATCTCGTTAATCTGTGCAGTCAGGACAATGCAGCTCGCGCTCAATCAACGAAATAGTGATTGGTTTCCGGCACGGCACTCTGGCTTTGCACACGGTTTAGGTTTTGATAACGACCACGCATGCTTTTCGCGTCATGAACCACATTGGCACGGCAATCGGCATTAAAGCGCATATTGTTTTCTGTGGTTAAGCAGTTACGAAACCCTGCATCAATGACCATTTCCAGCACCGTTTCTACCGAGCCATCCGGTAGTACATCGGTTGAAACCACACGGGAGCCATGAATGAAAGTATCCACATACGTACGGAAGGAGTCGTTTTGAATTACCAAGTCTCGCACCGTGGACGAACCCGTGATCTTGGTGCCGTAAACCCGTTCGGCCATGGCCCGATAAGCATCCAACCTCGATGCTCGAATCGCCATTAAACGACGCTGAGTTTGAGTTTGATTTTTGGCTTTGGAGTTAATCGCACCATAGCCCACCACACGCAAGATCATGGGCGCAACGGGGTCAACCTTTTGCTGCACAGGCTGCAACAGTTTTTCCTCTGGCGGTGTTTTAACATCAGCGACATCTTCATCATCACCCGACAGCCCCAGCATACTGCACCCAGATAGGATGAGACTTAGCAGCAACACCCACAACCCGATCGGCTTGACCATAACGAACTCCTTACTTAACTGTGTTGTGCTTTATTCATCCACCCGTATCACTTGGTTGACTGAACAAAAACACCCATGGCTTGAGTTCGTTATCGGCCCTAAGGTGGTTTTTTTTAGCAAGATTGGCGCACCGCGACCATTCTTTTTTCCATTCGATCCATACAAAAAATGGCGCTTTTGCAAAGGCAAAATGCGCCATTTTGATTTTTAAGTCTTCCGTTTAAGCACTAACCTCGGGTGACAACGGCCCGTAATCTCGGCAACAACTTCAACAGGCTTTGTGAGTTATACACAAACAAGGCCGTCATGATCACCAACGACCCTAACCAAGTTTCAACAGGCAATCGTTCACCTTCTATCAGTGCACCCAACATCAGCGCTAGCACAGGCGTAATTAACGTGGTTAACGAAACAGGCGCTGCTCCTAGTTTTTTTAACAAATAAAAGTACGCCATGAAGCCCACCACCGAACCCATGGTCGCTAAATACAACACGCCCCATAGCGACTTTGCAGACACGCTGTCGGGCAGTGGTCCAGACATAAACAACCATGCCAACCCATAACCCGGCGCGGCCAACAACAAAGCACCGGTGGTTTGCGCTAACGGATGCACCTCAAGCGCATCTTGTGATTGCACTTTTTGAATTAGCACCGAGCTGTATGCGTGCAAACTCACGCCCACTAACAATACAGCCAGACCCAACACCATGGCGAAGGCAATATCTAACTGCCCGCTAAACACCAAGGCCAAGCCCATAATCGCCAACGCTAAACTCGATAATTTAGTCACGTTAAAGGCGCGTTCGGCAAACATCCAAGTGCTAAACAACATCACAAACACCGGACTTAACCCCCACAGCACCGCCATCAATCCGCTAGGAATATAAGCCGCAGCCCAATAAGTACAGAGCATGGCCCCCAGCACGCCTAAAGCCCCGGCGGCGTAACTTAACAACGCAGCGCGGTGAATCGGAAATCGAATGCGCAACACCATTAACAGCAAAACGCAGAAAAACAACGAAAGCCACATACGCAGCGCAGCACCCTGCACAAAGTCCAGTGAGTCCACACTGTAGCGAATACCCAGTGGTGTGGTTGACCAAATTAAAACGACCCCTAAATAGGCCAAAGCTACCGGCATAACGGTTCTCCTTTCGTTGGTAGCGCACTACGGCTGACGATTAACGCGATGACAAAGTCAGCGGATTTTCGGTCTGAGAAGTATGGACAGAAACGAAAAAGCCGCGGACCACCGCGGCTTTTTGAAAGAGTGACAAGTCACCAAGCACGCGGTCGTCGAACACTTCGCCACATGGGGCAAACGCAAATTCGAAACGCACGGAGTGCTTTGGTAACAAGCAAAGAAAAAGTATTCATAAGCGGAGTATGTGCCGAAACAGCGTGCAGTACAACGTAATGCGCATAAATTAAGCCAAATTTCGTTTCAAGATAGCGCACAAATGTAACGACATTGTGAAATTTCGTTGTTCGCTTAGATCGAACCGAGATTCATCTGGAAAGAACTAAGAATTTTTTCTAAGATTCGGGCAAAAATGACAATAAAGAAACAGTGAATAAAGCTAGTCATCACTCGTTTTTGAACTAGTCTTAATGCTGTATCGCCCAATCTCCAAGATTTCAAGCTGCTTAAAGGAACCGACCTATGAATAAAAAAATACTATTGGGGGCCGCAATCTCATTGGCTTCCTTGCAAGCATCGGCAGTGCCGTTTCAGGTATTAGATGCACGAACCATGTCCATGGGGGGCACTGGTGTAGCCTCCGCCCCCTTGTCATCAGCGGCTGTTTATAACCCTGCCCTGTTATCAACCGTGCGTGAAGACGACCATTTTTCAATTAACCTGCGCGGTGGTTTTTACGCAGGTGATGAAGATGAAATTTTGGATGCAACCGATGAATTTGATCCAGAAGCCAAGACTGACCAATTAAATGACTTGTTAGATGAAAATATTGCGGGCAGCATTCCAAATAACCTGAGCGACTTGGAAACTGCAACTCAGGGCATGACAAGCGCAATTACCACCATTACTGACATCGTAAACCGTGCGAATGACGGTGCTCCCAATCCAGGCGACGACACCCTACTTAGAAATGCCAATACCCAACTGTCGCAGAGCAATACCAGCTTCCAAGCAGCAACAAGTGCACTAGATGCCAATGCGGGCTCCAACGGCACCTTAAAAGAAATCGTATTCGACTTTACCGATTACTTGGACAATACCCTTTCAGGGTCTCGTCTGCGTGGTGGCGGCGCACTTGGTTTTAACGCGGCCATCCCTAGCAAGAAGTTTGCGGTTGGTGTCGGCATCGACACAAATATCTCGGGCTCAGGTCGCGTGGTCGTTAGTCGAAACGACACTGGATTACTTGAAGACTATGCAACAGCCACCGCACAAATGGTAACCAACGGTTTAAGCGTTGCAGGTGGTATTGCTGATTTAACAACGTCTGTCGGAAACCTAGTTACTGTATTGGAAGACAACACGTCTACCCCTCAAGATATTCAAACAGCCGCTGCCGCAGTCGATTTAACCACGGCACAAACTCAAATTACCGACTTCAATAACACCACCATCGTGGGTACAAATTCGAACGAAACCATCATCGAAAATGGCCAACTAGCCGACGGTGCGGATGAAGTCGACCTAGAAACAACCATTCATGTTTATGGTGCAGCGATTACGGACATCAGCCTATCGTTCTCACGTATGTTTAAAATCATGGAAAAAGATATCGCCATCGGTATTACCCCTAAATTGCAAAAAGTGGATGTGTTTGACTTTATCGCCGAAGTAGATGGTGAAGATCCTGATGAACCAGAAGGTAGTCCAAACAAAGAAATCGACTTTGACGAAGTCGAGTTCGAGGATTACCACAAAGAATATTCCGGCATGAACTTGGATATTGGTGCTGCTCACAAATTTGGTTACAACAATCGCTGGCAAGGCGGCTTGGTCATTAAGAACTTAATGAGCAAATCCTACAAATCTCAGCGCGGCCAAAAAGTGGATATCCAACCCATGATGCGCGCCGGCTTGTCGTATCAAAACATTGATTACTTCCTAAAACCTAAAGCCAGCGTAGATTTGGATATTACCGAAAACAAAGCCACCGCCTTTGAAGACCCAACTCGTTATTTGGCTTTAGGCGGTGAGATTGATTTGTTCCGTTGGATTCAACTACGCGCCGGTTACCGTACCAACTTGTCTGGCGATGACGAAAGCATCTACACTGGCGGTATTGGCTTCTCTCCATTTATGGTTCACGTGGACTTAGCGGGTTGGGTCAACACCAGTGCATTAGAAAAAGAGTTTGGTGTTGCTGCAGAATTCGGCGTTGAATTTTAAAAGCCAAGCACCTTACGCTTATTAAAGCACCTTAAAAAAACCGCTGCTCGTCAGCGGTTTTTTATTGTCCATCGAATAGCAGTCAAGCCTGCCAACAAGGTGGCAACCGCTTAGCCCCGCACACGTGGCTTGGGCTATAATGGCTCCATTCAAATCACGTGACTCAGTCAAATAAACGCCATGAAGATCTACTTAGTGGGCGGCGCGGTACGCGATCAGCTATTGAACCGTTCAGTTAAAGACCGCGACTGGGTTGTGGTCGGCGCCACGCCACAACAGATGCTGGACTTGGGCTACAAACAAGTGGGGGCTGATTTTCCCGTGTTTTTGCACCCGAAAACCCAAGAGGAATATGCCCTCGCGCGCACCGAACGCAAACAAGGTCACGGCTATCAAGGGTTCAGTGTGTCTTTTGGCCCCGACATCACATTAGAAGATGATTTGTTACGGCGCGACCTCACCATCAACGCCATGGCGCAAGACGAACAGGGTAATTTAATTGATCCGTACAATGGCCAAAAAGACTTAAGCAATCGCGTACTGCGACACGTCAGCGATGCCTTTATTGAAGACCCATTGCGCGTTTTGCGCGTCGCGCGCTTTGCGGCTCGCTATGCAGAACTGGGTTTTACGGTCGCCGATGAAACCGTGGCCTTGATGCGCTCCATCACCCACAGCGGTGAACTTGCGCATTTAACGGCCGAGCGCGTGTGGCAAGAAACCGAACGCGCTTTGCTAGAAAACAAACCTGACACTTACTTTAATGTGCTACGTGCGTGCGGCGCGTTAGCCGCCGTCTTTCCCGAAGTAGATGCCTTATTCGGCGTTCCACAACCCGAAAAGCATCACCCAGAAATCGACACAGGTGTACACACACTCATGTGTTTACAGCAAGCCGCTGTGTTATCCGCTGAACGAGAATCTAAAGGCGAGATTCGCTTTGCCACGCTCCTGCATGATTTGGGTAAAGCCCGCACACCTGCAGAAAAGTGGCCGCAGCATATTGCCCACGAAGCCACTGGTCTCAAACCCATCACCGCTTTATGCGACCGCTTACGTGCGCCAAACCGTTATCGCGAGTTAGCACTTAAAACCTGCGAATTCCATACTCACGTTCATCGTGCGTTCGAATTAAAACCCGCTACCGTTTGGAAGCTGTTTCGTTCGCTGGATGCGTTGCGAAAACCGGATCGCTTTGAAGATTTTTTACTTTGTTGTACGGCCGACGCCCGTGGCCGTACTGGCTTCGAAACACGAGACTATCCACAAGCGGATTATCTACGCACATTATTAGTCGCGGCCAACCAAGTCTCGCCTAAATCATTTGTCGAGCAAGGCTTAAACGGTGCTGCGTTAGGGGAAGCCATTGAACAAGCTCGCATTGCTGCCATTGCACAAGCAAAACAGTCATACCCTCAACCCCAAAAGACTTAAGCAGCTAAAACAAGCTCAGACACAACAAAGTGGTACGATAATTCCACTCCATTCAACCTAAGCGCTCACATTCTTCAACATGAAAGTGTGAGTTGTTGCACAGATTAGTTTACTCATTTAATCTCAGCCTTCGAACACAGGCTTGTTAACCGCTAAGCGGTTTGTAGTACAAGTAGGAAAAACTCACATGGAGAAGAAAAATGAAAAAACTGGCCTCAACTTCACTGTCTGCTTTAGCCCTTTCTGCGCTGGCATTTTCTGCTCAGGCTGAACCAGTGAAATTCGCGGGTATTGCGTTTGGTTCAACCGTGACTCAAATCGAATCTGAAAATGCCTTCGGTTCTGCAAAAGATGATACCGACCCTTCATCTACCTACACTGCGTCTTTTGGTATTAAAGATCGTACCTTCCGCTTGTATGCCGAAGGCTCTTTCGAAAACAACGAGTTTGCTAACACCAGCATGATTACATTTAACGCTGACTACATTTACGCCATTCCTGCTCATAACAAAGCATCTCTGTTTGCAGGCGCATCTCTGGGTCACGCCACCATGCAGTGGGACGAAGACAACGTTGATGTAAAAAAAGCTGGTCTAGACGGTGAGTCTGATGACAGCTTTGTATACGGTGCCAAAGTGGGTGCAAAATACTTGGTCATTCCAAAAGCAGAAGTGGAACTGGGCTTCCGTCAGATTTACAGCTCGCTAAAATCTAACGAAACCACAGGTAGCTTTAGTGCAGAAGAGTCTGCCATGACTTATGTGGGCATGACTTACGCGTTTTAATCGCCGTATCATGCATCTCACGATCTAATCATTTTGAGTAAATCGTGAGCATAAAAAAGCCGGTTTGATTTTTTTTCAAACCGGCTTTTTTATGTGGAAGGCTTGGGCACCTCTAAAACGGAGTTCCAGATAGCTTCGCAGTGTGACTGGCAAGCGAGCGTTTTGAAAGACTACAGTTATCACAAGCGTCAGCCGCGAGACTTGAGGAACACGAAGAAGCTATATGGGGCGCCGTATCCGAGACCTAGCTTGAAG
>JBFHVZ010000177.1:0-8753 GCA_041589295.1 Pseudomonadales bacterium
GAGCAATTGAAGACTGTCTTAATATACAGTACTGTATATTAAGACAGTCTTCAATTGCTCTTTGTGGGTTAATTCAGCCAATTTTTCTGGGGTAATTGGGGTGGAACACCCTGAGCAGGACCAATTACATGAAAAATCGCTTGATTCGGAGGGGGCAGATCAATAGAGTACTTAGCCCTTGAAATCCACCAGCTTCTATATGTATTGAGAGGCATTCATGCAAGTTTCTGTAGAAACAACTTCTGGCTTGGAGCGCAAGCTGGTTATTGATATCCCAGCAGCGAAGGTCGAAGAAGAAATCACCAAGCGTTTGGGTCAGGTATCACGTACTGCTCGTATCGACGGTTTCCGCGCAGGTAAAGTACCTATGCGTGTAATCAAACAGCGCTACGGTAAAGGCGTCCGTCAGGAAGTCTTAGGCGAGCAAATGCAGCATGGTTTCATCCAAGCTGTTACTCAAGAAAAACTGAATCCAGCAGGCGCACCGCAAGTTGAGCCAGTTGTTGATGAAGAAGGTAAAGATTTCCAATTTACCGCTACTTTTGAAGTTTACCCTGAAGTCGAACTGACAGGTTTAGATGCAATTGAAGTTGAAAAACTGGTTGCTCAGGTAAATGACGCAGATCTCGACAATATGCTTGATATTCTGCGTAAGCAACAAGCTACGTTCGATGTTTCTGAAGAAGCCGCTAAAGACGGTGACCGTGTGAAGATCGACTTTGAAGGTTTCGTTGATGGCGAAGCATTCGAAGGCGGAAAGGCTGAAGGTCACAGCTTAGTACTTGGTAGCAAGTCTATGATTCCTGGTTTTGAAGATCAGTTGGTTGGCGTTAAGGCAGGTGATGAGAAAACCATCACTGTGACTTTCCCTGAAGACTATCAAGCTGAAAACCTAAAGGGTAAAGAAGCTGAATTTAAGATTAAGGTAGAAACGGTAGAAGTATCTAAGTTGCCAGAACTAAATGAAGAGTTCTTCAAAAAGTTTGGTGTAGAAGCTTCTTCTGAAGAAGAGTTCCGTAGCGAAGTGCGCAAGAATATGGAGCGCGAATTAAAGCAAGCGGCAACTCGTCACACTAAAACTCAGGTGTTAGATGGTCTATTGGCTCAAAACACAATTGATGTGCCGGTAGCTCTGGTTGATCAAGAAGTTGCTCGTATGAAGCAGCAAGCAGTTCAGCAGTTTGGCGGTGGTCAAGGTTTTGATGCAAGTATGCTTCCGCGTGAACTGTTTGCAGAGCAAGCGGAAAAGCGTGTAAAGCTGGGTCTACTGATTAACGCTGCGGTTGAGCAGTTTGAAGTGAAAGCTGATGAAGATAAAGTAAATGCTTTGATCGAAGATTTGGCTTCAACTTACCAAGACCCAGAACAAGTAAAAGAGTACTACAAGAACAACAAAGAACAGTTGTCCCAGCTGGAAGCCTTGGCTGTGGAAGAGCAGGTCGTTGATGCTCTATTGGCTAAAGCGAAAGTCTCTGAAAAAGAAAGCAGCTACGAAGAAATTGTTAAGGCGGCAAATAGCGCCCAATAATCTTCTTGTGATAGCTTCTTAGTGCAAAAAGGCACAAAAGAAGACTACACTCTGTAAAACAGCTATTACCGTCAGGGTAATGGCTGTTTTTTCTGACGCCGTTGACGGAGATAACGCATGAAAGACCTGCTTGGCATGCAGAATTCCCCCCTAGAAATGTCTGGTTTAGTTCCCATGGTGGTTGAGCAAACTGCCCGTGGAGAGCGTTCTTATGATATTTACTCGAGACTACTTAAAGAGCGTGTCATCTTTTTAGTTGGTCAGGTCGAAGACCATATGGCCAATTTAGTTGTTGCTCAATTGTTGTTCTTGGAAGCTGAAAACCCTGAAAAAGACATTCATTTGTACATAAACTCACCTGGTGGGTCTGTGACGGCCGGTATGTCGATATATGACACCATGCAGTTTATCAAGCCTGATGTGAATACTATTTGCATTGGTCAAGCTTGTAGTATGGGTGCTTTTCTTTTGGCTGCGGGTGCTGAGAAGAAGCGTTTTTGTCTGCCGAATAGCCGTGTGATGATTCACCAGCCGAGTGGCGGTGCGCAAGGTCAGGCAACCGATATTCTGATTCATGCAGAAAACATCAAAGACACCAAAGAGCGTTTAAATCGTATTTTGGCTAAGCATACTGGCAATGCAGTTGAAAAGGTCGCAGCAGACACTGAGCGCGACAATTTCATGAATGCCAAAGAGGCATTGGAATACGGTCTCATAGATCAAATCCTAGAGAAGCGCCAGGGATAAAACTGGCTCTTCTTGTAATTTTTTGCGCTTGGGCTTGCAAACCTGAGTGTTAAGCGACATCTTTGTCATACTTGGCCGAGTAAATAATGAGGGAGTCGAATGTCCGACGAATCAAACGGTAAAGGCGAAGATAAGGGCAAATTACTGTATTGCTCTTTCTGCGGAAAAAGTCAGCATGAAGTGCGCAAGCTGATCGCAGGACCTAGCGTCTTTATCTGTGACGAATGTGTAGACTTGTGTAACGACATCATTCGTGAAGAAGTACAAGAAAGTCAGGGGGAGGCACCTTCTGACCGACTACCTACGCCGAAAGAGATTAAAGAAACGTTAGATGAATACGTGATTGGTCAAGATAGGGCCAAAATCGTATTGTCTGTGGCGGTTTACAACCACTACAAACGCTTGCGTCATGGTGAAAGTAAGAAAGGTGTAACTGAGCTGGCTAAAAGCAATATTTTGCTTATTGGTCCAACGGGTAGCGGTAAAACGCTACTGGCTGAAACCTTAGCGCGCCTTTTGAATGTTCCCTTCACAATTGCTGATGCCACCACGCTAACCGAAGCTGGTTATGTGGGTGAGGATGTCGAGAACATCATTCAAAAGCTGCTGCAAAAGTGTGATTACGATGTTGATAAGGCGCAGCGCGGTATCGTATATATCGACGAAATTGACAAGATTTCCCGTAAATCCGATAACCCATCCATCACTCGAGATGTGAGTGGTGAAGGTGTGCAGCAGGCCTTGCTGAAGTTGATTGAGGGTACGGTTGCTTCGGTTCCGCCGCAGGGTGGGCGCAAACACCCTCAGCAGGAGTTTTTACAGGTCGATACAGGTAATATCCTGTTTGTCTGTGGTGGTGCTTTTGCTGGTTTGGATCAGATTATTCGTGATCGAACTGAGAAGAGCAGTATCGGCTTTAATGCAGTCGTTAAAGCGAAAGATGACTCTAAAGACGTAGGTTCTATGTTGAAGGATGTAGAGCCCATGGACTTGGTTAAGTATGGTCTTATTCCTGAGTTTATAGGTCGTCTTCCTGTGGTTGCCACATTAGACGAGCTTGATGAAGCTGCTCTCATTCAGATCTTGGTTGAGCCAAAGAATGCTTTGGTTAAGCAGTATCAAGCCTTGTTTGAAATGGAAGGGGTGGAGCTGGAGTTTCGTGAAAGTGCTTTGAAAGCGGTTGCTCAAAAAGCAATGGAGCGTAAGACAGGTGCTCGTGGCCTAAGGTCTATTATGGAAGGCGTGCTACTGGATAGCATGTACAAGATTCCTTCGGAGGATCACGTTCGCAAAGTCGTCATAGAAGATTCTGTGATTAAGGGTGAATCTGAACCTTTGATGATATATGAGTCCGAACAGCCTACTGCTAAAGCTGCACCGGACGATATCTGATCAAGTGTTCCATAAATTGTAAAAAAGGGGCTCAAACAGCCCCTTTTTTCGTTATCCCCCCTTGTTTTCGCAGCTTATCGGCCCCATCTTAGGGGCAAAGCGTAACTTGCTGCCCAAACGAAGATAGGTGTTATATGAAACTCGAAAAATTACCATTGCTGCCTTTGAGGGATGTTGTTGTTTATCCGCACATGGTAATTCCGTTGTTTGTCGGGCGAGAGAAGTCAATCCAAGCCTTAGAGGCGGCGATGGAAGGCGAAAAGCGCATCATGTTAGTTGCGCAAAAGAATGCCGCCACAGACGAACCTGAAGAAGCGGATATTTATCGGGTCGGTACGATTGCCACTGTGCTACAACTGTTAAAACTTCCAGACGGGACAGTGAAGGTGTTGGTGGAAGGTCAGTGTCGCGCTGATATTCATGCCTACGAAGCCTCTGGAGAATTCTTTAAGGTTGAGGCATCTCCATTAGAGATTGAATCCCTTAATGATCGTGAAGAAGAAGTCCTTGTAAAAGCTGTTCGCCAGCACTTCGATCAATTTGTGCAAATGAGTAAAAAAGTGCCTAGCGAGGTGCTTGCTTCTATTTCAGGTATTGAAGAACCTGGTCGATTGGCGGATACCATTTCGGCCCATCTATCACTCAAACTAGATCAAAAACAAGCCATCCTAGAGATGGTGAGTGAGCGCGAGCGTTTAGAGCATTTGATGGCGGTCATCGAGTCCGAAATTGATTTGCTTGAAATAGAAAAGCGCATCCGCGGTCGCGTTAAAAAACAAATGGAAAAGAGTCAGCGTGAGTACTATTTGAATGAGCAAATGAAAGCCATTCAAAAAGAACTAGGTGACTTAGATGATGTGCCGAATGAAATCGAAGATCTGCAGAAAAAGATCGACGAAGCTGGCATGCCTAAAGAAGCAAAAGAAAAAGCCAATGCAGAATTGGCTAAACTTAAAATGATGTCACCGATGTCAGCAGAAGCCTCTGTTGTTCGCGGTTATTTAGATTGGATGGTAGGCATTCCATGGAAATCTAAATCTAAAACTCGGAGTAACATCGAACTTGCGCAAGAAATTCTTGATCAAGACCACTATGGCTTAGACGAAGTTAAAGATCGTATTCTTGAGTATCTGGCAGTTCAAAAACGAGTTAAGAAGTCCACTGGTAATATCCTATGTTTGGTGGGTCCACCAGGGGTTGGTAAAACGTCTTTAGGTCGTTCAATTGCCAAAGCGACAAATCGCAAGTATGTGCGTATGGCGCTAGGTGGTGTGCGTGATGAAGCTGAGATTCGTGGTCACCGCCGTACATACATTGGTTCGATGCCGGGTAAGCTTATCCAGAAACTTTCAAAAGTTGGTGTAAAGAACCCGCTCTTCTTGTTGGATGAAATCGACAAAATGGGTATGGACCACCGTGGTGACCCAGCATCTGCATTGC
This sequence comes from Pseudomonadales bacterium, assembly GCA_041589295.1. Lineage (GTDB taxonomy): Bacteria > Pseudomonadota > Gammaproteobacteria > Pseudomonadales > Oceanobacteraceae > Bermanella. Next base: position 5,108 of record JBFHVZ010000177.1, read on the forward strand.
TAGAGGTGTTGGACCCTGAGCAAAACAGTGCGTTTTCTGACCATTATTTAGAGGTGGATTTTGATCTGTCTGATGTAATGTTTGTTTGTACTGCAAACAGCATGAACATACCGGGGCCGCTGCTAGATCGAATGGAGATTATTCGCATTCCGGGTTACACCGAGGACGAGAAGGTCAATATTTGCGAGCGCTACTTGTTGCCGAAGCAAATAGAGAAAAACGGAGTGAAGGCTGACGAAATAGATGTGCCTGAAAATACTCTGCGTTCAGTTATTCGTCACTACACCAAAGAGTCAGGTGTTCGCGGTTTAGAACGTGAAATGGCAAAGCTTTGTCGCAAGGTTGTAAAAAACAATGTTATGTCTGAGCAAAAACCTGACCCTGCTATCACGCCTGAGCGTTTGGAAGATTTCTTGGGTGTGCAGAAATTTAGATATGGCTTGGCAGAAGCTGAGGATCAAATTGGTCAAGTAACAGGATTGGCTTGGACATCAGTAGGTGGTGAAATTTTAACCATTGAATCTGTTATCTCAAGAGGTAAGGGGCGTGTTGTTAAAACGGGTTCTCTGGGCGATGTAATGCAGGAGTCTATTCAAGCCGCGTTTACGGTTGTTAAGGGCCGTGCGCAAGCATTCGGTTTGCCTTATGACTTTTTTGAGAAGCATGATTTGCACATACATGTTCCTGAGGGGGCGACACCAAAAGATGGCCCTAGTGCAGGTATTGGCATGGTGACGGCATTAATGTCTGTTATTACCAATACGCCAGTGCGTGCTGATGTTGCTATGACGGGTGAGGTCACGTTACGTGGTAAAGTGTTGGCGATAGGGGGCCTCAAGGAAAAACTTTTGGCGGCTCATCGCGGAGGAATTAAAACTGTACTTATTCCTCACGAGAACGAGCGCGACCTAAAAGAAATTCCTGAAAACATCAAAGCAGAGCTGGAAATTATTCCTGTTAAGTGGGTCGATGAGGTCATTGATGTCGCTTTGGCCGGAAATCCTGAAAAAAATGTGGCTTCGGTTATTGAAAAGGAAGCTGCAACCCAGCAAAATCAACAGGATAGACTGAGTACTCATTAATAATAAAAAGCCTTTAAAACAGGGCTTTAAAGGGTACAGGCGCCTTGACAGTGGACACGCAGCGGTATAACTTGCTGCCTTCTTGACTCCTTGCATGCCTGTACGCTTAGCAAACCGGTTTACATCTATAATAACCATTCTTGGTAAAGGGGATACGTGTGAATAAATCTGAACTAATTGATGCGATTGCAGCTTCTGCAGACATTCCAAAGGCAGCTGCTGGCCGCGCTTTAGACGCAACCATTGATGCTGTAACTAACGCGTTGAAAGAGGGCGACCAAGTCGTACTGGTTGGTTTCGGCACTTTCGCTGTTAAAGAGCGTGCTGCTCGTACTGGTCGCAACCCTCAAACGGGTCAGCCAATCGAAATCGCAGCAGCTAAAGTACCTGGTTTTAAACCTGGTAAAGCGCTGAAAGACGCGGTTAACTAATCAAGGTTTTGGCGCTTTAGCCCGTATTAAGCGCAGGTACCTACAAAAAAGCGCATCTTTGATGCGCTTTTTTCTTATCGGGAAGAGTTTTATAAAAGGTTGGATGCTCCATGCTTCAAAAGATTCGTGATAATTCTCAAGGCACGGTTGCCAAGATTATCGTTGGTTTAATTATCTGTACGTTTGCCTTATTTGGTATCGAAAGTATCGTTAGTCTAGGTGGTGGAGATGACGCCCCAGCAACGGTGAATGGAGAGGAAATCAGCGAGTTGGCAGTGGCGCAGCGAGTTGATGTGCAAAAACGTCGCTTCCAAGCGCAGTTTGGTGAAAATTTTGACCCAAGTTTTCTAAATGAAAAGATGTTGCGCGATGCAGCAGTACAAAGCTTGGTTGAAGAAAAAGTAATGGCCCAAGCAGCCATGGATGCCGGTGTTTATTTTTCTGATCTCGAAATTGATCGCATAATAGTTAGCTCTCCAGAATTTCAAGAAGCTGGTCAATTTAGTGCGGCTCGCTTCGATCTAATTTTACGTAATGCGGGATTTACTCGTGCTACCTACCGCGAAATGCTGCGCAACACATTGATGTCTAATCAAGGTCAGACGGCGTGGCAAGCAACAGCATTTGCAATGCCAACAGAAGCTGTGCGCCTTTCTAAATTAAATCAGCAGACGCGTGATTTTGCGCTGATTGAATTCAAGCTTGATGAAATTAAGAAAGACATTCAGGTGTCTGATGAAGAGGTTGCAGAATACTACGAAGCCAATAAATCTCGCTTCATGTCAGAGGAAACAGTAGCTGTAGACTATGTGGTATTAAGTCAAGCTGCTCTGGCTTCTGGTGTTGAGGTTGATGATGAAGAAGTTCAAGCTCGTTACGAATCTATGAAGGCAGAGGCAAACTCAAAACGTGAATATCGCGCTGCACATATTTTAGTTCTAGGTGATGATGAAGCTGCTAAAGCAAAAGCTGCTGAAGCACTTGCTAAATTAGATGTCATGTCGTTCGATGATGTTGCAAAAGAGTACTCTGACGATGATGCCTCTAAGTTTTCCGGTGGAGACTTAGGTTATGCGGATTTGTCGATTTTTGAGCCAGAGTTTGCAGAAGCGTTACGTGGTTTAAGTCAGGGACAGGTTTCTGGTTTGGTTGAGACTCGTGATGGTCAGCATATCATTAAGTTGCTTGAAACCCGACAGCCTGAAGTTGCGTCGTTTGAAGATTTGAAAGACTCCATTGCCAATGAGCTTAAGCTGGAGCAAGCAGCAGCCTTATATGCTGAGCGTTTAGAAATGCTCAAGGACGAAGCGTTTTCATCAGAAAAACTGCAGCCAGTTGCAAAATCTTTAGGCCTAGAGATTAAAACCACTGAAGCCTTTTCTCGTAAAGGTGGTGTGGGTGTAGCGTCTAATCGCGCGTTTGTTCAGGCTGCATTTGCTGAAAACGTATTGTTCGAAAATGCCAATAGCGAAGTAATAGATTTAGGTGAAGGTCAGTCAGCCGTGTTGCACGTTAAATCTCATAGTGAGCCCGCGGTGCGTCCTTTGGAAGAGGTTGCCCAGCAGGTTAAGACTTTAGTATTGAACGAGAAAGCAAACTCTGCGCTGGCTGAAAAGGCAGAAGAGGCATTGGTTAAGGCTAAAGCTGGTGAGTTAGATGGCTGGGTTTCTAAAAAGGGGTTGAAGCGCGATAGCAAAGATGCGAATCAAAAAGTGCTTACCAAAGTGTTTGCTTTATCGCTAGATGAAGGTAAAGGTAAGTTTGCGACAGTTGATATTGCTGGTGGTAAAGTTATCGTTCGCCTTGATGGCGTAAATCAGGCTCAGGTTGCTGAGGCCGGTGAAGAAGAAGTGAATCAAGTTAATTATCGTCAGGCTCGAAATGAATTTAGTGCCTATCGTCAATACAAGATTGAATCTGCAGATATAGATCGCAGCTAGCTCTCATACTTGATTGCCCCCCCCAAAAAAAATAAAAAAAAGCCGCTTTGCGGCCACTGCTGTCCCACAGTTTGGGAAACGAGAAAGCCTGAATCCAAATTGTTAGAATGTGATTGTCAAGAAAACATCTAATAATAAGGAATTCAGGCTTTGTCGCATTCTAACACTGCTTTTCACCAGTTGCTAAAACCCA
>JBFHVZ010000178.1:0-8742 GCA_041589295.1 Pseudomonadales bacterium
CAAAGTCTGACAGCAGCATAAAGCCTTGTTCAAAGTCTACGTCTAACACCTGAGGTACATTCACCCCTTGGGCGAACCAATTGCGCGCAATGGCGACAAAGGGACGGCTGTCTTCTTTTTCGGGTGGGGCATCCACGCAGATAAACTGGCTGCTGGCCGTGTGTTGACGAAAATAACGGCGGAAGCTGGCATCACCGGATACGGTTTGCAGCGGCCCTGTGGGTTCACCGAGATTCAGTTGGCTTAAACGGGTGGTAACCCAGTCGTGTAAACGGTGTTGGCGCAGGTCCATCGGTACTGACTACTCTTGCTCAAGTGGGCAAAGCAAAATCGCTTTTAGCAAGTGCGCAACAGTAGCGCAAAGCACGACGGGTCTCTAGCGGCTTTTTGAAAAACTGCGAGTCTGGTCTGGAGTCATACGGAATGATGCCTATGGTAAGGAATTTTGTTCGGCCCGCTGGCCCTAATCTGGGATAATCCGTACAATTTTGCGCTTTCGCACAATGATTAAAATAGCGACTTGAGTTTGAATATTCGTCACCCTTTATTTTTAGCCTGTTGCCTTGCGTGGGTTTCTGCCACAACAGCAGCTGCAACCGATACCGCAACTGATGCACAAGAAAATCCATACAGTCGTCTTGACTGGGTACTGCGCCATCAACTGCCACAATCCATGCAGGACAGCCTGCCCAGTTTTTGCAGCGGTGCCTACTTACCGCCTACGTTAGTGCAACAAGCTGGTGACAGCATTCAAGTACAGGCCGACGCGGCTCAATACCACGAAGTTGACGGTGCCATTTTTAGCGGCAATGTGGTGCTGGAACAAAAAGACCGCCGCATCGAAGGCGACCGCGCCACCTACAACCAAGCCACCGGAGCCGCTCGCTTTGAAGGCGGTGAGCAGGGTATTCAGTTTCGCACGCCGCAAATCACCATGGTGGCCGAACGCTTAGAATACGATGCCAATAGCGGCCGAGCCGATCTATTCAATGCCGAATACGCCATTACCGAGCGCCACATGCGCGGCCAAGCCAAGCAGCTAACCCTGCGCAAAGAAGGCATCGCCGTGCTCGACACAGCCACCTACACCTTTTGTGAGCCGGGCCATCAAGACTGGGATGTACGCGCATCCGAAATCGAACTGGACCAGAACGCAGGCTGGGGCGAGGCCTATCACACGCGTTTACGCATTCTTGAAGTCCCCGTATTTTATTTCCCGTATTACCGTTTCCCCATCAGCGATAAGCGCCTGACCGGTTTTCTCGACCCGACCCTCGACCTTGATATCGAAGGTAAGGACTTCGAAACCGCCAGCGTGGCCGTCAAAGAATTCGCCGCCCCGCTATACATCAACATCGCACCCAATTACGACGACACACTCACACCCCGATTCGTGCGCGACCACGGCTTGCTATGGGGTAATGAATTCCGTTATCTCAATGTCATTGGCGAAGGCAGTATTACCGCCACATACCTAGGTGATGACCTTGCCAACGAAAAGGACCTCGACAATGAGGACTACCGCGATGCTGAACGTTGGTCGAAGGCCGTACGTCATGCTGGCACCATTGGTCAGTACTGGAAGCACCGAGTGCATTACGACGAAGTCAGCGACATGGACTACACAGATGACTTTCGCCAAGCAGGCAGTGTTAGCCGTGCCAGTCACCTCACTCAAAAGGCCGAGCTGGAGTTCAACGACGGCAATTGGCAATTTCTCACCCTAGTCGAAAGCTCGCAAACCGTGGACGAAAGCATTGCCGACAATAAAAAACCCTTCCGCCGCTTGCCCGAAGCCACGTTGAGCAAACTCAACAGCTACCAAACAAACCAGTTCAATTACGAACTCACCGCCCAAGCGACCCGTTTTACCCGTACCAACGACGGACTTAGCGGCGTCGATAAAATGAACGCCGAGCGTTTTCACACCGACGTAACGGCCAGTTATCCACTGGAAAACGCATGGGGCTTTGTCACCCCAAAAGTCAAAGCGCTGCGCACCGAGTACTCGTTTAACAACTTGGACGAAACAGCCGAAAACAACGGCTACCGCGAACAAATCACCCGCAACGTCAGCATTAGCTCGCTGGATGCCGGTATTTATTTAGAGCGCAGTTTTCAACTGTTCGATATGGATTACGTGCAAACCCTAGAGCCGCGCATCATGTACGCCTATACCCCTTACGTTGAACAGGCTGACATTCCCCTGTTTGACACCACAGAAAGCGACTTCAGTTACAGCCAATTGTTTAACCCAAACCGCTTCAGCGGCATCGACCGCGTCGGCGATACCGAGCAAGTCACCTTGGGTATCACCAGCCGCTTTATAAACAATCAGGGTAACGAAGTGCTACGTGGTAGCTTGGGCCAGATCTTGTATTACAGTGACCGCAAAGTGGAGTTAAACCCAGGTGATGTCACCCTAGAAGACGAAAACCGCGTCACCAGCAGTGCCTTTGCGGGTGAAATTGAATGGCGCCTAACTTCACAACTGCGCTTTAGCAGCAGTGTGCAGTACAACCCAAGAGTGGAAGCCACCACCTTTGCACAACGTCAGGCCGGTGCCAGTGAAGAGCGCATCGAAAAAGCCACCGCGCAATTGAGCTACCAGAATAACCGCAACTGGCTATTCGACATGAACTTCAACCACGTTGAAGCCAGCAGCACCAAACAACTGGGCGCATCCTTCTTTGCCCCATTAAATGACCGCTGGGCCTTCTTTGGGCAACAAAAACGCGACATCTGGCCTTATCGCGACCGTGCGACTCGAGAATTAAAAAACGATGAAAACACTTACATCATCGAAGGTTTAGGCGGCATCGAATATCAAAATTGTTGCTGGCGTGTGCAACTTTCTTACGAAGAACACACCAAAAGTGACCAGAGCAAAGACTACCAATTTTTAATGCAGTTCCACCTCAAGGGTTTGGGTATATTTGGTCGCCAAACCGACGTCATGCTGGGACAACGCATCAACGGCTACGATCAAAGGGTAATTCATGACTATTAAACGTTTTCTCAATGCCGCCTGCCTGACTTTACTGGCAGCCACCGCCACTGCGGACCTTAAACCGTTAGACCGTATCGCCGCCGTGGTCGATGACGACGTCATCATGAAGTCCGAAGTAAATAGCCGCGTCAGCGTGGTTAAAAACCAAAGCCAAGGGGTCGCGCTACCGCCAGATGACATTCTGGCCAGCCAAGTGCTTGAGCGCCTCATCAGCGAAAGCATTCAATTGCAAATGGCCGAGCGCAGCGGTATGCGCATCAGCGACCAAGAGCTGAATGCCACCATCGACGAAATCGCCAAACAAAACGGCATGAACCTAAACCAATTTAAAAAAGCACTGGAAAAAGACGGCATCAACTACTTGGATGCCCGCGAACAAATTCGCCGCGAGCGTTTAATCAGTCAGGTTCAGCGCTACCGCGTGGGTGGCAAGATCCAAATTAGCGAACAAGACATTGACAGCTTTCTGAACAGCGCCCGTGGCCAAAAAGCCACCGCCGAAGAATACCGCCTAGGTCACATCCTCATTCAAGTGCCATCGCAGGCATCCCGTGCAGAATTAAAAAAAGCGGAAGAAAAGGCCCAGGATTTAGTGAAGCAACTGCGCGCTGGTGCCAACTTTAAACAAATGGCCATTGCCCAATCTGACGGCCGCAACGCACTAAAAGGCGGTGATTTAGGCTGGCGTAAGCAAGGCGAACTTCCCAGCTTATTCGCCGACATCGTGCCGGACCTAAAAGAAGGTGAAGTCTCTAGCCCCATTAAAAGCGGCAGTGGTTTTCACATCATCAAAGTCGAAGAAAAGCGTGGCGGTTCCACCAAAATGGTGAAACAAACCCGCGCTCGTCACATCCTCATTCGTCCAAACGAAATTCGTGACGAAGACGCCAGCCAAGCCTTGATTCAAGACTTGTACAAGCGCATTAAAAACGGTGCTGACTTTGCCACACTGGCCAAAGAATTCAGTGACGATCCGGGCAGCAAGGTATCCGGCGGTGATTTAGACTGGATTAACGAAGGCGACATGGTGCCCGAGTTCGAAGACACCATGAAAGCCACCGCAAAAGGCCAATTAAGCAAGCCATTTAAATCTCAATTTGGTTGGCACATTCTGGAAGTCACTGGCTACCGCAACAAAGACGTAGGTGAACAAATCCAACGTAACCAAGTGCGCGCCCTGCTGTACAGTCAACGCTTCGAAGAAGAACTGCCCATCTGGTTACGCCAGATTCGCACCGAAGCCTACGTCGAAGTGAAGTAAGTGAAGTAATGGCAGCGAAACCCATGACCAGACTCGCACTGACCGTCGGCGAACCGGCGGGCATTGGCCCAGACCTGACCGTGCAACTTGCACAACAAGCCCACGATAGCCAGATCGTCGCCATCTGTGATGCCGACCTGTTAGCCCGTCGTGCTGCGCACCTTAACTTGCCGCTGGTGATAAAACCCTTTAGCGACGATCAACACGCTCCGGCGCAGGCGGGGGAAATCTGGGTCAAACATGTGCCGCTGGCCGAGCCAGAAGTCATTGGCCAACTGAACCCTGCCAATGGTCGATACGTACTGGACACCTTAACCGAGGCCGCACAAGGCTGTTTAGATGGCCGCTACGACGCCATGGTCACCGCCCCAGTTCACAAAGGCGTCATCAACGAAGCCGGTGTGCCGTTTTCTGGTCACACCGAGTTTTTAGAAGAATACACAGGTGCAAAAAAGGTCGTGATGATGCTGGCCACCAAGGGCCTGATGGTGGCCTTAGTGACCACTCACCTACCGCTTAAAGCCGTGCCCGACGCCATTACACCGGCCTTGCTCACCGACATTATCCAAGTGCTCGACGCCGACCTAAAAACCTACTTTGCGCTACCACAAGCGCGTATCTTGGTTTGTGGCCTGAACCCCCATGCCGGTGAAGGTGGCCACATGGGCCGCGAAGAAATCGAGGTGATCGAGCCGACTCTGGCTAAACTGAGACAAGAAGGCATTCATCTAAGTGCTCCATTGCCCGCCGATACCTTATTCACCGACAAGGTGTTAGCCGGTGGCGATGCAGTGCTCGCCATGTATCACGATCAAGGCCTGCCCGTGTTAAAGTACAAGGGTTTTGGCCAAGCGGCGAACATCACACTGGGGCTGCCCATTATTCGCACCTCGGTGGACCATGGCACCGCGCTGGATTTAGCTGGCAGCGGTCAAGCCGATAGCGGCAGTTTGCATACCGCCATCGCCTACGCCCAACACATGGCCGCGTGCCGACACTCGCAGAGAACAGATTAAGCAGTATGTCCAACTCCCACTCACAAAACGATCACAACAGCAAACACCATATGGGCCATCAGGCCCGTAAGCGTTTTGGTCAAAACTTCCTCCATGACCCACGCGTGATCAATAACATTGTGAAATCCATTCGCCCTCGCGAAGGCGACAACATGGTGGAAATCGGCCCCGGCATGGGCGCCATTACCGAACACCTGTTAGACGGCACCCATGGTTACTTACACGTTGTCGAGCTGGACCGCGATCTGATCCCAGGTTTAAAGGTCAAATTCTTTAACCACCCCGGCTTCGAAATACACGAAGCCGACGCGCTGAAATACGACTTTCGCGAACTCATGACCGACGAACGGCCGCTGCGCATCGTCGGCAACCTGCCTTACAACATATCCACACCCTTGATATTCCACCTATTGAGCTACCACGACCGCGTGCAAGACATGCACTTCATGCTGCAAAAAGAAGTGGTCCAACGCCTTGCGGCACAAGCCGGTGACAAGCACTACGGTCGTCTGGGCATCATGGCGCAGTACTATTGCGACGTGCAGCACCTGTTTGATGTGGGCCCTGGGGCGTTTAAACCCGCACCCAAGGTAGACAGCGCCATTGTGCGTCTCGTACCGCACACCACCCTGCCCTACCCAGCCAAAGACGTAAAAACCATGCGCGATGTTGTCCGCAGTGCGTTTGCCATGCGTCGTAAGACCTTGCGCAATAACCTTAAACAAATCATGGATGTCGAGGTCCTCACCGAGATGGGAATCGACCCCGCCATTCGCCCAGAACGTCTAGAATTAAAAGACTTTGTCCGCATTGCCGACAAGGTGTACGAAATGAAGGCCAACTCATAGAGAGCTGTCATGAGCGAACCGATCAACGATGATTTGATTCAGGTAAAGGTCGAGCCCTATTACCTGATGGATGAATCGGACCCAGAAGAAAACCGCTTTGTCTTTAGTTATACAGTGACCATCACCAACAGCGGCAGCAGCCCAGCGCAATTATTGTCGCGCCATTGGATCATCACCAACGGCGACACCATGACCACGCAAGAAGTGAAAGGCCAAGGCGTCATTGGGCAACAGCCACAAATTCAGCCCGGCGAAAGTTACACCTATACCAGCGGCACCGTGATGGAAGCCCCTGTGGGCACCATGCACGGCAGCTATCACATGGTAAAACCCGACGGCACCCAATTCGACGTCGCCATAGAGCCATTTATGTTGGCAGCCCCCGGCAATCTACATTAAGTACTTTCAAAACCTATTAGGTGCGATTGACCACTGACACTTTACACCGACTGAGCTGCCTTGATCTTGCCCTGCAAATATAGGACGCTCATGACACTCTACGAAAACCAGCAAACAGACGGACACATGGGTCGATTATTTGCGGTAGGTGACCTACAAGGTTGCCGCGAACCGCTAGAACAACTGCTAGACGACGTAAAGTTTAACCCAAAAAAGGATCAGCTATGGTGCGTGGGCGACCTCGTTAATCGCGGCCCAGACTCCCTCGGCACACTGCAAATGCTGTATGACATGCGCGACAGCATCAAAGTGGTATTGGGCAACCACGATCTACACTTACTGGCCATCGCCTACGGGCAGAAAAAAGCCAAAGGCCACGAAGACCTGCTCGACATTGTCTTTGCTGAAAACAGCAACAAATTATTAAAGTGGCTACGCCATCAACCTTTATTTTATTGGGACCAACAACGCAATATCGCCATGGCCCATGCGGGAATCCCGCCATTTTGGTCGCCCAAAAAAGCACTTAAACGTTCGCAAGAAGTTGAAGCCGTTTTACAAAGCAAAGATCACAAACAATTCTATGCAGCCATGTACGGCAACGAACCAGCATTGTGGGACAAAACTCTGACGGGTATGGATCGCCTACGCGTAATCGTCAATTACTTTACGCGCATGCGCTTTTTAGGCCCAAACATGGAATTAGAATTAGCATCCAAAGAGGGCGCAGGCTCTGCACCAAACGGATGTAAACCTTGGTTTGAATTTCCCAATAAATTAAAACAAACCCGTTTATTATTTGGTCACTGGGCTGCATTAGAAGGCTTATTTGATCACCCAAGTGTCACAGGATTGGACACAGGTTGTGTGTGGGGCGGTAACATGACGCTGTTAAATGTCGACACTGGCGAGCGTTTTCAACGCGCGTTATAAAAACAAAAACATCAAAAAAATTTTTACATTTTGAGAAAAACCTATGTTTAAACATATTAACCCGCAACAACTTGTGGATTTACAACAACAAACACAGGTGCAAGTTGTGGACATCCGCGATCCACAAAGCTACGCAATGGGCCACATTCCTCAGGCCTTTCTACTAGACAACAACAACGTTGGGCAATACATTGCCGCTGCGGATTTAACTCGCCCTTTAGTGGTCTGTTGTTACCACGGCAACAGCAGTCAGGGCGCCGCGCAATACCTTGCAGAGCAAGGCTTCAGCGACGTTTATAGTTTGGACGGCGGCTTTGAAGTTTGGAAAGTAACGCATCCCGATCAAATTGAAAAAAGTTAACACTGACTTAAAAACAATCGGGTGTTTGCGCAACCCGTAGCCCGATTGTTTAAAATTTCTCCGTAATATTTACGCTCCCTAACTTCCTCTTATCCCATCGTTTACAACAAACGGGTGCTCCCGCTTTCTAAAAGATTCATACACTTGTTTGTTATTTTTAACGCTGCTTATTCCGCTATGTAGGCACACCCTATGCAATATATTTCCTGCAGCATTAAAAAATTGACGCATAAACGCCAAACCTTATGACGGAATGGCGAATTAGGGGGATACAAGCCAGTCGATAAGGTCTAACTTAGTAGTGACCAATCCGTCTACTGAGTCGAGATTTTTTCACGCGTTAAAAACCGCGCTAACGTCTTAGCACACGGCCTAACTTAACGCAGCGGCTTAATTGAGCGTCAATGACATTTATTCGGAGGTATAGGATGAGCATCTTCAGTCACTATCAGGACAGATACCAAACCACTCAGGAAGAGGTAATGAGTTTGCAAGAGTACCTGGAGCTCTGCAAATCCGACCCCATGGCATACGCGTCATCCGCCGAACGCATGCTCATGGCCATTGGCGAACCCGAACTGGTGGATACATCAAAAGACTCGCGTCTCAGTCGAATCTTTTCCAACAAGGTCATCAAACGCTATCCCGCCTTTAACGAATTTTACGGCATGGAAGAAGCCGTCGAACAAATCGTTTCGTATTTTCGTCATGCCGCTCAAGGTTTAGAAGAGAAGAAACAAATTTTATATTTGTTAGGCCCAGTAGGTGGCGGTAAATCTTCCTTGGCCGAACGTCTAAAACACTTGATGCAAAGAGTGCCCTTCTATGCCATTCAAGGCTCGCCAGTGTTTGAATCGCCATTAGGATTATTTGACCCAGATGAAGACGCTCAAATTTTAGAAGAAGACTTTGGC
>JBFHVZ010000179.1:0-8699 GCA_041589295.1 Pseudomonadales bacterium
GACGAAGCTGATCGCATGCTCGACATGGGTTTCATCCACGACATTCGTAAAATCCTAGCGCTGTTACCCGCCAAGCGTCAGAACCTAATGTTCAGCGCAACGTTTTCGGACGACATCCGTCATCTGGCTAAAAACATCGTCCACGACCCCATTGAAATTCAAGTCGCACCCGCCAACAGCACAGCAAAAACGGTTAAACAATGGCTCTGTCCTGTGGATAAAAAGGCCAAGACCAACGCATTGATAAACCTGATGCAAACCCACCATTGGCGACAAGTGCTGGTGTTTTCGCGCACCAAACACGGCGCCAATAAAATTGCTCGCCAATTGGATGAAGCCGGTTTTGCTGCCGCCGCCATTCACGGCAACAAAAGTCAGGGCGCACGTACCCGTGCACTGGCCGATTTTAAAGACGGCAAAGTAAAAGTACTGGTGGCCACCGACATCGCCGCACGTGGCATTGATATCGACCAGCTCCCATACGTAGTGAATTTTGACCTGCCCAATGTGGCCGAAGATTATGTGCATCGCATTGGCCGTACGGGCCGTGCCGGTGCCAGTGGCGAAGCCGTTTCTTTGGTGTGTGCTGACGAAATTGAGCAGCTTTGGGCCATTGAAAGTTTAATTGGCGAGTTCATTCCCCGCGAAATAGTTAAAGGGTTCGAGCCAAAAACGCCTGTGCCCGAGTCCACCTTAAAGGCACCGAAAAAGCCCAAGAAACCGAAAAAACCTAAGAAGCCCAAAACGGATTCTGCGCGCCCTGAACAACCAACCGCCACTAGCAATAAACCGAATCGCAAGAGTCACAAGCCCGCCAAACGCAATGACGGCCAAAGCTCGGCAGACGGTGAACAAAACCGCCAGCGCAAACGTACGCCGTCGAAGCCACGCAACAAGCAAACGGATTCAAGTAAGACAAGCCAAAACCCTTGGGGTAAAGGCTCAGCGAATACGCCAAACGAAAAGAAAAACAACGGCCCGCGCAAAGCGCGCAAACGCCCTGCTCCGTCGAAGCCATCCAACTAAAGTAGCCCAAACCCTTAGGTCAGTAAGCAATGAATACACGTCCAAAGATCGGTGTTTTTGTCGATGTGCAAAACATTTACTACACCACGCGCCAAGCGTTTGGGCGTCCATTTAACTACCGCCAGTTGTGGCAAACACTGACCGAGCGCGGCGATATATGCTGCGCCAAAGCCTATGCCATTCATCGTGGTGATGATCAACAACTCAAGTTTCAAGACGCGCTAAAACACATCGGCTTTGAAGTACGGTTAAAACCGTTTATTCAACGCAGTGACGGCAGCGCCAAAGGCGATTGGGACGTGGGCATCACCATCGACATCATGGAGCAAGCGGCCGAGCTAGATGAGGTGATCTTGCTCTCCGGCGACGGCGATTTTGACCTGTTGTTGGAAAAAATTAAGCGTAAGTATCAAGTTCACACCTGCGTTTATGGTGTGCGCGCCCTGACGGCTCAATCGCTTATTAGCAGCGCCGACGAGTTTCGCGCCATCGAAGCCAACGACTTGATGTAACAAACGTACAGCCATTATGCTTAGTTGAAACCCAAAGAGGGATTGCATCATGAGCAAGGAACCGTCACCCGCCGAGCTGCCAACGACAAAGTCATCAAGCACACAGTCATCACAAGCCAAGTCATCACACGTAGAGCCAACTCAACCAGAAAGCACTCCCACAGAGCCAGTCACTTTTTGGCAATCCCTTAGCAGTGTTTTTTGGGCTGCGTTTGGCGTACAAAAGCATGCCCTGTGGCAACGGGACTTAGAGCGAGGCTCCTGGCCCGTGTTTGCGTTGGCCATCATTCTTTTTCTGGTGGTATTCATTGGTGGGTTGGTGCTTGTGGTGCGCTTAGCGTTATCCTAATTCTTTCAGGCGAAGTTGCCTGCTAAGCCTATACTCTAATTGATGTGCCCTACTGCCTAACTCCAATTGAGTGCCGATATGTCCGAGGAACCCAAAGCCACCGACACCAAGCTCTCTGCGTCGCGCCCTACGTCAGACCAAGCCGCCCACAAAAATGCCTATGCGGGGGTTTCTGAGGCGCAATCTCTGTCCGATAACCTGACCTTGATGCATCAACTGTTAAAACAAAAGCATCCGTTTATCGAGCGTATCGCATTAGCCTTATACGACCACCACACAGATCAATTAAGAACCTTCTTATATAGCAGCGACATTGAAACCCCGTTGGCTCAGTATCAAGCCAAGTTGAGCGACTCACCTTCCCTCGCCAAAATCTACGAAACCCGAACTCCAAGGGTGTTAAATGATATGAGCGTGCTCGACCATGGCAGCAATCAGCACACGCAAGTGCTAAAAGCGGCGGGATACCAAGCCAGCTATACCCTACCCATGCTGAGCGGCGATGCACTGCAAGGGTTCATATTTTTTAATTCATATAAAAAAAATGTGTTTACGCCCGAGGTGTTAAGCGAGCTAGACCGCATGGGCAGCTTGGCCATGCTGTTAGTAAACAGCTTTAAAAGCACCTTTAACACATTACTGGCCACACTCAGGTCTGCCCGCAGCATGACCCATAGCCGCGATCCTGAAACCGGCCAGCATATTGAGCGCATGTCGCGTTATTCACGAGTGATTGCCAAAGCGCTGGCTAAATCCCATCAACTGGACGATGAGTTCATTGAGTATCTGTATTTATTCGCGCCACTGCACGACATCGGTAAGCTGGCGATACCCGATGACATTTTGCTTAAACCAGACGTACTTAACGACGATGAGTTCGAAGTCATGAAAACCCACACCAGCAAGGGCTTCGACATGATCAACGACATACTTAGCAATTATGGTTTGGGCCACCTAAAAAACATTCAAATGCTTGGCAACATTATCTTGTACCACCACGAACAAGTGGACGGAAAAGGGTACCCAAAAGGATTAAGGCAATTTCAAATTCCACTGGAGTCTCGCATCGTGTCTGTGGCCGACATGTTTGATGCACTCACCAGCCAACGGCCGTATAAACAAGCATGGAGCAATGAAGAAGCCTACGCAGAACTTGCGCGACTTATTGGAACCAAATTGGATTCCGATTGTGTCATGGCCTTGCTGCGCAACAAAGCCGAGATCGAAGCCATTCAAAAACAATTTGTCGACGAAAGCCTCGACCATTTTTAATGGATCGAAGCGAAGTAATTACTGCTGCTCAATCCGAGCGACTCAATCTGAGCGGCTCAATCCGAGCAACTCAATCTGAGCGACTCAATCCGAGCGGCTCAATCAAAGCCCATCAGTCGAAGCGAAAACCCGCGATCATTTTATTTAACGCACCTGAGGCTTCGATTAATTTTGCCGCCTGTTGTTTGGTGGACACAGCCGCTGTTTTAGATTCTTCTGACAAACCTTTGGCTTTATTGGTGTTTTCACTGATTTCGCCAATCACTTGAGACTGCTCCTCGCTGGCCGTGGCAATTTGGCTGTTCATGGCATTCACGGTTTCAAGCCGCGTAAACAACGCCAGAATTTGTTCGTTGGCAGAATTAAACGTCTCGGCCAATTTGTCGGTGGCTTCGGTGCTTTGCGTCATGGCATCCATAGAGCGATCCGCACCTTGTTTAAGACCCTCGATCATATTCTTAATTTCTTCGGTACTTTGCTGGGTTTTACCGGCTAAATTTCGAACCTCGTCGGCTACCACCGCAAAGCCGCGACCTTGCTCACCGGCACGTGCCGCTTCAATAGCCGCGTTTAAGGCCAGCAGGTTGGTTTGTTCTGCTATGCCTTGAATGGTTTGCAAAATGCCATAGATGCCTTCGACCTGAGAACCCAAAGCGCTCACGTCCGATGCACTGCTGCTGGTAACTTCTTTCAGTTGTTGAAGCTGCTGATCTAGGTTGCGAATTTTGCCACTGATTTCTTGGCCGCTTTTATTCACATCGGACACTTCGTGGTGCGCGTTTTGTACGTTGTCGGCAATTTCGGACGACGCCCCTTGTAGCTGCTCCATGGCACCCGTCACACGATCCATATTATTGAGTAAGTCATCCGAGCAAGCTTGATTGCGGTTGGCATTGGTTTCGAGAATATTGGCCGACTCATTGAGCGCCTCTGACAGAGACTTTACTTGCTTAATGACTTTTTCGACGCGCTCCATCATGGCATTCATGCGCTCGCCGATAGGCCGCATCTCAGCGGTTTGCTCCAATGGAATGCGATAACTCAGAGAGGTATCTGGTCGGGTCATGACTGCCACGCCAGACACCAAGTGAGTAAACCCCATGGTAAGCCGACGCACTAAGAACAAGGCCGTTGCCACTAATAGGGCGCACAAAATTAAAATGCCCGGCACAGCCACAGAGGCTTGTTCGGCGAATTTTTCCTGCCACTTGTCCACCATGTGTTTGGCAATGGCATCGGCCGACTGCTCAGCTTGCGGCAGCGTTTGCACATAAGCCTTGGCCACCTCACCCATGTAATCGCGCTGAGTGAACATATCGTTAATGGCTAAGAATACAGTCACCGACATCACAAATATGGCCGGAACCGTTGCCACCATCACCAACTGGGATTTAATGCTTAACGCCATCGCTGATCCTCGTTTAAGAATGCTCTTTCTTTAGTGTAGAAGAGATTCCCGCAAGGCCGAGGCGAGAACAGGACGCGCTACGCCAATTAATCTCGGCGTAATAGCGCACTGACGTAGGGCTTATGTTCGCGAATTTCTTCGTCGCTTAAGCCGTTCAATTCGTAGGGGAAGACTAACCAGTCTTGTGTTTGATGTAGGCAATAGTCCGGCTGGATTTGGGTTTGATTCATATCCGGCTTTTGCCAAAGGGTCGCCACGCGAATATCCTTCGGCATGTTGCGCTTGAGGTGTTTGCGCAGTCGGTTCAGTACCGCCTGAATGTTGTGGCCTGTGCTAAATGCGTCATCCACAATCAGCAAGCCATCATCGGCGTTAAGGTTTTCGATCAGGTACTGAGTCCCATGTACGCGAATGTCTGCCGGATTCGCCACCATATTTTGGTAACTGGGCAGACCACGGTAAGACGTGCGCAGTGCAATGTGGTCGGTTTTGACGCCTAAGGTTTGTAGGCATTCTTGCACGTAAATCCCCACCGAACTGCCACCGCGCCACAGGCCAACGATGAAGGTCGGGCGAAAACCGCTCTCGAAAATTTGCACACCCAGACGAAAGGCGTCTTGGATGAGAGTTTCTTCGTCTAAAAAGCGTTTTTTCATGGACAGCCTGACAAACTTTTGCGGAACACGTATGATTGCAACCCTGACCCAATGGTCAGAAAAACGAATTAGGCCATAGCTGGTTTGTAGTTACAAGGAGAACCCCATGGCGAACAAACAGTATCTTAGCGCACAAGGGCTGCTGGAAGACTCCTTTAAATTGGCTCGCCAGATACTCGATAGTGATTTTCGCCCCACCTTCATGATTGCCGTTTGGCGAGGTGGCGCGCCCATCGGCATCGCCGTGCAAGAGTTTCTCGCTTACCACGGTGTCGAGACCGACAACATCGCCATTCGCACCTCGTCTTACGCAGCGGGCATAGATCAACAAGCCAAAGAAGTGCGCGTCCACGGCCTGAATTACTTAGTCAAAAACATTCAAGCCCACGATTCGCTGCTGATCGTGGACGATGTATTTGATACTGGCCGCTCGGTGGAAGCCATCATTGTTGAACTACAACGCCTGACGCGTTTAAACATGCCCCATGATGTGCGTATCGCCGTGCCCTATTACAAACCAGCCCGTAATCAGACCGACCGCGTACCCGACTTCTACCTGCACGAAACCGATGCTTGGCTAAAGTATCCACACTCCATGGAAGGCCTGAGCTCTGACGAAATTGCCGCCAACCGTCCAGAGTTGTACGCCATATTGAAAGACCACCTGCCAAGTTAGTCGCCTGTTCACCTCTATCTGCGCACCCTTCTCGACTTGTACGAGCATCGCCCTCGACGCGATGCCTTCTGCGCGACCCCTTCTGGGCGACCCTTTCTGCGCGACCCCTTCTCGCCCTGTACGATCGTCGCCCCCGACGCGATGCTTTCTAACTACCCACCTGTACGAGCGTCGCCCTCGACGCGATAATCTCTACAGATACTCAAAAAAGCATCCTATGAGTAGAAATCCTCTCACTACCAACTAAAATCAACATAATGAGTTAATTCTTACTCATTATTGATATTTTACTTATGAGTAGTATTGGTTACACTAAGATCCATATATCAATTTATGGGAGGCTTTGGTGACACTATGATCTTTTCCAACCTAAATGATGACCACATTCTTGAAGAAATTGGCCAGCGCGTGGCCCGTCAGCGCTTAAACGCCAACGTAAAACAAGCCGAAC
The DNA here is from genome assembly GCA_041589295.1 of Pseudomonadales bacterium. Lineage (GTDB taxonomy): Bacteria > Pseudomonadota > Gammaproteobacteria > Pseudomonadales > Oceanobacteraceae > Bermanella. Next base: position 6,351 of record JBFHVZ010000179.1, read on the forward strand.
TGGCCTACGAGGCCGGTGTTTCTCGCAAAACCTTATCCAACCTCGAAAACGGCCACAGTGTGCAACTTGAAAGTCTCATCCGCATACTGCGCGCCTTAAATAAGCTCGATCAATTAAACCTGCTGCTGCCCAACCCAGAAGTCAGCCCCATTGCACTGGCCGACTTAAAAGGTAAAACCCGTCAGCGCGCTTCAAGCCCGGCTACCGACAACACTGACGCCAATGTGCTCGAGGCCGAAAAACGCGCCGACGGCGATCAAGACACTTGGCACTGGCCCGCATAATGACGCCAAGCAAAACCAAATCCGTCAATTTGGCGCAGGTCAAACTCTGGGGCGCGCGTATCGGCGCGTTACATTGGGATGGCGAACGCCAACTGGGCTTTTTTGAATATGACCCAGACTTTCTCGGCAGCGGCATCCAAGTGTGCCCCATCACCATGCCTTTGCCTGCGCCCATATCTACTGTAGGCAGCAGCCAGATTTACTCGTTTCCAAATTTAAGCCGCCAAACCTTTATGGGTCTCCCCGGCATGCTGGCCGACTGCCTGCCTGATAAATTCGGCAACGCGCTCATTGATGCATGGCTGGCTCAGCAAGGCCGCGCTAAGCATCAGTTCAGCCCGGTCGAGCGGCTGTGCTACATCGGCAGCCGCGCCATGGGCGCGTTGGAATTTGAGCCACGCATAGACCGTCACAAACCAGAGTCCAATCCGCTACAGGTAGAAACCTTAGTGAATCTGGCCAACGATGTTCTCAACCAACGCCAAGCGTTAAAGCTCACGCTGCAAAGCGAGCCGGACGACAACCCAGAAAACAAACACCGCCAGCGCGCGTTAAACCAAATTATTCAGGTGGGCACCTCTGCTGGTGGCGCTCGCGCTAAAGCCGTTATCGCTTGGCACCCAGAAACCCAAGAAGTGCGCTCCGGTCAGGTGGACACACCCGCAGGGTTTGAACATTGGTTGATGAAGTTCGACGGCATCAGCAACAACCGCGACAAAGAACTGGCCGACCCACAAGGGTTTGGCTTGGTGGAATACACTTACTCTCAACTGGCTCATAACGCAGGCATTAACATGAGCCAATGCCGTTTGTTTAACGAAAACGGCCGCAGTCATTTTATGAGTAAGCGATTTGACCGCGTGCTAAACCCACAAGGCAAATTAGAAAAACGTCACATGCTCACCTTATGCGGCATGGCCGACATGGATTTTAATTTGGCGGGGGCCTACGGTTATGAACAAGCCTTCGAAATTTTACAAACCTTAGGCATGCCCAAAGCCGAATTGGAAGAGTTGTTTAGACGCATGGTATTTAACGTGGTGAGCCGTAACCAAGACGACCACACTAAAAACACCGCGTTTTTAATGGACAAGCGCGGCGTCTGGCGACTGTCGCCCGCCTATGATGTTACCTTCAGCTACAACCCAGATGGTGAATGGACGCAAAGCCATCAAATGAGTATTAACGGCAAACGCGACCACTTCGAACGCAGTGATTTTTTAGCGGTGGCAAAACGCTTTAACATTATGACCAGTCGCGCACAGGACATGATCGACCAAGCCATCCAGGCCTGCGCACAATGGCCCACGCTTGCCGCCGAAAACGGCGTGGCCGATCGCGTTATCCAGCACATTCACCAATGCCACCGTTTAGATTTATAGGGGTTTATAAACCATGACCGAACAAATTAATAACCCGCTACACGGTTTAACCCTTGAAGCCATACTGACCCAACTGGTTGAGCATTACGGCTGGGATGGTTTGGGACAACGCATCGACATTCGCTGTTTTACGGTGGACCCGTCCATTAAATCCAGCCTAAAATTTTTGCGCAAAACCCAATGGGCCAGAGACAAAGTCGAAGGTTTATATGTCGCCACCTTTGCCGATCGCAAAGCGGCTAAAGCCTTCAAACAAAAAACCACAATGGCCAAAAGCCGAACAGACAAAGACCGAATAGACAACAACCGAGCCAAAAAACCAGCTCCACGAAAAACGCTGGAGAAAAAAGATCAAGCCACCCAAAACAAATCCATTTGGAACAAACCCAGTTAATTCAGTCACGTTTTTAGTCAGGTTACTTATACATTGAGGCCACCATGAAAATGATTGCTCGTATCGTACGAATAACAAGTGCTTTTTTAATCGCCGCATCTCTTAGCGGCTGTGACAAAATTAACGAAGCCAACCGCACACTAGACACCATGGTCGGCGGTGATTTCGAAGTACATATACTTGGGCACGAAAAACCGTACTATGTTGATAACGGCAAAGTGACATCGGTACCCGAAAAAGGTTATTACATTTTTTACCCAACCATCGACGGTGAAAAACGAATGGTGCA
>JBFHVZ010000180.1:0-8693 GCA_041589295.1 Pseudomonadales bacterium
ATCGACCACCAATGGCTGATTGATAATGTCCCGATGGACAAACTGATGTTGCGTAAATGGCTGAAGGCCGGAGTCGTCGATATGGGTCGAATATGGAAAACGGAGGAAGGAACACCGCAAGGTGGGATTATCTCCCCAACACTCGCCAATATGGCGCTTGATGGCATTGAAGCATTACTGGCTCAGCACTTTGGTGCCAAAGGCAGTAAAAAATTGCGTCAATATAAGGTTGGCCTTGTGCGTTATGCGGATGACTTTGTGATCACTGGCAGCTCGAAAGAGCTGCTAGAAAATGAAGTTAAACCGTTGATCGAGAAATTTCTGGCCGTTCGCGGTCTGAAACTATCAGTTGAAAAAACGCAGGTGACACATATCAATCACGGCTTTGATTTTCTGGGTTGGACGGTGCGTAAGTACCAGAGCAAGTTGCTCATAAAGCCATCCAGAAAAAACACCAAAGCATTTCTGACGAAATGCCGCGATGTAATCAATGCCAATAAAAGTGCTAAACAGGCAAACCTGATCCATAGGTTGAACCCAATCATTCGTGGTTGGGTTAATTACCATAAACATCAGGTCGCCAGTGACGCATTCGCTCGCGTGGATGCTCAGCTCTGGCATGCCTTATGGCGCTGGGCGCGGAGGCGACATTCAAAGAAGGGGAAGCGGTGGATTGCCAGTCGCTACTGGCAACACATCGACAACCGACTTTGGACGTTTGCCGACACAGCGGTTGATGATTTAGGCGCAGAGAAAACGGTGAAACTGGTTTACGCCACAGACACCAAAATCAAGCGGCATACCAAGGTGAAATCGGAGGCCAATCCGTTTGATCCTGAGTGGGAGTTGTACTTTGAGGAGTTGCGAGGCAAGCGTATGCGGGATTCCCTGCAATATCGCCGCCGCGTTAATAGCCTTTATGTGCAGCAATTTGGCAAGTGCGCATTATGCGAACAAGCCATCACCCACGAAACAGGCTGGCACGAGCATCATTTGATCCATAGGGTCAATGGTGGCGACGACAGCCTTGCTAACTTGGTGCTCTTGCATCCTGCCTGTCACATGCAGGTTCATCATCAGCACATTTCAGTAACGAAGCCGGCTCTTTCGGGAGTTTCGTAGAGGCTTGAGCCGTATGCGGGGAAACTCGCACGTACGGTTCTTAGGGGGCTGGGGCGCAGTAATGCGCCCTGGCTACCCGACTTCCTACATGTACGAAAAAGGAGCCCTCGGGCTCCTTTTTTTGGTTATAAGCAGGTGAAAAATAACAGCTGTATATTATTTGTTCCCCGTGGAACATTTTTTAACCAGCGGCATTACAAATCTTTCACTTTAATCTAGCGCTAGTCCACCACACCTAGAGGGTGCCAAATCCCCTCACTCAGTACTACAAACTGCCCTTCTCGCTCTTCCGACAACTCAGCAAGCTCATAGTAAACATTACGACCCAACTGAGCCATTAAACCATTACGCACCTCCACTTGTGGCAACCCATCTACCACTTGCAAAGGGTGTCTTGGGCCCAACACAAGCTCGTCGCCGACATTAGTAACACCACGAATCAATTGCTGTGCCTGTCCAACATGCTCGATTTCACTAAGCACTATCAATAAGGGCGCAGCCTCAACCTGAATCCGCCACTTTTCAACAGGCGTCACAAGAAAGAACTCCGAACCTTCTTTTTTTAAAATAGTGCTAAACAAACGGACGAGCTTAGGTCGCTTGATTTCATCTCCCTCGTGTACCCATCGGCCATCAGCTTTAATAACCATATCCATATCACCGGACAAAGGCGGATTCCACTGCTCAACCGGCGGCAATGAGCTGGGCATCCCATCAAATCGTCCCAATTGAGCTGCCAACGACATAATGTCCTGTTTGTTTTCAGAAGCCATAACTACAACCCTCGCTGCCACTCTTGGCGTAAGCGCACTTTATCTGGCTGATAGAGCGCCATATCCAATTGCGCTAACAGTTTTTCCTTATCAGCGCCTAGCGTTCCCTTTAATGGCAGATAATTAGAAGCATGATCACTGCGGTAAATGGTGTTGGTCAGCTTAAGCTGACTCAAAAAATATTTGAGCTCTAAAAATAGTCCAGTTTGATCCAACATGGTCCAGCCTTGTTCAAATCCTTCACGTAGACGCTCTTCACCCAAAGGAAAGCTAACCACTAAGGTCGATAAGTAATCAGGCTGACATTCATTCATCAGCTTGGCACTGTTTAACGCGTGCTGCTCAGTCAATTCAGCACCGCCCAACCCGTTTAAAATCATCACCGATGAGCGCAGGCCAGCTGCCTTGATTTTTAATAGCGCATCCTTTTGCGACTCGTAGGTTTCACCTTTGCTGACCTTTTGCAACACCTCATCGTCACCGGACTCACAACCCACGTACAAAATATCCAAGCCCAACGACTTGAGCAATTGTAAGTCTTCCACACTTTTCTTTTTTAAATTGCGAGGCAAACAATATGAAGATACTCGCTTTACCCAAGGCATATGCGCGCGAATCAATTCTAAGATGGCCACCAAACGGCGAGTCGGAAGTACCATGGCATCACCATCTGCCAGAAATACCTTTTCAAACGGCATTACAGAACGTGCGGCCATTTTAATATCAGCTTCTACTTCATCCTCTTTACGCGCACGAAACTTTTTTTGCTCTTGCGTATACATCTCGCAAAACGTGCAGTTGTTCCAAGAACATCCATTTGTAACCTGAAGAATAAGCGAACGCGCTTCGCTGGGTGGGCGGAAAACGGGTTCAATGTAGTTCAACATGAATCTGACCTATACATCACGAGAGATTGCGCCATTTTCTCACAACACCATCAGTGCGCAAACACCGATCCTGCCCCACAAACTTGAGTCGCGCCCATCTAAACTGGCATAGCACAAGCGGTTCCGAGCGAAACATCTATACTCAATAACATGCGCACAAAGGGATGTGATTATGACCGAGCCCACCACAACGCCAATCAGTATTGAATTGCCTATCGTCCCACCACTACTAGGCGAAATCACCGCCTGTGGCGATGACATCAATTTAGCCGGTGACGTAATCGCAAGAGACCATCATCTCGCCGATGAGGTTTTAACCGTCATCAATGCTCCCTACTTCCAGCTAGTTCGTAAGATCAATTCTGTACAGGAAGCTGGACGCATGCTCGGCTTAACGCGAATTTTCAACTTAACGACCGGCCGCCTGCTCAAAGCCCACGTATTCAATTCGCAAACCAAAGGCATTCCAGAGCTGTGGCAAAGCTCCCTTAAGATTGCTGTACTCAGCGTTCTGATTAGCAAAAAATCTGGACTTGGTGCCTCAGACGAAGTGTATACCTCGGCGTTATTTCATAACGCTGGCATGGCGCTATTAGCGACCTCGGTTGATCGTTACTGGTCTTTAATCAAAGCGGCTTATCAACTTGAGACCGGGGCTGTTTCAGACTTTGAAATAGAAAAGATTGGGCAATCCCACGCCCAGATTGGCGGCGAACTGGCCACATCATGGGGGCTCACACCTGCTATTGGGCAGGTGATCTCGATGCACCACTCACCAGCAACCATCAACAAGCAGTTGCAGAAGCATAATGATTTAAGCGACATACTAGTGGTCTTAAAAGTCGCTGAGTACATGGCGCGCTTGCCAAGTTACATTACTCGCTCACCAGAAAACTTTGAGTGGGAGCAAATCAATGAGGCCTGTCTAGACTACCTTGAGCTAACAGAGGGGATGTTCAAACGCTTTGAGCACAATATCAAAACCCAAATGTCTGAGATTAAGCTTTAGCGCTCATCGTCTCGCCCAAGCGGGAGTCGATCAAGTGCACAAGGGATGTTAGAATCGCCCTCTTTTTTTGACCTCTGTACGACTCCACACCATGCAAGCATTTGAAGTTGGTCAACGCTGGATCAGCCTTTCCGAGCCCGAACTGGGCCTGGGTATCGTTACCCATTCAGTACACCGCCGTGTCGAAGTTTCTTTCCCACTGGCTGAAGAAAGCCGTTTGTACTCGTCCGATAATGTGCCACTCATTCGCTGCCTGTTTAGCGCCAATGACGTCATCATTAGTAACAGCGGCGAACAATTTAAAGTGCTCGAAATTGAAGACGACGGCGCTTTGCGCAGCTACCGTATTTCAGATGAACGTTGGATCAGCGAAGCTGCGCTTGCAGCAAACCAAGGCAAGGTATCCCCTCTTGATCGTTTAAAAGCCGGACAACTTGGCAAACTCAATTGGTTTGACCTGTACCGCAAGATGACTCAAGCCGCTGTCGACCATCAAGGTCGAGCAGCCCAAGGATTCGTCGGACCCAAGATCAATTTGATTCCACACCAATTCGATGTGGCCAATCAAATCCTGCAAATGCCACTGCCAAGAGCCCTTCTAGCCGATGAGGTTGGACTGGGTAAAACCATTGAAGCTGGCTTGGTAATTCACCAGCTCTTGGTTAGCGGCCGCGCCGAACGCATTCTTATTTGTGTACCGGCTTCGCTTACCAACCAATGGCTGGTTGAAATGAAACGCAAATTTAACCTCGACTGCACCCTAGTAGACGATGAGTTTTGCGCAGAACAACAAGGTGCCAACCCGTTTAACCAAGTACAACTAGCGCTTTGTAACTTCGATTGGCTACAACACAGCCAATATATGAATGCCGCCATCGAAGCTGGCTGGGACATGATGATCATAGACGAGTCCCATCGACTTCAGTGGCAATCAAAAGCATATCAAAGTGCGCTAAAGCTATCGCAGGCGAGCCACGGGGCGCTTTTGCTGACCGCAACCCCTGAACAGCTTGGAGTAGAGAGCCACTTTGCTCGTCTCCACCTGCTCGACCCTACACGTTTTCCAGACTTGGAGCAGTTCCTAAACGAGGAGCAGCAATACGGTCTTGTCAGTCGCATTGTGGATTTAATTGAACTAGGTGGCTTAGATAGCGCCATGCCTGATATCGAATCACTACAAGATGAGCGATTACTGAATCGAGCTATGGAAGCCTTAGAAGACCCCAGTAAGGAAGACAGCTTCGTTGATTGGATGGTAGACCGTTACGGCACAGGTCGAATGGTTTACCGTAACACGCGCCGTTCCATCCAAGGATTTCCAACACGTCACACCGAGTTTTATCACATTAAAGAAGGCTCTCGTCTTGAATGGTTGCTGAACTGGCTGCCGCAACAGGGTGAGCAAAAAGTCCTATTAATTTGTCAGCAAGCCGAAGATGCGCAAATCATTGTGGACAGCATTAATGAGCATACCGAGATTGCGGCAGGTGCGTTTCATGAACACTACAGCTTGATCGAACGCGACCAAATTGCAGCCCAGTTTGTAGAGGAAGATGGTATTCAGGTGCTCGCCTGTTCCGAGATTGGTGGCGAAGGCCGCAACTTTCAACACGCGCAACATTTAATTTTATTTGATATGCCAACACACCCTGACCTAGTGGACCAGCGTATAGGTCGTTTAGACCGCATCGGTCAGGGCGACAACATCTACATTCACATTCCTGTCTTGTCTGGCACCGCAGAAGCACGACTGACTGCCTTGTATCATCATGGGTTCGATATGTTCTCACAGCCAAACCCGGCTGCGTCACCAATCTTTGAAGCGTATTTAGACAAGATCGAAGACATGATGGACGATTCGTCGTTAGCAGAATCAATTATCTTGCAATGTAAAGAAGCCAGTCGACAGCTACTAAACGAAATTGAACAAGGTCGTGACAAATTACTTGAGCAGCATTCGTTTTCGGCGGAGCGCATAAATCCATTGCTCGCGCAAATCGAGACCCTCGACAAACAACAATATAAATTGGCCGCGCTTATGGAAGAAGCGTTTGACCTTGGTCACGTAGAAACCGAAACAACGGCGGCAGGTAATATTATTATTTCCCCAAGCGAGAATTGCCCATACTCGTTTACCAATAGTATGCGCGATGAAAAAGCGACTATTACTTACAGCCGCGAGCAAGCATCGCTACGCGAAGATTTAGAATTTTTATCTTGGGACCACCCTTGGGTTAAAGGTCTACTAGACGACATCGAAGCCGCAGGCAATGGTTTTACTGCCTGCGCCCTAATGTCAGATTTGCGTTTTAAAAACGGCCAAGTATTGGTAGAAAGCCTATACGTGACCCAAGCCGAAGGGCCGGGCCGTCTAGAGTTAAGCCGATACTTTCAGCCTAGTGTGAAGCAATACCTAATAACTGAAGAATTAAAAAGCGTTGCTTCGCAAGTTGACTTCCAACAATTACGTGACGATGCCCAAATGGTAAGCCGCGACATGGCAAAAGAAATTATCGGCATGAAGCTGCCGCAAATTGAAAAGTCACTCATGCTAGCAGAACGTATTGCGCAACATGAGATTACACCGCAGATTGAAGGTGCAGTAGCAGCCATGCTTAGCAAAACTAAAGCAGAAATAGCACGCTATAAGTCTTTGGAAATACTCCCCGGTGCTTATCAAACCGAGATAGACGCATTAAGTACAAAGGCCAAAGAATCAGCCCAACTTTTATCTGCCGCCAAGCCCAAGCTAGCGGGTATTTGTGTTTGGGTTAATTACCTTCAATAAACTTACGCGCGATTTCGCTCTAAATTATCTATACCCACCACAAACAAAAAGGGGCTCACATTGTGAGCCCCTTTTTTTAATTCATTAACGGTAATGAACTACAAATTACTCAGGCATTTTTAGCTCTTTATCAGAGACAATAATGCCGTTGTTATCAGCGTAGATGTACATACCAGGCTGAATGGTAACGCCCGCAAACTTTACTGGTACATTCATTTCGCCAATGCCCTTCTTCTCAGTCTTGCGAGGATTGGTCGCCAAAGCCTGAACACCTAAATCGGTTTCCATAATGACATCCACGTCGCGGATGCAGCCATAAATAACAATGCCTTCCCAGCCATTTTTTGCCGCTTTTTCGGCAAGCATGTCGCCCAAAAGCGCATTACGCAAACTTCCGCCGCCATCAACAACCATGACCTTGCCTTTACCCGGCTTGTCGACATTTTCTTTCACCAAAGAATTATCTTCGTGACATTTAATGGTAACCACTTCGCCACCAAAGCTTTCACGACCACCATAGTTGTTAAACATTGGTTCCAGTACTTCGACCTCTGGATACTCATCACACAAATCAGGTGTTACATATTGAGTCATGTCGACATCTCCATTCTAAAATTTCAAATAACAGATTTTGTTTTACTTATGTTGGTCTAACCAAGTAATCACTTTTGGCCATATATCTGTAGCTGCTTCTTTACTGACAACCATATCCACATGACCATAATCTTTAGCAAAGCCTTCTTTTTTGCTTAGCAAATAGAACGCATGCTCGCCTGCGGTTGCATCAACCAGTTTTCGACAACATTTGGCAGGATCTCCACGATCTTTCTTTGCCCCAAAGCCCAATATTGGGACGGATACTTGTCGCCAGCCGTGCCAGTAGCTTTTGCCCTTTTTAGGCTTCCAGCCGTGAAACAAACCAGCCCAACGCGCAAACTCTCGAGCGACACCTACAGGCTCTTGTTCTGGCCCGATATTCCCGCCTTTGATGACCGTTTTCTTCAACAATAACAAGCGTGCCGCCAATCTAAAAAACGGCAAGCGCAATAACCAAGGGTATCGACTTACCTGACTTCCGAATAACACCACGCCAGCAACTTTTGCAATATCTAAGTGCTGCGCCGCCAAAGAGGTGGCCAATGTTACGCCCCCCATGGAGTGGCCAATCCAGAATGCGGATTTACCTGTTTGCTCGTGAACAAATGCTTGTACAGACGGAAGGTCAAACTGAGCGTAATCTTCGATACAGTTCTTTTTGTATTCTCGGTTTACCGGTGAGTCACCATGGCCACGCATTTCTAACAGCCAAGGATCATATCCAGCTTCTAGCAGCGCCGCGGCCAACCCAATGCCTGAATTACTAAGCCAGAATCCTCGATTACTGAAACTGCCGTGTAGCAAGATCACAGGCGTACCTCGATCTTGCTGTTGTTGGCCACCTATCCTAGTGAGCGCAACCTGTGCCGTTAAATCCGGACTATTGTTGGGCTTTAGGAGATAGGTATCCTCCATGAGGTCGGAGCCAAGTGTATCCGCACGCATGAGCGCCACAGGAAAAAGTGAGCTACTGCTTTTCATGAGTGAGGGTCTTTGTCCTTTTATTAAGGTTGTTGTTTTTCAGCCAAGTAGAACCAAGTATCTAATACGGAATCTGGATTAAGGGATACGCTATCAATACCTTTTTCCATCAGCCATTTTGCGAAATCAGGATGATCCGAAGGGCCTTGGCCACAAATACCAATGTATTTATCGGCTTTTTTACAAGCATCAATAGCTTGGTGCATGAGTTTAAGAATAGCTTCATTTCGCTCATCGAACAGATGAGCAATTACGCCAGAGTCACGATCCAAACCTAACGTTAACTGGGTTAAATCGTTAGAACCAATGGAGAAACCATCAAAATATTCCAAGAACTGTTCAGCCAGCAAAGCATTGGCGGGCAGTTCGCACATCATGATGATGCGCAAGCCGTTCTTACCACGCTTCAAATCATTTTCGGCCAAAAGGTCTATGACCTGACTGGCTTCGCCAACCGTACGCACGAATGGCACCATGATTTCCACATTCGTCAGACCCATTTCGTTGCGAACTTTTTTCAAAGCGCGGCATTCAAG
>JBFHVZ010000181.1:0-8641 GCA_041589295.1 Pseudomonadales bacterium
ACAGCTTGCAAAAAGTGGTGATGTTTTTACAAGAAAACGGCTACGAACTGAATTCACAAGGTGGAATCACTAAAGGCACGCAAGCTGACTGTTTGATTCAGGCATCCACCATGGCGGATCAAGTGACGGTGGTGTTTCCTGACGTAGGTGAAAAGCAAATAGCCAGTTGCTACTACGAATTCGCGCAACGCTTTAACGACGCCAGTGGCCAGTTATATCAAGGGTTTGTGCCGAATAACGCCGATAAGATCTTTGAGTCGACTCATAGCAGGACGTAGGTTGTATTAGTTGGACACTTAATGTTTGTGGGAGGGCGTATTTATGACCTTTAGGTTAAGCGCGAGATTCTCTTATGAATGAAAACAACAAAACCATCACCATTGTTGGACTGGGGCGCATTGGTCGCAGTATCGCCCGTAAACTTCAAGGCAGTGGACGTTACGACGTGATCGCGGTGGATGGCAACCCACTGGTCGCCCAACAGGCTTCGAAGGAATTTAATACCCATCATGCGGCCCACACGGAACTTGCGCCAATTTTGAAAAAAAGCGATGCCGTATTGTCCGCCGTGACGTTTAACGAAAACCCCATCATCGCTCAAACCGCTTTAGAAAATGATTGCAGCTATTTTGATTTAACCGAAGACGTGGCCTGTACCCAAGCCATTATGGAAATCGCAAAGCACGCAAAACCGAACCAAGTATTTATGCCTCAATGCGGATTAGCGCCAGGTTTTATTGGAATTTTAGGGCACAGCTTTGTGGATCAATTTGATGAATTAGATAGCTTGCAGCTACGCGTGGGCGCATTACCAGAGTTTCCAGCAAACCAAATGATGTACAACCTAACATGGAGTACAGAGGGGTTAATTAACGAATACGCGAACCCGTGTGAAGCCATAAAAAATGGTCAACGAGTCAATGTGCAACCCTTGGAAGGCAAAGAAAAGTTTTCGTTGGCGGGCATGAAGTATGAAGCATTTAACACATCTGGGGGGTTAGGAACCTTATGTGCGACGTTGGAAGGCAAGGTGCGGGAGCTAAGCTATAAAACCATACGTTATCCAGGTCACTGTGAGTTAATGCGATTTTTATTTAGAGACTTGCGCTTAGGTGACGTTGGAAAGCGCCGCGATATGCTAAAAGAAATATTAGAAAGCGCCATCGCCATTACCCAGCAGGATCGTGTGGTCGTCGCGTGTGTGGCGCAAGGTTGGCGAAACGGCGTGTTAGAACAACGCAGCCGTGCATTCTTGGTTCAACACAGCGCCGACGAAAGTGCCATTCAAATTGCTACATCAGCCGGTGCGTTAGCCACAATGGATTTAGTGCTGTCCGGTGCATTGGCAAAAAATTTAACTGGGTTTGTGGGGCAAGAAGCGGTCGATCTAAATGTGTTTTTAAAAAGCCCGTTTGCAAGTGCGTATCGAGATGCGGAGGTAGGGCGTCATGGCTAACAAAATAGATAAAACCTCAACAACAAAAAATGCAAACAAGCAAGCGCGTACCAGTGCACGTATGCATCATCATACCAATAAGCATGATGAAGCTGGCCGTCCAGCAAAAGCCAAAATCCAAAACTCACAAAGTAGTTCACGCTCTCGTTCACTCAGCTCAGTTTCAAGCAATACTAAAAAGCGAACCCCTAAGCATTGGATAGCAGAACGTTCGTTACCAGACGTGTTGGGCAAGCATTATCGAAGCGATGGCTACTACGCCTCTTTATACATGGGCGACCAAACCTTTGAATCGGATTTGCATTTAAGTGTGCATAGTCCTATTGATGGCCATGTCTTTTGCCAAATGGGCGAGGCAAATGCCGATCAAGCGCGCATGGTTGCTGAACTTGCCCACGAAAGTTTTTTGCAATGGCGCACGGTTCCTGCACCTAAGCGCGGCGAATTAGTACGCGTTTACGGCGAGCGCTTGCGTCAACATAAACGGGCATTAGCAGAAGTCATCACACTGGAATGCGGCAAACCCATTCAAGAAAGTTTAGGTGAAGTACAAGAGCTCATTGACGTTTGCGATTTTGCCGTTGGGTTATCTCGTCAGTTGCACGGTTTAACCATTGCCAGCGAACGGCCGGAACACCGCATGATGGAACAATGGCATCCGCTAGGCCCTGTGCTGGTGATTACTGCGTTTAATTTTCCCATGGCGGTGTGGGGGTGGAACGCTGCATTAGCGTTAGTCTGTGGCAACACACTCGTGTGGAAACCTTCGGAGCAATGCCCACTGAGCGCGTTAGCATGTCATTCACTGTTGATGCAAGTCGCGGTTGAACAAGGAGCGCCACCGTATTTGTCCAGTGTGATTTTTGGTGAAAAAAGTTTAAGCGAACAGTTAGTGGATAATCCACGCTTTCCGCTTGTTAGTGCAACGGGTTCTTGCGCCATGGGCCGCGCAGTAGGTGCACGGGTTGCCTCACGCATGGGACGGTCTTTATTAGAATTGGGCGGTAACAACGCCATGATCATTTCGGATAAAGCTGATTTAGATTTAGCGCTGCGCGCGATTGCCTTTGCTGCACTAGGCACGTCAGGCCAGCGCTGTACAACATTGCGACGCTTAATCGTACATGAAGATGTATTGCCCGATGTCATGCATAAGCTGCAAACCGTGTATGACTCCGTGGCCATTGGTAATCCATTTGACGAAAAGAATTTAATGGGGCCGTTAGTCAACGAAGCAGCCATGGAACAAATGGAAAGCGCCTTATTAGCTGCACAACAACAAGGCGGCGTTTTAATTTGTGGCGGTGAACCGCTTGCGGATATTTCGGAGAAACCCTCGGCGTTAATTCGCAAGGGTTATTACATGACTCCCGCTCTCGTAGTGATTGATGGCCGTGCCCCTGTGGTGCAATCCGAAACCTTTGCGCCCATCTTATACGTTCACACTTATCAGTTTTTAGAGGACGCCATTGCGTTAAATAACTCAGTTGCGCAAGGCCTGTCGTCGGCCATATTTACCGAATCCATACACGAGGCTGAATTATTTTTAAGTGCCGTTGGTTCAGACTGTGGTATTGCCAACGTGAATATCGGCACCAGTGGCGCAGAAATTGGCGGGGCGTTTGGTGGTGAAAAAGATACGGGTGGTGGCCGTGAAAGCGGCAGCGACGCCTGGAAAAACTACATGCGCCGCACAACCAATACCATCAACTATGGAAAGCAACTTCCGTTGGCACAAGGTATTCGGTTTGATTTGTAAGTCTGAGAAGCTTGTCTCCAATCGGCTGGGGGCCAGCCTCTTACAGGTGCAGCTATTCTGTAAGAGCGTCGCCCCGACGCGATATTAAATTCTTCTCATACAAAAGAAACGTCCTACCGTTGCGCTCAAAACAGGATTGATATTCAAAGCCTTGCTGTTCGTAAAGGGCTTGCGCAGTTTTCATGGGTGCTTGCGTCCATAAGATCATTTTTTTTAAACTTTGTGCTTTCGCAAATCCGATAGATGTTTGGACAAGTTGTTTACCTAACTGCTTGCCACGGTAGGCATTGGCCACGCCCAATAAATGCATTTCACATTCGCCGTCTTTTGCCATTTTGCTTGCCGCTGAATCGTGAGGTACCACAATGACCATACCGACCAGTCGTTGGTTGACCGTTTCTCGTGCCACAAAAAGGTGTCCACGTTGTTTTACCGCCTGCGGTGCAAAAACAGTTACAGCTTCTTCGGGGGTGCAGTAGCCACCTTCGACGTAGACTTCGTTCAGCAGTGTGGAAATTTCAGCATCCTGAACCTCATATGGCTCAGCTGCTTGAATAGTAAAATCCATTTTATTTTTTCCTAAGATATTTAACCAAATCACGCTCTTCTCGCATGACGAACACGATTTCAATCTTGTCTGATTTTGTATCGTATTTGTAAAAGATGCGGCAAGGGGGAATGACGAGCTCTCGGTAGTTGAGGGTTTGAAGTTCGGGAGGGATTCGGCCAGATTTGGGAAATCTAATCAGTCGATCGACCGCTTCGAAGATGCTATGTACCAGTGACTTTGCGGCATTAGGGTTGTCTAGCGCGATGTATTCGGCAATGTCATTGAGATCGCTCAGTGCAGGCTCTGTCCAAATTATTTCAGCCATTTTGCCATCTTTTCCCTAGCTTCTTCGTGAGAGGCTACCCTGCCTTCTTCAATTGCACGCTCACCCCGAGAAATACCTTCTAGGATGACTAGGCGTTTTTGCATCAATTCGTAGTCTTCAACATCCACTAAATAGGCTGATGGTTGACCGTGCTCTGTAATCAGTACGGGTTCTTTTGAGTCGTGTAGGTCAGCCAAAATTTTAGTGGCTTGACGCTTGAGATTGGTGACTAGCTCAACCTTCATAGTGGCTCCGATCCAATGATAGAGATAAAGTGATACTATTCTATCACTTTGGTTTGAGCAAGTTTTGATCAAATACTGCAAAAAAACAAAAAGCCCCCAATGTTTCCATTGAGGGCTTTCAATATTTTGCGTAGTTCAGCATCACCCGACGTCCGTCCCCAGACGTCCGACTTTTTTATCAGCTCAGTGCTGCGTTCAAACGCTCGATGGCTTTTTGCAGGTTTTCATCGCTGGTGGCGAATGACAAACGCATGTGGCCTGGTGTGCCGAATGAAGAACCCGGAACGAGTGCAACGCCTGCTTCTAGTAGTTTCTCAGCGAGTTCGTTGTCGGTTGCACAGCCAAGTTTGGCTTGTGCGCCAGAGAAGTCTGGGAACACATAAAAAGTACCGTCGCCGTGTAAGCATTCTACGCCGTCGATTTTGTTCAGTTCCGCGACCAAGTAATCATGACGTTGCTTGAACACTTTAACCATCTCAGCCACACAACCTTGATCGCCTTCCAGTGCAACTTGCGCTGCAACTTGAGCAATTGAGGTTGGGTTTGAGGTGCTTTGCGATTGAATTTTCTTCATCGCGCCGATCAGTTTTTCTGGGCCCGCAGCGTAACCAATACGCCAGCCCGTCATGGAGTAGGCTTTAGATACGCCGTTCAGCACGATGCAGCGGTCATACAGTTCTGGACATACGGTCAGAATGTTGTTGAACGATTCTTCGGTCCACAAAATGGGCTCGTACATGTCGTCAGTGGCAACCAATACCTGTGGGTGCTTGAGCAGTACCGCTGCCAATGATTCTAGCTCGGCTTTGGTGTACGCCATGCCAGATGGGTTAGATGGGCTGTTCAAAACCACCAATTTGGTTTTAGGGGTAATGGCCGCTTCCAACTGTTCAGCTGTAATTTTAAAACGCGTCGCTGCAGAGGTTTCGATGAAAACAGGTACGCCTTCTGCCACAAGGACCATGTCTGGATAAGATACCCAGTACGGCGCAGGAATCACGACTTCATCGCCAGGGTTTAATAGCGCTAAGCTCAAGTTGAAGAAGCTTTGCTTGCCGCCACAGCTCACAAGGATCTGATTGGCGCTGTACTCTAAACCGTTGTCGCGTTTGAACTTATTAATAATGGCTTTCTTCAAATCTGGAGTGCCATCAACCGCCGTATACTTAGTAAAGCCATTCTCAATGGCTTTAATTGCAGCAGTCTTGATATGCTCAGGTGTATCGAAATCTGGCTCTCCAGCACCTAGGCCGATAATATCCTTGCCCGCAGCGCGCAATTCAGCGGCACGGTTGGTGACGGCTAGGGTCGGTGAGGGTTTAATGCTTTGAACGCGATCAGATAGTTTCAAGTCCAAGGCGGGATCCTCTAAATTTAAGTGTGTTAAGCAGTCGTAAGTGGTTGATTCAACTGCACAACCCGTGGGCAAAAACGGCCCGAATTATACAGTAAAAAAAATGCAAGTGACAGATGCTATGTCGGCAAAAGCCTTTAAAGTACACAGTAAATATCAGCCTTCGGGCGATCAACCTAGGGCCATTGATCAGTTAGTGGACGGTCTAGAAGCGGGTTTGGCTCGTCAAACTCTGTTGGGGGTTACTGGATCGGGTAAAACCTTCACCATGGCCAATATCATCGAGCGCAGTCAGCGTCCGGCCATTGTGCTGGCTCATAACAAAACTCTGGCCGCGCAGCTTTATGGTGAGTTTAAAGAATTCTTCCCCGAAAACTCCGTCGAGTACTTCGTTTCTTATTACGATTATTACCAGCCTGAGGCTTATGTACCGTCTAGCGATACCTTTATCGAGAAGGATGCGTCAGTCAACGAGCACATCGAGCAAATGCGTCTGTCAGCCACTAAGGCCTTGATGGAACGGCGCGATACCGTGATCGTGGCGACTGTGTCCTCGATCTATGGTCTGGGTGATCCAGCCTCGTATTTGAAGATGGTTTTGCACCTTGATCGTGGTGAGCTAATCGATCAGCGCAAGTTATTGCGACGTTTGGCGGAGCTGCAATACACCCGTAATGATGTGGATTTTCACCGTGCGACGTATCGTGTGCGCGGTGACGTGATTGATATTTTCCCAGCGGAATCCGAACGTGAAGCGGTTCGAGTTGAGTTGTTCGACGAAGAAATTGAACAGCTCAGTGCGTTTGATCCGCTCACGGGTGAAATTCTGCGTAAGCTGCCGCGTGTGACCATTTTCCCCAAAAGCCATTATGTGACGCCTCGGGAAACCTTGGTGGACATGATTGATGAGGTGAAAGCCGAACTCAAAGGCCGCCTGACTCAGCTGCGCGATAACAACAAATTAGTCGAAGCGCAGCGGTTAGAGCAGCGCACTCAATACGACATGGAAATGATCCAGCAGTTGGGTTACTGCAATGGCATTGAAAACTACTCCCGCTATCTCTCTGGACGTGCGCCGGGTGAAGGACCACCAACGCTGTTTGATTACCTGCCCGACGACGCCTTGATGTTTATTGACGAGAGCCATGTGACCATTCCGCAATTTGGTGCCATGTACAAAGGTGACCGCTCACGTAAAGAGACCTTGGTGGAATTCGGTTTTCGTCTGCCCAGTGCTTTGGACAATCGCCCGCTGAAATTTGAAGAGTGGGAAGCTATTTCTCCGCAAACCATTTTCGTTTCTGCTACGCCCGGTAAATACGAGGCCGAGCATCAAGATGCTGTGGTTGAACAAGTGGTGCGGCCAACCGGTTTGGTGGACCCTATTGTGGAAGTACGGCCCGCCACCACTCAAGTGGACGATGTGCTGAAAGAGATTCGCCGCTGCGAAGCAAGACAAGAAAGAGTCTTGATTACCACCTTGACCAAGCGCATGTCCGAAGATCTCACCGACTACTTAATGGAGCATGATGTGCGAGTGCGCTATCTGCATTCGGACATAGATACCGTCGAGCGCGTGGAAATCATTCGTGATCTACGACTGGGTGAGTTTGACGTGTTAGTGGGTATTAACTTATTGCGGGAGGGTTTAGATATTCCTGAGGTCTCCTTGGTGGCTATTTTTGATGCCGACAAAGAAGGCTTCTTGCGTTCTGATCGCTCCCTGATTCAGACCATAGGTCGAGCCGCCCGTAACGCTGAAGGTAAAGCCATTCTTTATGCTGAGCGCATTACGGATTCCATGAAGCGCGCCATGGAAGAAACCGAACGGCGTCGCGAAAAACAAATGGCCTTCAACGCCGAACATGGCATTACCCCAAAAACCGTACGTAAAAGCGTCGAAGATATTCTTGAAGGTGCCATTACCCCAGGGAAAAAAATCGGTGGTAAAGCCGCGAAAGGCAAAGGCCGAAAAGTGGCCGAAGGTGATGCAGGCTACGGCGTGGACATTACTAAGTTTCATCCTGATGAGTTGAATAAACGCATCCACGAAGTGGAAGACCAAATGTTTAAAGCCGCGAAAAACCTTGAGTTTGAAGAAGCGGCACGACTACGGGATGAGTTGCAGAAGTTAAAGGATCAGTTGATTAAGAATAGTTGATGCAATCGTTCACGGGGTGAACTCCTACTCGTAGGAGCTCACCCCGTGAGCGATAAGAAAACAAATAACAAGGACGTTATTTATGAAACCAGAAAAAGGTCATTCCAATCTACGTAAAGGGCGACTTTCTAAGGAGGGCTATGTCTATCATGTCACTTTTACTACGCTGAATCGCCAGCCTTATTTTTCAGACTTTAACCTATCTCGCCGACTCGTCCTGACACTCAAATTAGATGAAGCTATAGGCTACACTCAAACCCTTGCTTATGTAGTTATGCCAGATCATGTGCATTGGTTGTTTCAACTCCAAGAAGGCGAATTAGCTAAGACTGTAAAACGAGTTAAATCTGTATTCTCAAGAAGAACTAATACTCAAATTTGGGATTATGGCTTTCATGATCATGTCATTCGCTCGGAGGAGTCTTTAAAAAGTGTGGCTCGCTACATTGTGGCTAATCCGTTGCGAGCCAGGCTGGTTGATAAGGTAGGGGAGTACCCTCATTGGGACGCAGTGTGGCTGTGATCGCTCACGGGGTGCACCCAAAGGGCATAAAAGCTCCTACAAATTTAAACAAACGTAGGAGCCCACCCCGTGGGCGATTAATGATGATCAAAATCAAAAAAGCCGCTAGGCATCTCTGCATAGCGGCTTTTCGCGTTCTACCTCTATCTAATCAATCTAAATAGCAGAACTGAATTCTGGTACAACCGAGTGGATTCGAACCACCGACCCCCACCATGTCAAGGTGGTGCTCTAACCAACTGAGCTACGGTTGTATAACAGGGCTGAT
>JBFHVZ010000182.1:0-8500 GCA_041589295.1 Pseudomonadales bacterium
AAATCCATGCTCCCCATGCAAGAGACTGTTATAAGCTTTCTAGAACGGGACGACATAGATTGGAATCAAGAAGAGCTACCGTACCCCTATGTAGAGGGGGTATATGCGTCACCTTTAATAGCCGCTAGCTTGGAAGATCGTGATGATTTAAGTATTTATGACCAAGCGCTTAAATGCTTCTTAAGTCGAGACCTACGGGGTGCTGTTGATCTAATAGCTGAAAACCCAACCCAATTTGAGAGCGCCGATGCTGCCCATCTTAAGCTACTGGTGAATCGAGAGTATCAGCAATACCAAGAATACGCCGATTATCTCGCCAGCTTCGAATAATCTGAAAATTCCCTTTTTTGTGTAAAACACAGTTTCACACTGACTCCTGACATCGTAATCCTGCGATGATTCAGGAGCATACAGTGAACAAAAAACCAGCAAACATTCCACCCAATGTCAGCAAGCTACTACTACAACAGTACATACGTAGCAGGCAACTTACTCTTAAACAACAAGCCTATAAACAGCAGCTACTACAAGGCTGTCAAACCTCCCCCCTGTCCAACACTGCACACACCTTCGCTATATCCCCTAACAAAGGGGGGCAGGAATGAAAAAGTTAAAGCCTATCGCACGGCTGGAAGGCTATTTGGTTAAGTCTTCTATCACCATGACAGAAGATCACCTCAATGAACTGAAGGCCCTACTGCAAAATCTAAAACGCTCGGCACCAACATCAAAAGGCGTATGCAAACGCATGACTTGTGCCCCCTGCTGGTTACTACTACGCCAAAGCATATCCGTCAGAGTGCTCATTCACCTTAGTAGCCACCCTCGGCAAGTTTGGGTGATTCGTCGCCAAGATTTAAACAAGGCTTGTAAAGCCATAAAGAATCGCAATTACAGCTAAGGAATGCGCACCATGAATACACCTAAAAAAGCCTTATTAGTCACCTTTGATTTCAGCCAGCGGGGTAAAAGCGGAACAGGGCTCGCCGCTGCCAGTTTGCTTGCCGCATGCAAGGCCCACAAAGACTATTCAAAAGGTTTCATAATTGAACACCTTCCCATTCAAATGCCAAATGAAGGACAGCCAAAATTAACGCCGGAACAGGTAATTACTTTGATAAAGCAGGAATGCAATATTGCCAAAATAGATCGGCTAGTTCTTGCTTGCTATGTTTGGAGCACTCATCTAATTGAACCCCTTATTAAACTTTGCAAGCAAAATGGATTTAGAGGCAAAACCATACTGGGCGGCTATCAGATTGTTGATGACACCTACCAATCACTCTACCCAAGTGGCGATTACTACATATCCAGCTACGCCGAACAGGCACTACCCGCCGCCATCTTAGATGACTCAGCTAATACACTATGCAGTACAGGAAAAGTCATGGGAAAAAGCATGGATAAAGAAGAAGACTTTCATAAGCTACCTTCTCCCTACCTTGATGGCACCTATGCCATAGAACAAAACCAAGACATGATTCACTGGGAAACCCATCGCGGCTGTATTTTTAAATGCAACTTTTGCCTGCACCGCGATATTAAGACTAATCAGGTATTCGACCTTGATCAAAGTCGAATGATGAAAGAGCTAAGGCTTTTTAAAGATAAAAACATAAAAAAGATCAATGTACTCGACCCCGTCTTTAACCGAGGGCTGCATCACAAGGCCGTCCTCAAAGAAGCCATTCGCTTAAAGCTAAAATCCGAACTCTGTCTACAGGTCAGGTTTGAACTCATTGATGAAGACTTCCTTAAGCTATGTACACAGTTAAATGTGCATCTAGAGTTCGGCTTGCAAACAGCAGCAGAAGAGGAGTATGTAACCATTGATCGTCGTAACGACCTGAATAAAGTTGAAAAAGTGATTCAGCTACTTAATCGTTACCAGCAATCTTTTGAAGTGAGCATCATCTACGGTCTGCCTAATCAGACCGTGGCTAGCTTTCAACAAACCATTCACTTTTTAACAAAACAAGGAATCCAAAATATAAAAGCGTTCCCCTTAATGCTATTGGAGGGAACAGACTTAAAAAATCAAAAAGAGAAATTTGGTTTAGTTGAAGGTCTGATTGACGACAGCGGCATTCCCCATGTTATTGCGAGTAACAGCTTCAGTCATGAAGACTGGAAAACCATGCACCACATGGCACAGCAACTAAACAACTCAAATAATAACAACCAGCAAGGGGAAGCCGCCTAATGTTTATAGTAATCGAAGGCCTTGATGGCACAGGTAAATCCACTCTTGCAAAAGCTTTGGCAAAAAAACTGGACGCAGAGCTACTGAGTACACCTGACATAGCCCTCAAGGATGCACGCTCAACAATTGATGATGCCTATCAAGACTCACCATTGGCAAGACAGCTCTTCTATGCATCGACAGTTGTAGACGTATCCGAAAAGATAAAGCGCTTGTTAAGCGAAGGAAAAAATATCGTGGTGGATCGCTACTGGCTATCAACACAGGTTTATCATAACTGGAAAAGCAACGGACGGCATTTTGATCTGGACGAGGTCGAGCAATACTTAGCCAAGCCAGACTTTACTATTTACCTAAACCTACCTTTAGCTGAACGGAAGGCGCGTTTACGCAATAGAGCCGGTAATACCATGGAAGATAACCTAACTTTGCTAGCTAAAAACGACGAGAGGTTAAAAGAAATTTACCTGGTCTATAAGAATCTTGATGCTGTAGGTAGGTGGATAAACGTAAACGCGACTATCAATTTAGATGGTATTTTGGATCGTATCATTAGTGAATTAGCGCCCAATTAACGATTGCATCTGGCAGCATGAAGTCTACAACGCTGTCAGGTGTTTATTGTATATGGGATCTTGAGTGATAGAATCTTTTAAAAGAAAGCCCAATATCCACACCAGAACCATGAAATTACTCAATACCTACGAAACAGAAGTCGAAGGCGAATCAGCCTTAGCAAAAGTTCAAGGCCAGAAGCGTTTAGCCAGCGAGCGAGACGGTACAGAGGTTATCTACAACCTGTTTGGTGAAGCTACCTGGGGCAACTTCTATCGCTTAGGTATGTTTAACCTGCCGTTACTTCAACAATTGCTTGACCAGCGCAAAGCAGGTCAAGCATTTGATCAAGCTAAGCATCAAGAGATCATCTCAATGCTCAATTATGTTGCCAGGCAGTTTGAAATAGAAATTCCTAAGCACTGGCTATGATGTAGTTATTCCTCTTCAAACTCCGAGCTGCTGAACCGCAGCACATTACAGTTCTCTTTGATGGTGCGTTGAAGCGCTTCATCAAACCCATCCTTTGAGCGAGCTTGAATCTCGACAGATATCGAAACTTCCACGCCTAACTTCGCGGTGAATTGCTGCACTACCTCATCAACAATGGTGGCGAAGTCCATTTTTGCTTTCACAGGGTCGAGTTCAATATTTCCGTAAAACTGCCTCTTAGCTGCCGTTTGAACCGGTGGAGGTGTAGGTGCCGCGCCGCCAGGTGTTGGTTGAGGTTGCGCACCGCCAGTCGGGCCTGTTCCACCAGTCGGAGTAGGTGTTGGTTGCCCCCCAGCAGGTGGTGTGGGTTCAGGTTGTGGTGCTGGTTTTGTTCGCTCACGATAATCAGCCGCTGCTTCACGCTCGATTAACAGTGAAGAGTCATCCAATATGGACATGGAGCCACGGCCAAATACGAAACCTAAATAGCGGTCACCATCTTTACCCGAAGCAAATCCAAAATAATCTTCACTGTCCAAACCCGAAGTAATCGCATTTTTGAAAACGTGGTCATTCACAAGGCGAGGCAGGTATAGGTAATGGCAGCTGTCTTGCCAAACCTTTAACGCGCCTACCTCGGTTACGCCATCTTTCAGATACCACTGCTGAAGTGTGTTACGCAGATGAATAGGGCTCCATTCAGAGATCAACCATTCTTCTTCACGCAGTGTGTTTTCAATTTCGGAAACAAGGTTTTGAGCCGCTGGCGAAACTGATACGGCTTCCCAAGTCAGCTCAGGCTTGCCGCGCACGAAATCTTCAACCGGGCAGATAATCCACTTATAGGTTTCACGCACTATTTGATGCAAGCTTTGTTCGGCAGTGTCCGCATTACGCTTGGCTTGCTTAGACAGGGATACCGTTAGGTCCAATTTCCCATCAGCCACATCAGACACGATGCTCTTCCAAGCAAGGTAAGTTCTACCCGCATCTTTTAAACGGCTCACCACATCATAATCAGCAGCAAAGAAAATCAGTCGGTTTTGCTTTTGCCTTGGTTGGTCGCCGCGATTGCGCAGTATCTCTTCAGCGGCTTCATAGGCTTGTCTTGCATCTCCACGGCTGTAGGCAGCATTTGGTGGTAGCACTACTAAACGGGGGCCTGGTGCATAGTCATCAGGTACGTCTACTGACGGGGTAAAAACATGAATCCCACCAAAGCAATGATTGCGCCCAAATACCCTTCCTACACGCTCTTTCAATAACGGGTGAAGGTCTTCAAGCTCATTAATATTTTGCTTTCGGCTTTCCATTTCACGGCGGAGGTTTGGCCGTGTATCGAGGTAGTAGCGATCTTGCTCCGAGTACAAATAGTGCAGCCGATCTCGTAAGCGCTTAAGCACATCTTCGAACACTCCGATCGTTTGCCCAGGCTGTGCACAGCCCAACAAAATACCTTCTTGGTTTATGCCTTTAACACCTTGTTCAGCATTCGAGGGGGCACTGCCTAAAAAGATGGTGCGCATTGCGCGGCGGGCAGCCTGTACGCTACCAAAACGGGTATCGTGGCCATCAATATTAGCGGGCTCTGAACGTGGGCCATCCACTTCTTTTTCCAGCACCGGCTCCCAGCCTTGAGGTAAGTAGTGAATGCTCTTGTTGCGAACGTTACTGTCATCCAAGGCAATAGAGCCCGGCATAATCAACGCATCTTTGTTGTCAGAATTCCAAAGGCGGTGAATCACAATTGCCATGTACTGCAACACGCCACGTGTGCGCTGGAATTTATCCAAGGTCGACCAGTCTTCATATAAACGGTCGAATACTTCTGGGTGAATGGGGTAAGACTGGCAAAGGCGCTCAAAATACACATTCGACTGTGTTTCCAGCGGAAACTTGTCGCTATTGGTGCGATAAAAATCAGAGAACTGTCGGCTAATGCCTTCCACTTCGGCACGTTCACCAGCCGATTCAAACAAACGCCGACGTACAATTTCAAAGGCTTCAGTACTGGCGACAGGCTTCCAAACCGATTCAACACGAGCAAAGTACTTTTCCAGCGATTCCAGAGCACGTTGGCCCATGGTGCCGCCCACTTCTAATTCAGACTCTGGTAACGAGGCCAATAGAATCGCGTTGGGGACCGCTTTCATGGCTTCGGTGAGCGCTTGAATAAACGAAATGTTGCTATCGAAAGTACCGGCTTTAAATTGCTTGCCGACTTCTAACTGACGAATAAAGGCCACAAGCTCGTCAATGAGAATGACACAAGGCGCGGCTTTCTCAACCAGCTGACGTACCACCTCTTTACCCGGCGATGTACCATCGGCATCACTCTGAGCAACCATGGCATAACCTTCATCACCAAGTAGCTGCCAAGCTAATTCACCCCACAGCGTGTTCGCTGCAACCTTTTCCTTACCTGAGCCGTGTTGCTGTGGCTGGCTTGGCGAAAGCTTAATACCATCTATGACCGCCACTTTTGCACTGGGCAAATCATGAATGCCTGCTTCATCCAGTAGGGGTGGAATGCCTTCAAGCTTATCGGTACTACCTTGGCGAGAGGCCAAATGCAAAACCGCTAACATGGTATGGGTTTTACCACCACCAAAAGCGGTTTGCAGTTGGATAACTGGGTCACCGCCTTGGCCTGCCAAGCGCTGTGCAACTGACATCAACAATAAACGCATGCCTTCCGTAATAAAGGTACGGGAGAAGAACTTTTCGGCATCTTGATATTCTGCGGTTGCAGTCCCTGAAGCGACTTGCGAAATATCAGCCGCAAACTCAGATTGCTTAAACGTGCCTTCTAAAACATCCTTATGAGGGCGGGCAATTTCACGCCATGGTTTTAAACTCATTCTTTTTCCTTCTTAAAAATCCAATCCAGTCTGTTCGCCTCTATGCCCCACGTCATGTGACGCAGCGACAATGGCGTGCCAGGAACCAATTAATTCGTTATAGGCGCGGGCTTCTTCTGCCCATTTTTTGCGTTCGCACAGGGTGTATAGGTGGTAGGCCAGCTGACGAATGTGTTCGCCGCGCTCTGGCATGCGAGCCAATAAAGCTCCGGCCTCAGCTTCGCCTTGTTGGTTCAGCACGCGAATCATCTGGTGGCAGGCTTCCCACACTGGTGTGCGGGTATCGGTTTTTGGGTCCCAATTAGTGGGGTATTCGCTCCACTTTAATAAGCGCACTTTACCGCCGCCGGATTCAATCACACCGGCATCACGTACACCGTCTACCGATGTGCCTTTGGCGCGAGCGAGGGTATCGGCCTCGCCAAACTGGCCTTGGCCCCAACCGTATTGGCTGAACCAGTCGTCACAAAATAACGTATCGTTGTCGAAGTTACCGCTGTCTGGGTTTAGGTAATCGGTGATGGCGCGGTTAATCAAAATAAGTGCATCGTGCACACTCATTTTGCTACCGTCTTGATTCAGAACCGCTTCATATTTCGAGAAAATGGCCATACCCGGGCCGATAGCGGCTTGTGCTAAATCCACTGGGGCGATAGGCGATGCGCCAGTACTGCCGCCGATCATCGCTTCAAGGGCTTCGGGCATGTCTTCGCGGAGCTCACGTTGAAATTGTCGGCGAGATATTGACTCAGATTGCGAAGAACGTTTGTTGCAAATCAAAACAACGGAAGAAGCCAGTGCATTACTGCCCAGGCCAATTGTTCTACCTTCTCGCTCAGTTCGCATTGGCCACGTTCCATCAATTGAAAAGCCTGCCCGGATTACAGCTTCTAAAAATGTTTCCCAACCGGTACTGGATGTACTGCCTTCTTTAGTCTCGGATTGTTTGAATGCGTAATAAATAGAAACAGGAAAGCCCACATGGCCTTTCTCTGCCATGTTTTGAATAGCCTGAGTCATTCCCTCAAGAAAGAATGTTTCGGCTGCCTCCTTAGAACCATGACGATATGGTGTTGCTACTAACTCTGCAGACTTCGGTACTGCCATGGTCGAAAAGAGTGATGGGTAAATATTTCGAAGTACGCGCCTCATCCAAACATAAAAAAAGTCTGATAAATCAGCATATCCGATATTGTCATAATATGGAGGATCAGTTGAAATAACTTTATTTATACTAATCGACTGAGTAGACGCATCATTCTGATTAACTCTCCCATCATAATTAGAAGGAAGCATCTCAACGACTTTAACAACCCATTTAACACTACCAATGAAATTGCCAGTGGAATCAGATAGTGGATTTACTTCTGCAAAATCCCAGACCATTGGAATCGCTTGTCGAGCAAACGTGCTTCTTATTGTATCCCGCTGAGAAGTCCAGCTTGCAATAGTTGACCCTGAGTCGGAAACTTTATCCACTGCAAAACCCAAATATACAGCTAGTGCTTCACCATAGGCCGTAGCACCAGTGCCTCCTGAGTCGAGTCCAACTCCATCATCTTTTATTCCGGCAGCTTTTGCGTCAGCTACAACTCTCTCTCGTGCTTCTTGTACTAGATTGGAGAAAGTAGTTAAAGCCACCAATTGTCGCGATGTGAATAAATCACCGAATTTGGCCATACCATAATTAGGCGTTTTAAAATCACGAGGGTTTACTGGAAGAGCATGCTCAGGCTTCCATTCTGGCTGCACGCTTTCTGCAATATCTATTAATTCTTTTATCGGAGATAAATAAACCCGCCCTTTTTTCCCTTCGGCAACTATTGCCATCAGTTTTGATCCCATTCGACCGGCTTGTCCTTCTTGCCGGATGTACTTAAAGGGCATAGCTGTCTGGGACATAATGCATGTTCCACCGGTTCGCACTACCGTCCCGTCCAGCGCTTCTTTTGGTTTTTTTCCTTGTCTGACTACAAATTTATAATCATCTTCATCAATAACTGGTTCAACCCAAGCTTCCTTACCTTTTTTGCTAGATAAAACGAAAGAGCGCGCTAAAGGTACTTCAACATGACTATAAGCGGGACTAGGGCTTTTTACAGTACGAGACCATATGTATGCAATTACTGTAAGTTTTTCTCCTATGTATGGCTTTAAATCTTCACGCTCTTCCGTCATATCCTCAGTTATCGCCACTTTGGGATAAAGATGTCCAATACGCTTGTACGCTTCTTCTCGCATCCAATGGCCATAACGGCGAACATCTTCTGCCAAACCTTTCGCGCCAGACCAGTCCTCAACTAGCTTGCCTTGTTTTTCACCCGCTGGAACCGGCCCTACGGGTGCTTGTCCAGAAAACTTAGGTGGAATCTCAATCATGGCTTTATTGATCATGACTGCCACGGGGTTTAAATCACTGGCATAACTTTCAAGGCCGAGACGCTGCGCT
>JBFHVZ010000183.1:0-8496 GCA_041589295.1 Pseudomonadales bacterium
GACTCAGTTCCAGAAAAAGTGTGAATTTCATCCCAGTTTTGAATCGTGGTGTCTGGGGTTTATTAGGGGGTGAATAGAGGAGAGAGGAGATAGGTGAGAGAGGGCCTAGTCAATAGACCCTAAAAGATTTCGCGTGAGTGGCTTAGTAGTACTGTTCGCAAGGACAGTTTTACATGGCGGATGGATCGCGCCAGCTCTTAGCGTGCGCCAACGGGTTAGTTGCAGCGAAGTTTTTTAAAGTGACTATAGGGGTTGCCTTGACTATTTAAGTAGGACGCACTGCGCAGCCGTCCCTGAAAACTAATGACAACTTGGCGAGCGTATTCCTGTCTGCCTGAATCAAGACAAAAGATAAATGTGGAGGCTGAGCTAAAAGCATGACCCTGTTCATTAAAGCGAATGAAATTCTGAGCTGCCCGCGACTTCAGCCAATACCCTCGGCTGGTATGCTCTTCTAGGGTGCGAATGTGCTGCTCCTCGTCATCTAACTTTTGGTTGCGATTGTCATCTGAAAATATGGTCAATGGTTGCGACCAGTCACTACTGCAATCTTTACCTGTCATTGGACAGAGCGTTAACGCTTGGCGCATTTCTAGTGCCAGTATGCGTGTTCGGGTCAGCATCTTTTTTAGACTGTGCGTCGACGTATCCGACGCAAAACGATCCATAAGTTGGGTATAGCTTGGTGGAGCAAGGCTCACAATTATTGTCAGTATTAAAAGACTGACAAGTAATTCGACCAAAGTGAAGCCGCGATTAGCTATTCGAGAAAAACCTTTCATCACGTACGCTCCTTGTAAGTGATTGGGTTTAAATTGAAGAGGCGTTTAGTTCAGCGCGATTTGTGATAGAAGAAAAGATTTGCTTAGTGAAATTAGGAAAAATGACTGATGGGTTATGTTGTTAAATCATGCGAAGGAACTAGGGCTTGATACTTTTTGTGTAGCAAGCCCTGTGTCGTTACTGAATGCCGAGTTAGTAAAATTGATTAATCAATGCCCAGTTTCTTTAAACGGTAACGCATGGAGCGGAACGATATACCGAGTTGCTCTGCGGCTGCAGTTTTATTCCAGCGATTTTCGGTTAACGCGCGTTGAATAATTTCTCGCTCGGCATCTTCTAAGTACTGATCTAATGTCTCGCCTTCTTGTAGCCTGTGTTGTGCTGAGGGCGTTGCCTTTTCTTCGGGGGTTTCTTGTGTTGCTTGTTGTTCCGCAGAGGTTGTATCGCTATCAGCGGTTGCTGTTTGGGAGAGCACCAAGCGTTTCAGTTGCAGGTCTATGGGCTGAATGAGATGACCGTCAGACAAAGTAATCGCCCGTTGCAATATGTTTTCGAGCTCGCGTACGTTACCGGGGAACCGGTGTTTTTGCAGTGTGCTTAACGCTTCTTCGCTGAGCTCGGCTTTGGGGAGTTCTAAAGAAGCACACAAGCGTTCGAGGATATGCTGAATTAATAGCGGTAAATCATCCATGCGTTCATGCAAGGGGGGCACAGGGATGTTGATTACATCTAAGCGATAAAAAAGATCTTGGCGGAAATTGTTTTCTAAAACTTCTTGTTCTAGGTTTTTATGGCTGGCCGATAATATGCGCACATCCACGGGAATTTCAGTTTCACTGCCCACAGGACGAATGCTGTTCTCTTGAATGGCGCGCAATAATTTAACTTGCATGTTTAAAGGCAAATCGGCGACTTCGTCGAGAAATAATGTCCCACCATGGGCGGCTTGAAAAAAGCCATCTTTGCTAGCGGTTGCACCGGTAAATGCTCCACGCTTATGGCCAAAGAATTCACTTTCCATAAGTTCTGAAGGAATGGCGCCGCAGTTAACGGCAATAAATGGTGCATCACAGCGTGGCCCCAGTTCGTGAATTGCTCGTGCAACACGCTCTTTACCGCTGCCGGATTCACCATGAATAAACACAGGCGCGTGACTTAATGCCACTTTTCGAATTTGTCGATTTAGCAACAAAATGGGTTCAGAGCGGCCGATAATACCGGGGATGGCTGCTTCTTCATCGGTTTGTTGCTGTTGTTGCTCTAGGTGAAGCGCATTGGTAATGACGCTACGCAAACGATCAAGTTCTACCGGCTTTGCAAGAAAATCAAATGCCCCACTTTTTATGGCTTCGATGGCGATGTTCATGCTGCCATAGGCGGTGATCATAACGGTGGGTAGTGACGGAAAACGTTGATGAATATGTTTGACCAAATCTAACCCAGAACCGTCTGGCAAACGCATGTCGGTTAGGCACAAATCAAAGGTTTGATCTTCCAGCGCTTGCTTAGCTTCTGCCAAGGTTTGCGCTGCGGTTGGGTTAAGCTTCATGCGGCGTAGCGTCATGGAAAGCAGTTCTAAAATATCGGGTTCGTCGTCGACGATCAGTACTTGAGTCATGATGCTAAAGATTTCGCATTGGCTTGTGGGTGAGCAAACAGTATTTCAAAGCAAGCGCCGCCGTTGCAGCCGCTATGATAACGAATTTCACTGTGGTTTGCTTCGCACAGTTCTTTGACGATAAACAGGCCTAGGCCTGTTCCTTTTGAGGACGTGGTATGAAATGGTTCAAACAAAAAGGCTTGCTGTTCTTTTGCTATGCCTTTGCCTTGGTCGCATACGGTTAAATAGATACGACCAGATTCTTTAATACCCAGCTTAAATTCTATGGGCGCTGTTTGTTCTGTGTGAGCATGATTGATGACATTTTCACTGAGATTCCAAAGCACTTGATGCAACTGGCTCGGGTCAAATGAAATACGCGCACCTTGTATAACGTCTAGGCCACTTATGTTGAAATCGGCGTATTGATGTTGTTTAAAGTCTTGAATAAAGCGGTTAAGCCAAGTGCTAATTTCCAACTGTTTAGGTTCGCTGCTATTGCGACGACTGATTTGTAAAACGTTTTGGATAATGGCATCAACTCGAGTGGTGTGACTGGAAATAATCTGACAAAGACGAAGATCATCTTCGTCGAGGTGATCGCTTTCTTCTAGTAACTGGGCGGCATGACTAATGGCGCTTAACGGGTTGCGAATTTCATGTGCAATGCTGGCGGCCATGCGACCGAGTGAAGCCAGTTTTAATTGTTGCGCTTTTTGTGTGACGACACGTAAATCCTCAATAAAAATGGCGTAGGTCATTTCGTCGATTTCGGCAAATGAAAGCAGTAGGCGTTGTTTAGTGTCAGGCAAGATGACAGGGGTTTCATTTTGTTTTTTGTACTCTCGCCACTGTAGTAGTCGTTCATAGACTACTTCGGGCAAGCCATCGGCAGGCAGGTTGCCAAAACGTTCTTGGGCTGCGCGGTTGATGCTGAGTATTTCGTAGTTGGATTTGACGACACACACACCGGTTTGCATGCGATCAATAATCAGGTCGTTCATGCGGGATGCTTTTTTGAGTGCGCTTTTGTGTTCTTTTGCGTCCACCTCAGCGCTTTTTAAGCGATGCTTAAACAAACTGGCAAACCACGTTTCCATAAAAAACATGGTGGCCAACAATGAATTGCCAATCACGAGGCTGCTGTCATCACTGATAACGGAATGGCCAAGAATGACCAAGGTTGCAATGGACGTCACCAAATAGGCCATACGGGTTGTTAACGTCATGCTGGCAAGGCCTACCGTAATCAACAACATTAAGCCCATTTCACCTTGCTTGGGTGCAACGAATAGCAGCAGAGCACCCAGCAACAAAACCTCTGCCAAAAAGTGAGGTGACAACACCTCTGCGGCCATCCGTTGGGGACGGCTCCACGACCCAGCCAATGCTCGGATGATATTGACACCACCAAGGCCCAGATAAGCGCTTAATAGCAGCGGCAGGACTTTAGGGTAGGCAGGCTGCCACAAGCCAATGGAGTCGTTGAGCAAGTAGAGGCTCAGCAGAATCACCGCGAGGGTAGTCGTGTAAAAACTGTACACCTTAAATAAGGCGCGGGTGTCGATCAGAGAAAACATGGTTTTTAGTTTGAGCCCAAGACGCAATCTGAGAGAATATGCGCCTTTCTAGGGTCGAATCAAGGTAGTAGTCGTGTCTGAGCAAAGCCTCAAGATTTGTATGGCGCAGCTAAATTTGCTGGTTGGGGATATCGTCGGCAATACACAACGGGTTATTCAAAGCGCTGAACAGGCCTGCGCCCAAGGGGCCGACGTGATTGTTTACCCCGAGCTGACACTGACAGGGTACCCACCAGAAGACCTGCTGCTGCGCCCCAGTCTAGAGCCGCGTATACATGATGCCTTGGAGCAAATTTCGCAAGCGAAGTTGTCCATATATATGGTTCTGGGCTACCCCAAGCGGGTCGACGGCCAGCTATACAATATGGCGGGTGTCTTTTTTGAAGGCGCTTGCTTGTTCGAATATGCGAAGCATCACCTACCGAACTACCAAGTCTTTGATGAAAAGCGTTATTTCCACGAAGGCAGCGGCGATAACCTGATTACCATCAAGGGCGTCCCCACGGCCATTAGTATTTGTGAAGACATATGGCATGCAGGCCCCATGGCAAAAGCCAAGGCGGCGGGTGCTCGGCTCATGCTAAATCTTAATGCCTCACCGTTTCATATCGACAAACCCCTTCATCGTCGCGACTTATTGCGCGCCCGTGCACAAGAGGGCGATATGCCCATTGTGTATGTAAACCTTGTGGGCGGACAGGACGAGCTTGTTTTTGACGGTGGTTCTTTTGTGGTAGATGCCCAAGGGCACGTGCAGGCTGCCAGCCAAACCTACGAAGAACACACTGACCTAGTCACTCTTAGATTTACTGGGAGCAAGTGTGAACATATCGAAGGCGAACGCGTCGCCGAGCGCCCAAGGCTAGAAAGTATTTATCAAGCACTTGTACTGGGTGTGCGCGACTATGTGAATAAGAACCGTTTTAAAGGCGTGCTGCTAGGTCTGTCGGGCGGAATTGATTCTGGTCTAACACTGGCCATCGCCGTGGATGCTCTGGGTAAAGACAGGGTCGAAGCAGTCATGATGCCGTTTAAATACACCTCGCAAATGAGTTTGGTGGATGCGGAAGACCAAGCGAACCGCTTGGATGTTAGCTATAAAGTGCTACCCATCGAACCCATGTACGATGCCTTTATGCATACCTTGGCTGACGAATTTGAAGGTACGCAGGTGGATACCACAGAAGAAAACCTGCAAAGCCGTTGTCGTGGTGTTCTGCTTATGGCGCTCTCTAATAAAAAAGGCTACATGGTGTTAACCACGGGCAATAAGAGTGAAATGGCCGTGGGTTATGCCACTTTGTACGGGGATATGGCAGGGGGCTATGGCGCATTGAAAGACGTGTTCAAAACCCTTGTTTTCGAACTGTCCAACTACCGTAACACCATCGAAGAGGTGATTCCGCCAAGGGTGATTACACGTCCGCCTTCTGCCGAGTTAGCACCAGACCAAGTAGATGAAGATTCACTACCACCCTATGACGTGCTGGATGAGATATTGCGCCTGTACATAGAAGAGGATGTCAGCGCAGCCAATATCATTGCTCGAGGGTTTTCAGAAGAAGATGTACGTCGAGTGGTGCGCTTGGTTGATGTGAATGAATACAAGCGCCGTCAGGCACCCATAGGTGTGCGCTTGACTCAACGTGGGTTTGGGCGTGATCGTCGCTACCCCGTCACAAACGGCTGGCAAGCAGGTAAGTAACAACCTTTTCTTTGGGAATGGCTGCCATCAAAACGATTGCTGCCATTCAATCCCGCAACTTTGCAGTGACGCAAACAGAATAAACGCCATGTTTTTCGCAATGCCACTGCTTTGCTCTGTACTGTCTAACAACAGAATGTGGCGCAGCTCGGAATACTCTGGGTTGAGCAGTAATTGCACCATGGTCGGGTCGGGTTGAAACTCTTCGTGGGTGCCATCTGCCAAGGCATCGAAAAACGCTTTGCTGCGGGTTCCGAAACCGCCTTTTAACAAGCGGATGTCCTCGTCTAGGTTTTGCCCGCGTTGTTCTGCGTATAAACGGGCCTTTTCGAGTTTATAAAATTTGGCTTTCTGACTTTGAAAGTACTGTCGGACACAACCTAACTGAATCGCGCTAACGTCAGGTCGATTAAAATCACCGTTCAATGGCCATCTTGGGTTTTCGGAAATATTCACATCGAACAATCGCTCAATGGGCGTTGCTTCGTCCACTAGGCGCACGAATTCTGCCACCTTTTGCTCATGGGTCATGGGCTGCAATGTACTGCAGGCCGAAAGCCCAATCAAAAGGCCAAGCAAAGCTGTCATAAGAAGCCGCATCATGCCCGTTCCCTGTTAACAACACCCTGCTATTAGTGTAGTCGGATATGACATCAAAACGGTTTTATAGATGGGGATGATATGAAAAGCCCTCGATTACCGAGGGCTTTTTATCTAAAAAAAGGGGGAGGCTGACTTGAAGCGCTAGCCCAGCAAACCAAAGGTCACGACATTCAGCAGTGAGCGATGGTCTTTATGTGCAAAGCCACTGTGTACAAATTTGCCGTTCTTAAGTTGAGGGTGTTTAGGGTAGTTCAACTTTAAAACACTTAAGCTGCGAGCGGCTAAGTCTTCCATGCCTAGGTGTTGGTAGGCTTCGACCATGAGCGCTAGGCCGTCGCCGACACGGTCTGTGCCTTGGTAAGTTTCGACAATGTATTTACCGCGGTTTGCTGCGGCGATAAATGCGTGGCGCTTGAGGTAGTACTGGCCCACGTGCACTTCATAGTGTGCCAAGCGATTGCGTAAGTGAATCATGCGTTGATGTGCGTCGCTAACATAAGGGCTAGCCGGAAACTTGCGAATTAATTCCGCAAACTCAAAAAACGCATCGCGCGCTGGTTGCGGGTCGCGCATATTTTGCTCATCGGCAAGGTAGCGCTCGACCAAACTTAGACCCATGTGGTTGGTGATCAGGCCTTTCATGTAGTAGGCGTAATCCACATTTTTGTGTTCTGGGTGTAAGCGAATAAAGCGCTCGGCGGCTGCCTTTGCACTTTCCAGTTCTTGCGATTGATACTGGGCAAAAATCATTTCTAGCTGGGCTTGTTCGGTGTAAACACCGAAGGGGTAGCGGCTTTCTAGCTTTTGTAGGGTTTCTACCGCCAGTAAATAGTTTTCGTCTTCAATGGCTTCGACGGCTTGCTCGTAATATTCTTTTTCGGTGAGTTCGTCTGGGCGTTTACCATCGCTAGAACAGGCCGCTAATGCCAAGGCCAAAGCAGGGAGTATAAGAATTCGCATAAAGGGTTCTGTTATAATTCGTTGTTCAGCGGCTAATTTAAGCACATTTTGCGGTAAAGCTCAGAGCTTTCCGCAGCAGACCGCAGAGTTTTTTTACCAAGAGGCGCAGTTTTATCCAAATGTCTGAACAAATTCAAATGTCCATCGAAGTCCCACCTGAGCTGGGCAACAAGCGCTTGGATCAGATCGCTGCCGAATTGTTCCCTGATTTTTCCCGCGCCAAATTACAGAGCTGGATAAAAGACGGTCAATTGTTGGTGGATGGCAAAGCCATGAAGCCCAAAGACAAGTTGATTGGCGGCGAACAACTATCCATTGAGGTCAAACTCGAAGCCGAAGGCGAGTGGGAAGCCCAGCAAATGGACTTGCCCATAGTGTATGAAGATGACCATATACTGGTACTGAACAAACCGGCTGACCTTGTTGTACACCCTGCCGCGGGCAATCAAGACGGCACGCTGTTGAACGGACTGCTGTTCCACTGTCCAGAACTGCGCAACATCCCTCGCGCGGGCATTGTGCACCGCCTCGACAAAGACACCACGGGCCTTATGGTGGTGGCCAAGACTCTGCAAGCGCAAAACCATTTGGTTGAGCAATTACAATCCCGCGAAATGGGTCGTGAATACGAAGCCGTGGTGCAAGGCACATTAACGGGCGGTGGTAAGGTTGATGAACCCATCGGCCGTCATCCAAAAGACCGTTTAAAAATGGCGGTGCATCCGTCGGGTAAAGAAGCCATTACCCACTATCGGGTGGTGGAGCACTTCGCTGCCCACACCCATCTGCGTTTAAAGCTCGAAACCGGCCGTACCCACCAAATCCGAGTGCACATGTCACATATCCAGCACCCCATTGTGGGCGATCCGTTGTACGGCGGCCGGGTGCGTCTGCCCAAGGGTGTTGGTCCAGAATTGCGTGCTGTGTTGCGTGACTTTAATCGTCAGGCGCTCCATGCCAAGCATCTTGAGCTTTACCATCCGGCCACGGATGAGCTCATGGACTGGGAAGTGGACCTGCCAGATGACATGTACATGTTGTTGGATGAACTGCGGTTTGATGCGAGCCAACAAGACGATGAGTATTGATCTAATCACGCCTGACTGGCCTGCCCCTGCAAATGTGAAAGCCTTTATGACCACTCGCCATGGTGGTGTCAGTGAAGGCCAGTACGCCAGCCTAAACTTAGGCGATCACGTGCAAGACGACATCGCGCATGTGCGGGAAAATCGTCAGCGTCTAAGTGCCTTGCTACCCAGCGAACC
>JBFHVZ010000184.1:0-8482 GCA_041589295.1 Pseudomonadales bacterium
ATCTATTTGTTCGCCACCGTCGGTGTTTTTATTACTCGACGGTTTAGCTGATGTTTGTGTGGGCGCGGCTGCTTTTTGTTCTGACTCAGTTTTTGACAGACCTGATTTAGATAGCCCAGATTTAGATAGCCCAGATTTAGAAAGCCCAGTTTTAGAAGACGCAGAGCTAAAAGACTTACTATCCAGTTTAGCACCTGCTGCTGGCAGACGACCTGCCCATAAACGTTCACCAAGACCGCTGGCCCGTTGTACCCGTCGACTTAGGGACTGACGAATAACCATGGGGTCACCGATCAGTGTCAGTTGTTGTTTCGCTCGGGTTATGCCGGTGTAAATCAGTTCTTTGTTTAATACGCTGGCCATGACCGGCGGCAATACCATCACACAATGCTCAAACTCCGAGCCCTGACTTTTGTGTATGGTCATGGCGTACACGGTTTCGTGTTTAGGCAAGCGCGATGGTTTCACCCAGCGCACTTTACCGTCAGCGGTCACAAAGCTGACTTTAATACTGGTTGTCGTGCTGCCGTTATCGCTGGCTTCGCGCTCAGTACTTTCCACCGCTGGCACTTGCATGGCAATTCCAATGTCGCCGTTAAATAAATTCAACGCGTAATCGTTTTCCATGATGATCACGGGGCGGCCATGATACCAGTCTCGCCTTGGTTCGTGTTCTGCCCCGTCCGTGTTGTGACCAAAGGTTTGATGATGCAGCGAGGGTGCAGCAATTAACTGCCGTGCTTGCAAAATACGCTCGACCAATTGGTTCACGCCACTGACGCCGGATTCACCGCTGCGCAACGCACACAAAATTTGAAACGCCGAAAATGCTTCATGGGCTTTTAGCGCAAGTGCATCTAGCTCTGGTGAGTCTGAAACCGACGAACTTAAAACAGCCGAATCGCCAGCCGCAGAATCCAAACGAGGCAACGACAAGTAAGGGCCGTAGCCCTGCACCACCAATGCTTCAAATGCCGCAGCATGTTGGTCTAACGCACCAGACCAAATCGCTATGTCGTTATAATTGGCGTCTGTTTGTTCTCCGTCAGCTCCTAGCGCGTTATTCGCCACCTGTTGCCACGCATTTAAATCTCCAGCATTGGCGGCACGGGCCAAATGGCCGATACCACTGTGCTGGTGGAAACGATAACTTTTTCGCAGCTGACATAAGTGATCTGCGATGTTGCATTGAGCGGGTTGAGTTGGTTGATATGCGAGTTCCGCACGGTTCACTTCGCTTTCGCTTTCGCTTTCGTTTTCGTTTTCGTTTTCGTTTTCGTTTGTGTTTTCGTCGAATAATGCAAAGCCCAACACCGATTGAATATTTTCAAGCAGCTCTGCGCTATAGAGCACATGATCCGCCACCGCTGCACCACAAATATCCCCAAGTACACTGCCCGCCTCTACTGAGGCTAATTGGTCTTTGTCACCCAGCAAAATAATTTGCGCGTCTTGCGGTAATGCGTCCATGAGCTTTGCCATAAGCGGCAAGTCCACCATGGAGGCTTCATCCACAATTAAGACATCCACATGCAACGGGTCGGATGCGTTATGTCTAAAGGTTCCTTGGCGATCTTGTTTTAACAAACGGTGCAGCGTGCTCGCCTCTTCTGGCAAATGCTGTTTAATTTTTTCATCCACGTCTAGCGCTTGTTTTGCGCCTTTAATGGATTCACTCAAGCGCATGGCGGCTTTACCCGTTGGAGCCGCCAACAACATAATGGGCGCACGCTTTTGTGTGGCTAAAAACGCTTCCACCAACAAGGCAAGCAGTCGAATGACCGTGGTGGTTTTGCCCGTACCCGGCCCACCACTGATGACGCCAAATTTGAATTGCGATGCCACGTACGCAGCCACGGCTTGCCAGTCCGGCTCGACATTTGTATCACCCGAATACTCAGAGACAGAGGTAGCCGCATCTTTATGGTTTAAGTTAAACAGTTGACGTAATGCCGCAGAGGTCTGTGCTGGGTCCATGCGCCACGGCACAGGTGTGAGCCGCGCTTGAATATTTTGATACAAACTAAATTCGTAAAACCAATAACGGTGCAAATACACACGACCGCCGTCAATTATAATGGGCTTACGGGCCAGGTTTTTTTGAGCATTGGTTTCTTGAACAAGGGTTTCTTGTGCTTCTTGAGCCATGGTTTCTTGAACAATGGCTTCGTGAGCCATGCCCTGCGCCGTCACTTGTGAAGCATCAACACAATGCACCACTTGGCAGTCCATCATTTTCGGGATGCTGTTGGTTAACAAGGTTTGATAATGGGTTGACGGTGCTGTGTCACGGGTCACGCTGTCAATGCACACATGGCCTTTTGACAATTCAAAACTTAAGCAGCACGCCACCACCGCTAGGGCATCTAGCGCTTCGCTTTCTACCTCGCTTTCTACCTCTCTTTTTATCTCTCTTTTTATCTCTCTTTCAAGAGCGCTACTCAGGTTATCGCGATTGCCGAGCGCCTGTTCTTGCTCCACTAAAAAGAGCGCAAACTGAATGTCTAATTCTCTGATACCCAATTGTGTTTGTTGCGCACATAACCGCTGGAAGTTCGGCAGTCGGTTGTGGCGGCCACGCGGCCCCGTATTAGCTAAGGAATTCGATAAAGTATTGGATAAGGCATTCGACATTTAAATGCCCTCCTGCACGGTTTCTGACGCATTAAATAGCGGTTCACTGATTAACTGATCCAGCGCTTCAATTAACGCGCGGTCAGGCTTATGAAAATATTGTCCATAAGGCTCCCGTTGGTTTGGCCCCATGGCCCGCAAAAATAAATAGTAACCGCCGCCTATGTGTCGGTCGTAGTCGTAATCACTGATGCGCAGTTTTAACATGCGATGCAACGCCAAGGTGTAAATCACCATTTGCACATCGTAACGATTTTTTGCCATGGCCATGTGCACGGCTTGTGGATGGTAGGCGGTTTCGTCGTCGCCTAAATGATTCGACTTGTAATCCAAAATAAAATACTGGCCTTGCCATTCGAAAATTAAATCCACAAAGCCTTTTAACATGCCTTTAAGCTGCGCAAAGTCTACGTCGCCAAAAGGCACTGTGAGGCAAGGATGCTGACGCAACAATGCGTTTAGTTGGCTCGCTCTAAGCTGGGAAACCGGAAAGTAAAATTCCATTTCCACCAGTTTTTGCTTAGCACTTAGTTGGCTTAACGATAAGGTTTTAGACGCTACCGAGTCGCTAGCATTCATTGGTTCATGCAAGCTCAGCGGTGTGGTGAGTATGTCGTGCAACCATGCCAGCACTGGGGATAGCCAGGTGTCCACGTCAAAACCGTAACGCTCTAATAAGTGCGCAGCTTGCTCTCGGGTTTCTATGTCCTGTTCCGCACTTTGAACCAGATCATCCCGAGCCATATCCGCCCGAGCCTGTTCAGCCCGAGCCAAATCAGCATAAGTAAACTCCACGTCTTCCAACAGGTTATGCAAAAAGTTACCCGCATGGGCACCGCGCGGAAAGGTAAAGGCGTTGAGCGCTTTTTCTGCTTCTGGCGTTTGATCTAACGCTTCAACCGTAACTGGTTGTTCTACCGAATTATCGTCGTCCAGTTCGTATTGAGGTGCCTGTGCTGTCGGGGCTTTTTTAATTAACGACGAAAAGCTGGCCAGTCGCCATTGCTTTGGAATCTCACCATTAAATTCACGCACGACTAAATCGTCGTCATGCTGCTGCGCCTTAAACGGTGTGACACAGGGCGTGATGGTTTCAACGGACCACGACTGTGGCGTGCTCGACGGTACCTCCTGCTGCGACACTTGTTGTAGTAGTTCAAGGCCTTGCGCAAACGAACGCTCATGACCCAACAAACAATATTTAAGGGCGCTTTTATCAATGGTTTTAAACTGCTTAGCATCATCACTGTGGTACACAGCCACATAACAACGACTAACGGCTCGGGTCAGGCCCACATACAGCAAACGGATTTCTTCGGCCAAGGCTTCTTGTTGAATGTTAGCTTGATAATCCCCCACCATATCGCACATGGGCTGTTGCGTTTCGGCGTTGTAAAACACTTTGTCCGTGGTGTCTTTACCGTCCCACAAAAACGGCATAAACACTATGGGGTACTCTAACCCTTTTGATTTATGCAGTGTGGTAATTTGCACTAGGTTTTCGTCGCTTTCTAAACGTAACTGTTGCGTTTCGTTTTCGCCATTGGCGTTGACCAGTTGCTGCGCAAACCAGCTTAACAAACCCTGTTGGCCCTGCTGTTCCACCGCCGCCTGTTGCAAAATTTCGGCAAGGTGCAAAATATTGGTTAAGCAACGCTCGCCATTTTGTTTATCTTGCAGCCATTGGCCGGGTAACTCACGACTGTGTAACCAAGCGCTGACCATGGTCATGACGCCTTTGCTTTGCCAATCTTTTTGCGCTTGATGCATGGCGTCGAGCTGAATTTCCCAGCGGCGTTCGTCATGGTTAAGTTGTGTCAGCTCATCTAGCGTCATGCCCCAAAGCGGATGGGCTAAGGCATTTTTAAATCGACGTTCGCTTTGTTCGTGTACGGCGCACATCCATTCGTACAAGCTGTGAGCTTCGGCGCTGGCAAAAATACTGTCGCGCCCCACGTACACACTGGGAATGCCCCGTGCGGTTAAAGCAGCTTTGATAAATTGCGCTTGGCGGCCACTGCGCACGAGTACCGCTAAATCTTTGGCTTGTACCGCGTTACCGTCGATTTGCGCATCGCCTTGTACACTGGCATTTAATAACTGGCTAATGGTTTCGGCGGTGGCTTCGGCAAATTGCGTGTTAAGCGTTTCTTTAGTGGCAGATTCGTTTTCTGCAAGGCGCAACACCTGCCATGTTAGCGCAGGTTGTTCGCGACCTGATAAATACAGTGGCTTGCCTTTGTTGGCACTGCGAACAGGAATAAACGGAATATCGGCGTCGTATAAAAATGGCTGGTCGTGCTGAGTAAAGACTTGGTTAACGGCATCCACCATGGCCTGAGACGAACGATAGTTGGTATCCAAACTGTAGGCACCGTCCACCTCGTGCTTGGCTTGGATGTAGGTAAAAATATCCGCGCCTCGGAATTTATAAATCGCTTGTTTGGGGTCGCCGATCATGAGCAAGGCTAAGTCTTTATCAGCCTCTGACGACACATAGGCGGCACGAAATATTTGGTACTGCAATGCATCCGTGTCTTGAAACTCATCCACCATGGCCACGGGAAATTGTTGACGCATGGCTTGAATAAGGTGCTGTTCGTCATCGCGAGCAATGGCGTTGGCTAAACCCGTCAATAAATCATCTGGTGCGAGCAATTGTTGCTGCTGTTTTAAGGTTGTTAAGCGGCTGCGGCTTTGCTCGATCATGTCGATCATCCACTGGTTTAACCAATGGGTTTTCGCGGCTTGATACTGTTCGTTTAATTGCCACCATGTGTCCATGTGTGTGAGTAAGCTGTGGCTTGGTGGCGTATTGCCTTTTTTAACTGCGCCAGAAATTTTATGGG
Source organism: Pseudomonadales bacterium (assembly GCA_041589295.1). GTDB lineage: Bacteria > Pseudomonadota > Gammaproteobacteria > Pseudomonadales > Oceanobacteraceae > Bermanella. Next base: position 5,484 of record JBFHVZ010000184.1, read on the forward strand.
CACAAAAATATTCGAACTTAGTTAGGTCGTCTTTATTTATATTGTGGGGGCGTTCTAGCACAGCCGTGACAGCCGCCATGCGTGTGTCCAAATAGCGTGTGAACTGCCCATTTTTTTGCGGGTGCTGTTCCAATAAGGCTTTTAGGTCATCCGCTTGTTGTATCCACGTTTGGGCAAGTTGCTCCGTGGTGGTCAACCATTGTTCGCGCAGGGCATCAAAGTCATCGCCATTTTTCATGCCTGCGGCGGCATTTTTCCCTAAATAAAACGTCACGTCTTTGTGGATAAACGGACGAATGTCATTGGCTAAAGCATCAGGGGAACGCCACTTTTGCAGTACGACATCCAAGGTTGCGCTATCCATGGGATACACTTGGCTGCGCCACACATCACGCACGGCTTGGCTAATAAGCGGTGACTCTTCTAGAGTGAGTTGATCTTCAAACCCGCCACGGGCCTCAAATGCATATTGCGCCAACATGCGTTGACAAAAACCGTGAATGGTAAAAATCGCCGCCAAGTCCATAAGCTGTTGCGCATCGTGTAAACGCTGTAATGCGCGCTCGCGCCGATCATCTTGTTGCAGCCAAGTCTCTAGCTGCGCCATAAATGGGTCGCTGGCTAAGGCATCAAATTTAAGTGCGTCGTGGGCCTGTTTTAAACGCTTACGAATACGGTCTCTTAATTCTTCTGTGGCGGCGCGAGTAAAGGTCACCACTAAAATGTTTTCGGGTGATAACGCCTCGCAGTCATGGCCTAACACCAAACGCAAATACAAGGTGGTAATGGTGTAGGTTTTACCCGTGCCGGCGCTGGCTTCGATTAAGCGCACGCCCGACAACGGCAAAGCAAACGGGTTAAGCAATTCAGTCATGGCTCTCTCCGTTTTTAGGTGCGTGTGTTTTCTGCAATGAATCACCCGCAGCGGCCAAGGTTTGCAGGTCCGTTAATTTTAATGTTTGTGCGGCGATTAAATCTTCAAACAAAGCCTGCGCCATATTTATTGTGTCCACTGGAATGTCGTCGAGCCATCCCAAGCAACGCTGCACATGGGGTTCTTCCCGTTCGCCTGCAATGTCAATGTACGGGGTGGAGACACCAAAGAAGGTTTTTTGCGCTTCTTTTTCGTGGTTGGTTTTAAAGGCTGGGCTGTGCAATTGCCACGCGGTATTGGGTAAAAAAGCGAACGGTTGTTGTAGACCATGCTGACAATAGTCCACTAACTGTTGCAACTTTGCTTTGGCTTCTGAGGTGCTTAACGGCATAAATTCAACCCCCTGATCTTGCGCGAGCACATAACTGGGCCAACTGTTACCCATGGCATTTAACGCACAGTGTTGAATTAATCCATTCAACACATGATGGCCCTTTAATCGGCTAGGAGACACCAATACTTGGCGGCGACCATAAAGTTGTTTAAGCCAACCCTGTAACACCTGTGTAAATGTTTGCTTTTGCCTGCTGGACTCAAGCTCAAATTGAACGCGCACCTCCATAGGTTTATTGCGCTCGCCCATCAGTGACAGTGCCGTACTTTTTAAATCGGCCACGCTGGACAACGTACTTTGTAATTGGCGTTCGCCAATTTCGCCAAACGCCAATTGACCCGCCGCCAGCCAATGTAAGTCTTGTTGTGTACTTGGGGTATTTAACCAAGTTTGTTTTAACTGAAATTGTTGTAAGCCGTCTAACTCGAACGGCTCGTCTTCGTCGGTCAGAGTCAAGTCTGTACCGAGATGAATATCCAGCACTTTATTTAAATAAAAACGACTTGGGTTTTGCCAGAAGCGAATAAGGTCGTCCAGTTCTAGCGTTGTATTGAGGTGCTTAGAAGGACTGATCTGAACAGGGGGATTTTCAAATTCGATTTTGGGGCGTGTTTCTAACGAAGCGTTTAACTCGGGTTTGTGCACCTGATACCAGTCGGCGTGATAACTAAACAACGGACTGCGCCCATCAAAATACTGGCGGTTAAACGGCTGCAACGGATGTTGAGTAAAGATACGTGCTAACAAGCGCTTGCCTTGTTGCTCGTGGTTTAGCTGTGCGTCCCCTTGGCAATAAAAACCATTGGTGAGGTAATCCAGCAGTTCGGCCAACACCACAGATGGCGTTTGTTCGTCGTTACTCTTTTGGTTACGACTACGGTAGCTTAACCACAAACTTTCGCGCGCGCTGACCACGGCTTCTAAAAATAAATAGCGGTCTTCATCACGACGACTACGATCACCCACACGGCGACGACGGGCCATTAAATCAAACGCGCGCGGCGGTACATGCCTTGGGTAATCGCTGTCGTTTAATCCCAACACGGCCACCACTTTAAATGGAATGCTGCGCATGGGCAGCAAGGTACAAAAGTTTACCTTGCCCACCATAAAGTGCTGACTGCCGCTGCGCTGTTGCAAGCGTTGGCTTAGTGCATCGGCCATTAGGTTGTAGACAATGGCGTCGTTAAATTTCACCCGTTGCGCGCCTTCGACCCAGAGATCAATGGCATCGAATAAGGTTTGAATTAAATGTTGTTCGCTGTCGTCTGGGGCGAACACACGCTGTATCCAAGCTGTTAGCCATTGTGCCCACTGCGAAACCGTTTGTGTTTGCTTAGTGGCTTGCGCAAATGCCGCTAGGTCATTCACAAACGCCATTAATTTACCCAAGGTTTCGGTGGCCAAACCTTCTACCGAGATCACAGGCGTGGTACCAAACACAGGTTCGGGACCAGCCATGGCATAACCCATGAGCAAGCGTTTAAAACCGGCGAGCCAAGTATTGTCTTGCCAACTGGGCAGTCCTTGTTCGCTGCGTTGTTTGCCGTCTAGCCCCCAACGCACGCCCGCTTGGTGCAACCAGTTGCGCAGCTGCGGCAGTTCCATTTCGGTTAAATCATAACGGCGATACACAGCAGGGGTTTCTAACAAGGCCAGCACATCGCTTAATGCAAAACGCCCCATGGGCAAAGCCATTAAATTGGAAAAAGCACTGAGCAGTGGGTGCTC